>NZ_JBWKER010000096.1:0-15351 GCF_056435345.1 Kitasatospora sp. NPDC043950
CCCCCCCCCCCCCCCCCCCCCCCCCCCCCCCCCCCCCCCCCCCCCCCCCCCCCCCCCCCCCCCCCCCCCCCCCCCCCCCCCCCCCCCCCCGCCGCGCGTGGGAACCAACTTAGGTGCCGGGTTCGTGGTTGTGGCCGTCGTCCGGGTCTGCTGGAGTTTGACCGCTTGTCCCTTCCGCCGGGCCCTGCCCTGCCTGCGTCCAGCTGAGGCAGGTGGTCGAGCGCTGTGACCTCGGTGAGCGACACGTCCGGCCACGGCAGGGCCGAGGTCCGCGCGTGGGACCAGGCCAATCCCAGGCCGGAGGCCGAGGACCAAGCTGATTGCGGGCGCGCGGTGGCGTTCAGCGTGGAAGGACCCAGTCCGGTGTCCAGGTGCCGGGGGCGTCGTGGCCGGTCGTGGTGGCGGCGAGGTGGGCGCGGAGGGTGGCCAGTGTTGGGTGGGGGTTGTCGCGGTGCCAGAGGAGTGAGTGCGGGTAGACGGGCGTCGGGTCGGTCACCGGGATGCGGCGCAGGCCGTGGTCGGCGGGCCAGACGAGGCGGGTGTGCTCGCCCATGAAGGTGGCCAGGGCCGGAGTGTCGGCGATGGTGTCGAGGAGCGCGTCGGAGCCGAAGTTGGGGCCGGTCGCCTCGATGGTGAGGCCGAACTCGGCGACGAGGTCGTCGTAGTAGGCGCCCCACTCGGTACCGGGGACGATGCCGGGCATCCAGATCCGGTGCCCGGCGAGCTGGGCGACGGTCACCGACCGGGCGCCCGCCAGCGCGTGGGCGGGACCGGTGAGGAGCTGGAGCGGTTCGTCGATCACCCGGACGGACTCGATGTCCTCGGGAAGGGGCCGGCCGGGCGCGACGACGGCGCGGAAGGACGCGTCGATCGCACCGGAGCGGATGGCGTTGACGGCCGTCTCGATCTCGAACAGCATCATCACGTCGAGATCGATCTCGGGGTGCGCGCGGTGGAAGCCGCGCATCAGGCCCGACGCCGAGCCACGAAGGTTGATCACGTCGACGCGCAGCGGACGGCGGCCGGGGCGCACGGACTCGACCGCGCGCTCGGCGGCGCGCAGCAGCTCGCGCGCGTGGGGCAGGAAGGCCTGCCCGTCGATGGTGAGCTCGGCCCCGCGTGCGGTGCGGGTGAACAACCGCACGCCGAGGTTGCGTTCCAGCGCGGCGATGCGCTTGGAGACGGCCTGCTGGGTGACGGCCAGCTCGGCGGCGGCCTCCTGGAACTGCCCGGCGTCGGCGGCGGCGACAAAGGTCCGAACGGTGTCGAGGTCCATGGCGGCACTCTATAGGTACAACTGGTGGTTGTGGCTTGGCGGTCCTGTGGTTGTTTGATCCCTGAGGATGAGGCGCGCTTTGATGCTTCCGATCGCTGATCGGTTGTGCGGATGGGAGCGGCCGTCGGTCCGCCGAATCGTCTCCCCGCGCCGACCGGGTGCCGCCAAGTAAGGAGAGAACTCGCGTGAGTACTGCCCCTGCGTCTGCCCCCGCGCTTGACCCCGCGCTTGACCCCGAGCACACCGCTCTGCTCGTCCTGGACTGCCAGCCCGCGATCCTGGCCGTTCTGCCCGAGGGCGGGGGCCGGGAAGCCCTGCTCGACCGCGTGGAAGCGGCGATCGCCGACGTCCGCACCAGCGGCGCCACCGTCGCCCACGTACGCGTCGGCTTCACCGAGGCCGACTGGGGCGCGATCCCGGCCACCAACAAGTCCTTCGCCCCGCTGGCCCGACACCGTGTCATGCACCACGAGGACCCTGCCACGGCCATCCACGAGCGCCTGGCTCCCCGGGACGGCGACCTCGTCGTGCGCAAGACCCGCTACGGCGGCATGTCCACCACCGACCTCGACCGGCAGCTGCGCGAGTGCGGCATCACCACGCTGGTCGTCTCCGGCATCAGTACCAGCGGTGTCGTCCTGTCCACCGTCCTCGACGCGGCCGACCGCGACTACCGGCTCTACGTCCTGTCCGACGGCGTCGCCGACCCGGACACCGAAGTCCACGACGTCCTGCTCCAGAAGGTCCTCCCCTCGCGGGCCCACATCATCGACACCGCCGAGCTGCGCACCCTGCTCCGGGCCGGCTGACTCGAACCGCCGAACCGCCGAACCGGAGACGGGAGCGGTGTCAGCCGGACACCGCGCGCGCCCGGCGAGCACACTTCCACCGTGCCCCCCGTGCCCGAGGGCCGTGGTACTCGGCCGGCTGCGGGTTCTCCCCGGTCCCGGCGGCCGCCGCGGATCCGCAGGTGTTCATGTGGGCCCTCGGGAAGGAGGACGCGAGCGCTACCGAGACGGCGCTGATCCGTTTGGCGGCGATGACCGGCGGCACGCCGCCCGCCCGGGGAGCCGGCTGGGGCTGGGGCCGTGGAGACCGGGCGGGGAGTCCGGACCCGGTTCACCAGCTGTTGAGCCGCTGGTTCGAGGGCGATCACATGGTGCGTCAGATCGCAGAGCCCGACGCTTGACTCGCCGGGCAGGTCGGGTCCGCCGACCGGGTCGCTCCGGTACGGCCGGGTCACTCCGTTACGGGCAGGCATTCGGTGAGCAGGCCGACGATGTCGCGCCAGGCGCGCTGAGCGTGCCGGGGGTGGTGGCCGACGCCGGGGAGCACGGCGTGGCCGACCGTCGGGTGGTGGAAGGCGTGCAAGGCGCCGCCGTAGACCACGAGGCGCCAGTCGACGCCCGCGGCCTGCATCTCGGCGGCGAACGCGTCCCGTTGTGCGGGCGGCATGATCGGGTCTTCCGATCCGACCCCGGCCCACACCGGGCAGCGGATGCGCGCCGCCTCGCCGGGTCGGCCCGTGGTCAGGGCGTTGACCGTCCCGATCGCCCGCAGGTCGACGCCGTCGCGCCCGAGTTCCAGTGCGATCGCGCCGCCGGTGCCGTAGCCGATGGCGGCGATCCGGTCGGGGTCGGTCCGCGGTTCGGCGCGCAGCACGTCGAGCGCCGCGTGGCCGATGCCCCGCATCCGGTCGGGGTCGGCGAGCAGGGGAGTGACGTGCGCCAGCATCTCCTGCGGGTCGGTGAACCAGCGCCCGCCGTTGATGTCGAAGGCCATTGCCACGTAGCCGAGTTCGGCGAGGGCGTCGGCCCGGCGGCGCTGGAAGTCGTTGAGCCCGGGCCCCTCGGGCCCGACCAGGACCGCGGGTCGGCGGCCGGTACCGGCCGGGAGCGCGAGGTGCCCGATCATCGTGAGGCCGTCGGCCGGGTACTCGACCGTGTGCGTGGTAACCGTCGTCATGGGACCGGACTGTAGTGAGCGTCGAGCCCGGGCGGGCCGGTTTTTCGCCGGCGGCAGAACGGCGCGGGTGTGCCTCGGATGATGCGGCGATGCCAGTGGTGGGACCGGGCTCGGGGGCCGGTCCCACCACGGACGGCGGTCGGCGGGAGGCGGATCGGCGGGTTCGTCTCACGCGACGTCGTCGGCCGCCCGCGCTTGCACCGTCCGCTCCGTCATCCGCTCCAGGCTCGTGTCAGTATCCGGCCGGGGCGTCCTCGATGTCCGAGATGAGCTTGGTGCTCAGGTCGCTCTGCACGGCCAGCTCGGTGTGCGTGGCGTTGGGGCCGGTGCCCCAGGTGAGTGTGACGGTGGTGAACAGGTGGCCGGCTCCGGAGTCGTGGTACCGCACCTCCCAGTGGGTGGGCACGTCCTGGGCGCGGAGGACGCCGTCGGCGTGGTTGGCCTGCTCCCAGGCGGCCAGTCGCTGCTGGAAGTCCGCCGTGAGGTAGTGGGCGCGCAGGCCGTCCGACAGGTTGTCGGTGCCGTCGGAGACGGCGTCGATGTAGGCGCCGTAGAAGTCGGCGACCCGGTCGACCGCGGAGTCCGGGCTCCCGTCGCGGACCGGGTCCCCCGGCGCCACCCGCTGCCCGCCCGCCTGCTCGGTACGGGTCGTGGAGGCGGGGTGCTGCGGGCCGGCCGCCGCGGCCTGCGGCGCGGCCGCCGCCAGGATCAGACCGACCGTGGCGGCCGCCGCCAGCAGTCCGCGTCGAACACTCAGCTTCATCGTCAGTCTCCCTCGTCATGCCAATGGGTCGAGCCCTGGGCGGGTCACCTGGCAATGCGCGGACCGTCCGGGCCGGATCACACCAATCACCTGCTCAACGACGCCCGGCCCGGAAGGGAACGGGCCGCGCGCAATCCCGGCGCAGATCCGACCCTTCGGGCCGTCATGGTGTGATCAGTCTGGTCACCGGGTGCCGCGGCCGGGGGCGGGTCGGTGCGGGGGGCGGCGTTCGTCGCGTTGGCGGTGCGGCTGCCCGTGGTGTGCCGCTGGGGGGCTGGTTCGTGGCCCCGGGCGGGGTGGTGGGCCGTGGTCGCGGAGTTCGCAGATCACCGCCCAGGCGACCGACACCACCGGCACCGCGACCACCGCGCCGAGGACACCGGCCAGCACGGCGCCGCCGATCACCGACAGCGCGACCGCCACCGGGTGGATCCGGACGGACCAGCCCATGACCAGCGGGTGCAGCAGATGGCCCTCGATCTGGCCGATGATCACGATCAGCCCGAGCACCAGCAGCGCGACCGCCGGGCCGCGGGCCGCCAGGGCGACCAGCGCGGCGACGGCCAGCGCGATGGGGGAGCCGATCAGCGGGACGAGCGCCGCGACGAACTCCAGCATGATCAGTGGCAGTACTAGCGGTACCCGTAGGGCGGCCAGCGCGACGCCGACCAGCACAGCGTTGGTCGCCGCCACGATCAGCACACCCCGGGTGTAGCCGGCGAAGGTGCGCCACGCGGCGTGCCCCGCGCGGTCCCAGGCAGATCGTGACCGGGCCGGGAGCTGGTGCTGCGCCCAGCACCACATCCGGTCGCCGGAGTGGAGGAAGAACACCGAGCAGAACACCGCGAGCGCCAGCCCGGTGAGCATTTCGACGACCCGGCTCGCCCCGCTGAGCGCGGTGCTGAGCAGCGCCGAGCGGTGGGCGGTGACGAACTCGCCGAGCTTCGCGCGCAGGTCGGTGACGGTGCCGGCCCGCAGGTGGAAGGGGGCGCCGGTGAGCAGGCGGTCGATCCGCCCGAGGCCGCCGCGCAGTTCGGTGCCCAGCCGGCCCCACTCGCCGACGACGGTCGTCCCCACCAGGGCGAGAACGCCGCCCACGACCACGATGGCGCACACGAGGACCAGCAGGACGGCGATCGAGCGGGGCAGCGCCCGTGCCAGCAGGTCGACGAGCGGCCGCAGGACCGAGGTGATGACCAGCGCCAGGAACACGGCGATGACCGGCAACTGGAGCCGGCCGAGGACGGAGACGGCCAGGTAGGCGGCCACCCCGAGCAGGAGCAGCCGCCAGGTGTACCCGGCGGCGGTCCGCAGCCCGGCCGGCACGCGGCCTCCGGACCCGTCGGACACGACGGGGCGCGCCCGGGGCAGGACCACCCGGGTCGGGTGGCGCCGCCGGGCCGGTCTCGCGCCGTTCACTCGCACGGGCGGCCTCCCTGGCGTCTGCCGGGCTTCGTCCGGCGTCGCGCGGCTACCCGGGCCGACGGGCCGGAAACGGGAGAGGGTCCGGAAACGGGAGAGGGTCCGGAAACGGCCGAGGGTTCGGAAACGATCGAGGGTCCGGAAACGATCGACGGGCCAGAAGCGGTCGGCGGGCCGGAAACGCTCGCGTCCACAGCTGCGCCGTGAGCGCGACCAGCAGCGCGCTGCGTGGCCCGCCACGTACACCGCCGCGGCGGTCAGGAACAGGCCGACGTGCCCGACGGTGGAGAACGCCGGCACACGTGTAGCCACCGTGGCTGCGGGCACACGCGGGGCATGGATGAGGAGCGGGTGGTGAGCCCGGCCCTGCCCGGGGCGGCGGCCCTGCCCGGGGCGGCGGTCCGTCCGGCCCAGGTCGTCCGCGGGACCCGAACCGCCGCGTGGGACGGCGGTCGGGACGGCAGGACTCCGCCGCGAACGGACCGGGAGCCCGCCGTGTCACGGCCGGCCGAGCAGCCCGGCGGGGGTGAGGGGGAGCAGCAAGTCGGCGGCCTGCGCGTCGCGGTGCGCCGGGAGGGCCGCGCGCGGGTGGTCTCCCTCGGAGGTGAACTGGACCACGGCAGCGCGAACGGTCTGTGGACGGCGCTGTCCCGTCCGGTGGCCGGGGGCGAGGAACGGATCGTCGTCGACCTCACCGGCCTGCGGTTCTGCGACTCCACCGGGCTGAACCTGCTGCTGCGCTCACGCCTGGACGCCGAGGCGGCCGGCCTGCGGCTGGGACTCGCCGGTCCGGGGCCCGTGGTGGCGAGGCTGTTCGCGATCACGGAAGCCGACACGGCGCTGCGCATCCACCCCGACCTCGACGCCGCTCTGAAGACCGCGGACCCGCCGCAGCGCGGCTGCGACGACGTGGAGTGAGGAGAACCCGGCATGAAGAGCCCCGGGGAGGGAGCGTTGCCGAAGGACTCCGGCCGGAGGGCGACGGCTTCCGGCCGGCGGCCGAGTGGCTCCGACCGGACCAGGCGGCTCGTGCTGGTCGGCAGTGAGAGCGCGGTCCAGCGGTCCCGGGACTTCAGCCGTGCGGCGCTGCTCGCCTGGCACTGGCTGCCCGCGCCGGATGCCGGGCGGCTGGCGGCGGCGGAGGACGTCCTGCTGATGGTGTCGGAGCTGGTCACCAATGCGTGCCTGCACGCGCCCGGCGGCCCCCGGGAGCTGCGGCTGGGCTGGGACGGCGAGCGGCTGCGGGTGGAGGTCTCGGACGCCAGCCCGGCCGCGCCGCGGCTGCGCCCGTTCGCGGACCCGGGCCGTCCCGGCGGCCACGGCCTGCGGGTGGTGGACCGGCTGGCGCGCGACTGGGGCTGCCTGCCCGAGGGCGAGGGGAAGCTGGTCTGGCTGGAGGTCGCGTCCCCGGTGGACCCTGGCGCCCTCCAGGGCTGAGCGGGGTCTCAGGCCTGACCGGGGTGCGGCTGGGGCGGCGGTGCCGGATCGGGGTCGGAACCGGGGCCCGGGAACGGGTCGGGAGTGGGGAAAGGCGGGATCGGCGGCGGTGCCGGGTCGGGGTCCTCGCCCGGCTTCGGGGCGGGGTTCGGGTGGGGGACCGGCTCGGTGTCCGGGCCGGGGGGAGCCGGGACGGTCATCATCACCGGCGTGGTCGTCATCAGCGGCATGGTCATCCTGACCGGCGTGGTGGTTCTGACCGGCGTGGTCGTCATGACGCCCTCCTCAACGGCCCAGCGCGTGCGACAGCTCGCGCTTGTTCATCTTCGAACGGCCCTTGACGCCGCGCTGCCTGGCCTCGTTGTAGAGCTGGTCGTAGGTCGGGCCCCGGGCCCCCGTGTGCGAGCGCTGCCCGCCGCGGCGGCCGGAGGAGATGTCGTGGAGCGAACTGCGGCTCGCGGTCTTCGACTCGCCGTGCCGGGCGCGTTCCTTGTTCACCGTGCGGGCGGCGATCTCCTCGGCCCGCTTCTCGGTCTCGCCCCGGTCGAGCGCGCTCTCCTTGATGTGCTCGTACTGGCGCTCCCGTTTGGGGCTGGATCCTCGGGGCATGGCGGCGCTCCTTTTCGTGACGGCAGGGCGTTGCCCGAGCGCGTGTACCCGTAGGCAAGGTAATAAACCGCCCAAAACATGAATCGGAAGTCGTGTGTCGGGTAGAGAACGCATGACGCGGCCGTGGATCGCAGCCAGTCGCGTCCGCACCCTCACCGGGTGCCACCGGGACCGTCGCCCGACGACACCGGGCCCAGGTCCTCCGGAAAAGCAGCCCCGTCGCGTTCGGCGCGAGCCGCTCGCGGCGCCGGGCGTTCGCCCCGATGCCCCAGGAGAGAGCCACCGTGTCCACCACGCTGGAAACCGGTCGCCCCACCGACCGGACGGCCGCCCCGCCGTCCGGCCTTCCGCCCGACGTGCCACCCCGCCCGACGGACGCGCAACTGCGCGCGATGGGCAAGTACGAGGCACGCGAACTCAGCGACGCGCTGTTCGAGCGCCTGGCCGCACTCGCCCGCGAAACGCATGCGTACAGCTACGTGCGCGGCACGATCATCGAACTCAACATGCCGCTGGTGCGCTTCATCGCCGCCCGCTTCCGCCACCGCGCCGAGGACATGGACGATATCCTCCAGGTCGGCACGATCGGCCTGATCAAGGCGGTCGACGGCTACGACCCGCACCGCGGCGTCGAGTTCGTCACCTACGCCATCCCCACCATCGCCGGTGAGATCAAGCGCTTCTTCCGTGACACCTCCTGGCCGGTCCGGGTCCCGCGCGGCATGCAGGAGCTGTACCTGACCGTCGCCCGCGGATCCGACCGGCTGGAGCAGGAACTCGGCCGCCTCCCGCACCCCGACGAGATCGCCGAGGACCTCCACATCACCGTCGAGCAGGCCGCCGAGGGCTTAGTCGCAGGCCGCGTCTACCGGCCCGACTCGCTGGACGCTGCGCGCGAGCAGGACCTCGACGAGAGCGGCAGCGCCATGCTGGACCGCATGGGGGCCTGTGACCCCGGCATCGAACTCGCGGATTTCCGCACCGCCGTGCGCCCCCTGCTCGCCCGGCTGTCGTGCCGCGATCAGACGGTGCTCAAGCTGCGCTTCTGGGACGGCTGGACCCAGTCCCAGATCGCCGAGCGCATCGGCGTCTCCCAGATGCACGTCTCCCGCCTGCTCACCGCCACCCTCACCAGCCTGCGCGAGCAGCTGGAGGACCGCGACGCCCCCGGCTGGGCGGACGAACCCGCAGGTCCGGCCGAACCCAGGGGAGCGGAGGACGGGGGAGCGGAGGACGGGAGAGCGGACGACGGCGGAATGACCGACCAGGGAGCCGCCGAACCCGAGGCGCCACGCTGATTTCTTTCCCTCCCGGGCGTTTCCGGCCCCCCGCAGCGGATAGCCGCGCTGCGGGGGGGGGCGTCCTGGACGAAGCGTGATGAAGCGTGACGAAGGAGGAACACCGTGTCCCCGAAGGTTTCCGACCACGTCCGGATCGAGCGGCCGCTCTTCGACGGCACCCGCGATCCGGCGGGCGGCACCGTCACCCCCGGCGCGGACGGCGCCCCCGGCCACGGGCTGCGCCTCGCACCCGCCCGAGCGGATGCGTAGCGCACGGCGTGAACCGACCGGCCGGCCGGTGACGGAAGGAGCCGACACCATGACCCGCCGACCACCGACCGGCCGTGCCCCGGGGCCGGGCGGGTTCACCGCACGGGCCCGGCCGTGGGCCGGCGGCACCGTCCTCGCGCTGTACGGCGAACTCGACCTCGACTCGGTCGGCGCCCTGCACACGGCCCTCGACGCGGCCCTGGCCGCGCCCCTCACCGTCATCGTGCTCGACTGCGCCGACCTGGAGTTCTGCGACTCCACGGGGCTCAACTCGATGCTCCGGGCCCACGCCCGCGCGGCCGCCGAGGGCAGCCGGATCGAACTGGCCCGCCCCCGCCCGCTGGTCCTGCGGATGCTCGAACTGACCGGGGCCGTCGAGGTCTTCGCGCTGCGGGACGTGCCACCGGAGTGAACGCGCGGCCTGCCGCCCCGGGCCGCGCGGGCGCGGGCCCCGGGCCCTGGGCCCCTCCCCGCCGGACCGACACCTGTCCTGCCTGTCGCCCTCCGGTGGCACAGTGGAAACAGGGCGGCGGCCCGCCGCCCCGGGGTCGGGGCGTCCGGTCGGGCACCCCGGCCGTGCGGCGGACCCGGGCGGTGGAACGGATGGACGAGCGGCCGGCCCCCGACGCCGACCCGGCCGAGCAGGCCCCGCGGCACCTGCTCGCCGGGCTGACCACCGTGCGCGACGGGGACTTCGCCACCCGGCTCGCGCCCGAGCAGCCCGGCATGCTCGGGGAGATCGCGACGGTCTTCAACAGCATGGTCGACCAGCTGTCCGCGTTCGCCGGTGAGGTGCCCAGGGGCGCCCGCGAGGTCGGCACCGCCGGCAACCTGGGCGGCCAGATCACCGTCAAGGGCGTCACCGGGCAGGGAGTGACCGGGCAGGGAGTGACCGTGCTGCACGCCCCCGACGGCCGCGCCGGACTCGACCTGCTGCGCACCCACCCCGAGACCGACCTCGTGCTGATGGACGTGATGATGCCCGGCCTCGACGGCTACGCCGCGATCGCCGCCGGCCGCGCCGAGGAGCGCTTCGCCCGCCTGCCGGTCATCGCCGTCACCGCCAAGGCCATGCCGGGGGACCAGGACAAGAGCCTCGCCGGCGGCGCCGACGACCACGTCACCGAACCCGTCGACACCCGCCACCTGCTCGGCCGGATGCAGTACTGGCTGGACACGCCATGACCGCCGGGCACGAGCCCTCGGACACCACGGCCCGGGCCCTCGCCGAGACCGTGCGCCGGCTCCAGAGCGCCGCCGCCCGGGTGCAAGCCGACGCCCGCGCCCGCGCCGTCGTCGACCTGGCCACCGGGATCCTGGCCGAACGCCTCGGCCTGCTTCCCGCCGAAGCCGCCGCCTGCCTCGCCGGGCTCGCCCGGGAGGCCGCCGTGCCCGTGGCGGCCCTGGCCGCCGACATCGCCGGGGTGTCCGGGCAGGCACCCGGCCAGGCACCCGGCCAGGCACCCGGACCGCTCGCGGGCACAGCCGACCCTGCGTCGCCCGACCCCGTGACGCCCGCTCTGGCCGCCGTCCCCGATCTGCAAGGCGCCGCCGAAGCCGTCCTGGAGCAGACGGCGGACGCGCTCGGCGCGCACGCCGTCGCGCTGTGGCTGCGGCTGCCGGGCGGTGTGCTCGCCCTCGCCGCGCACGCCGGGCTGCCCGCCGCCGAGGCCGACGCCTGGAGCCGGGTGCCACCCGGCGTCCCCACCCCGGCCCAGCACGTCGTGGTCGGCGGCGTGGAGCTGTGGCCCGGCGATCCGGAGGCCGCAGGCCCGTCGGTGGGAGCCGGCTCGGCCCGGGCCGTCCTCCCGCTGATCGACGCGGGCCGCCGCCGGGGCGCGCTGGAGGTCCTGTGGCCCGCACCCGGCCCCGCCCCCGCGCTCGGCGCGCCCCAACGCCGCCGGCTCCACGCCCTCGCCGACCTCTGCGCGACCCTCCTGGCCGACGTCCGCACTCCCGCTCCCGCTCCCGCTCCCGCCCCGCCCGGCGACGACACCGCGCTCCTGGAGGGCCTGCCCATCCCGGCCCTGCTGCTGGAGCCGGTCGTCCGCCGAGGAGAGATCGCCGACTTCACGCTCCTGCGGACCAACGCGCACTTCCGCGATCCGCTGGGCCGCCCCCGGGACACGCTGGAGGGCACCTCGCTCCTGGAGGTCTACCCCACCGCGTGCGCCACCGGCCTCTTCGAACGGCTGATCCGGGTGCACGAGACCGGGGTCCCGTTGCCCGGCGAGCGGGTCCGGCTGGTCTTCCAGCAGGGCGGACTCGCGCTTCCCACCACCGTCCTGCTCGCGGCGGCCCCCGTCGGCGGCCGCGTGCTGGTCGGCTGGCAGACGGAGACCGCGCGGGCCGGTGAGGCCGAGCAGAGTGCCCTGCTGCGCCAGGCCCAGCGGCTGGCCCGGGTGGCCGGGTTCGAGGAGCACCCAGCCGAGGGCCGGATCCGCTGGAGCGACGGCCTGCACGAGATCTACGGGCTGCCGCCCGACACCGACCCGGTGCCGCTGGCCCAGCTCGCCCGGCACGCCCACCCCGACGACGAGCCCGCGATCCGGCGCCTGCTGGACACCGTCCAGCGCCGGCACCGGACGGCCTCCGCCGTCGTCCGCCTGGTCCACCAGGACGGCACCCACGGGTACACCCGGGTGATCGCCGAGCCCGTCCTCGACGACCACGGGCGGCTCACCGGTGTGCGCGGCGCCTTCCACGACGTGTCCGCCCAGCACCGCACGGAGGTCGCACTCGGTGCCACCCGGGCACGTCTCGCCGACAGCGAGCAGGAGACCGCCGACAGCGAGCGACTGGCACTGCGGCTCCAGCAGGCCATCCTGCCCGCCGCTCCGCCCCCGCTCGGCCCGGCCGGCCTGCGGGCCGCCGTCCGCTACCGCCCCGCCGCCCAGCACGACCGGGTCGGCGGCGACTGGTACGACGTGCTGCTGCTGCCCGACAAGCGGGTGCTGCTCACCGTCGGGGACGTCGCCGGGCACGGCGTCGGCGCGGCCACCGGCATGGTCGCCCTGCGGCACGCGCTGCGTGCTCTCGCCGTCACCGGGGCCGGCCCGGCCCGGATGCTGGAGTGGGCCAACATCGTCGCCCTGCGCGAACCCGGCCAGATCACCGCGACGGCCGTCTGCGTGCTCGTCGACCCGGCCGGCGGCGAACTGCGCTGGGCGCGGGCCGGGCACCTGCCCCCGATCCTGGTCGGAGCGGACGGCGCCCACGTGCTGCCGCTGCCGCACGGCGTGCTCCTCGGCGCCCTGGACGACGCCCGGTACGAGGAGCACACCGCTCACCTGCCGCCGGGCGACGTCCTGGTCCTCTACACCGACGGCCTGGTCGAACGCCGGGACCGCCCGGTCGAGGAGTCCGTCGACCAGCTGATCCGCGCCGCCGGAGCCCCCGGCCCCGACCTGGAGCGCTACCTCGACCGGCTGCTGGAGCTCAGCCCCGCCGACACCGACGACGACACCTGCCTGATCGCCGTCCAGAGCCGGTAGCCCTCTGCCGCGTGAACCCCGGTCCCCTCGTCCTGAGCGGGCCTGCGAAGCGCGGCGTTAGGTCCGGGCCCGCCCGGGTAGGCGCGGCCCTGCGGGGGCGACCGGAACCGAACGACGGAGAGGACTCCCCATGTTGCTGCTAGGACTCCTGCTGATGGCGGCGGCCGGTGCCTTCGCCGGACTGCTGATCGCGGACAACCTCTCCGGCGGGCCCGACTACCAGGCGACGGTGCTGGGCATCCGCCTGCCGGCGCTCGACAGCCTGGGCATCTTCCTCGCCGGGCTGGCCCTCGCCCTGCTCTTCTGCCTGGGCCTGGCCCTGATGGTCCTGACGGCCCGGCGGGCCCGGCGGACCCGACGCCCCGTCCGGCTGTCCGCGCACCGGGCGGCCCACCAGCGGTCCCAACCGGTGGTGCGGCCGGACCCGCCCGAACGATCCCTCCCGCCCGACGAGGGCGAGCAGCCCGCGCCGCCGGAGGAACGCCCCGCCCAGCAGGGCGGCCGGGACGTCGGCCTACCGGCCGAGCCCCCACGCGGCGGCCGGACCCGCCACCTGTTCGGCCACTGAGGCGCCGCGACGCCCCCCGGAGCCGATCCTCCGACGACCACGGGCCCCTCACCGGGCCGGGAAGGACGCGACCGCATGACCGGACCACGGCCTTCCCTCGGACGCCCGTTCCCCACGAGGCCGTGGGCGCAGCGGCTGCCGCTCCAGGCCGACCTCAGGGCGGCCGCCGACGCCCGGGCCTTCACCGCCGAGTTCCTGGCCGACGTCGCCGACCCGCTGCTGGTCGCCGACGCCGTCCTGCTGGTCTCCGAACTCGTCGGCAACGCCCTGCGCCACGGCGGCGAGCCCGGGACGCTGCTCCTGATCCGCGCCACCGGCCGGCTGCGGATCGAGGTCAGCGACGCCAGCCCGCGCCCGCCGCTGCCCCGGCCCCCGCACCCCCCGGACGAACCGGGAGGCCTCGGCCTGTTCCTGCTGAGCCGGCTCACCCTGCGCTGGGGCTGGCACCCGTCGGGGCCGGGCAAGACGGTGTGGTGTGACCTACGGCTGCCCGCGAGCTGACGGCCCGCCCGGCGCCTGCCGGGCGGGTGTTCTGCGTCCGGGAGGAGCGGTGTCCGTGCGCGGCCACCCGGCGGCGCCGGACGCCGGTCGCGACGCCGGAGCGCCGGACGCGCCCCGCGCGGTGGCATCCTGACGGGGCAGGTCCGTCCGTGGGCGTCGAACACAGCGAGGATCCAGTGGCCGTGAACCGACCGTCGTCGTCCCCGTCGCCGTCGCCGTCGCCGCCGTCGCTGTGCGGCGTCCTGGGTTGAGCGGCGTGCGCCGCCGCGGCCGGTTGACGGCGATCGCCCGCAGCTGGTGGCAGGTCCTGCGGGCGGCCGTCGTCGGCGTGTGGGAACACGGCCGCACCATCGAACTGCTCCAGCGCTCGATGGCCTTCGCGGCGCTCTTCTTCGTGACCCTCGTGCCGCTGCTGATCGTCATTGCGGCGGCCTTCCCCGCGCGCGGCAGCGGGATCTCCGAGTGGATCACCGACGGCCTCGGCCTGAGCGGGCCGGGCGCCGACGCCGTCCACCGGCTCTTCGCCTCCCGGGGCCAGGTGCTCAGCACGACCACGGGCTTCGGCCTGGCCGCGCTGGCGGTCTTCGGGGTCTCGTTGATGGCGTCCGTCCAGGGCGTCTACGAGCGGGTGTGGGAGCTCGACCGCGGCCCGTGGCACGCGGTCTGGCGCCAGACCCTCGGCCTGGCCGGGCTGACCGGGTACATCGTGCTGGCCGCCTCCAGCGGCGCGCCCTGGCGCCACTCGGCCGCCCAGCCCTCCTTCCGCATCGCCGTCACGACCGTCGGCGGCCTCCTGCTGTTCTGGTGGCTCCAGCACCTGCTGCTCGCCGGACGCGTCCCGCCGAGGCAGCTGCTGCCCGGAGCCGTCGCGACCATGGTGGCGCTGGCGGGCCTGCGGCTCTTCTCGCGGCTGGTCTTCGCGCCGCTGCTGGTGTCCAACGCGGTCTCCTACGGGACGGTCGGGACGGTGCTGATCGTCCAGTCCTGGCTGATCGGCGTCGGCTACACCGTCTACGGCGGCGCGCTCGCCGGGCGCGCCGTGGTCCGGGCCCGCCGCACGCCGTAGCGCCGGCGCCAGGCCGGGGCGGCCGGTGCTGCGGCACGCGGGTGGGTTAGGGCGCGGCGCAGCGGGCAGGCGCGCGGGCGGCCGGGAAGGGCTCGGCCACCGCACACGCGAGGAGGCCCCAGATGAGCATGGTGAAGAAGACGGTCGACGTCGACGTGCCGCTGCACGCCGCGTACAACCAGTGGACCCAGTTCGAGGAGTTCCCGCGCTTCATGGAGGGCGTCGACGCGGTGACCCAGCTGGACGAGCGCCACAACCACTGGCGGACCAGCATCGGCGGTGTCACCCGCGAGTTCGACACCGAGATCATCGACCAGCTGCCCGACGAGCGGATCGCCTGGCGCACGACGGACGGCGACGTGAAGCAGAAGGGCGTCGTCACCTTCCAGGAACTGGATGACCGGCACACCCGGGTCAACCTGGCCATCGACTTCCAGCCGGAAGGGATGGCCGAGAAGACCGGCGACATGCTGGGCATGGTCGACCGCAGGGTCAAGGGGGACCTCCGGCGCTTCAAGGACTTCATCGAGGACCAGGGCCGGGAGGGGGGAGCCTGGCGCGGCCGGATCACCCCCGGCTGAGCCCCGCCCCCGTCCACGCCCCCCGTCACCCCCTGGCGGGGGGGGGGGGGGGGGGGGGAGGGGGGGGGGGGGGGGGGGGGGGGGGGGGGGGGGGGGTGGGGGGGGGGGAGAGGGGTGGG
>NZ_JBWKER010000097.1:0-15134 GCF_056435345.1 Kitasatospora sp. NPDC043950
CGCCCGGTTACATTCCGAACCCGGAAGCTAAGCCTTTCAGCGCCGATGGTACTGCAGGGGGGACCCTGTGGGAGAGTAGGACGCCGCCGAACAATTATTCCGAAAAGACCCCCTCCCGTCCGGGAGGGGGTCTTTTTGCATTTCCCGGAGACAGGGCAGAAGGCTTTCACGCCGGCCCGGCCGAGGGGGGCGGGCGCCGTCAATATGTCGCTAAAACCGCATGATCAGTCCACTGATCAGCGGAAAATCGCCGCTCACGCCGTAGTCTCGAAGGGAAGGGGAACAGGTGTCCGGGGGTGGCCCCGGGGCAGAGCCGGATCAAGAATGGTGCTCATGGGACGAGGCAGGCTGCGCATCTACCTTGGGGCGGCCCCCGGGGTCGGCAAGACGTACGCCATGCTCGCCGAGGCGCACCGGCGACAGCAGCGTGGCACGGACGTCGTGGTGGCGTTCGTGGAGGATCACGGCCGGCGGCTCACCGCGGAGCTCGTCGACGGGCTGGAGGTCGTGCCGCGCCGGCAGCTGGTGCACCGGGAGGCCACGTTCACCGAGATGGACGTGGACGCCGTCCTCGCCCGCCGCCCGCAGGTGGCGCTGGTGGACGAGCTGCCGCACACCAACATCCCCGGCTGCCGCAACGCCAAGCGCTGGCAGGACGTCGAGGAGCTGCTGGCGGCCGGGATCGACGTGATCTCCACCGTCAACATCCAGCACCTGGAGTCGCTCGGCGACGCCGTCGAGGGCATCACGGGGGTGCGCCAGCGCGAGACCGTGCCGGACGCGGTGGTGCGCCGGGCCGACCAGATCGAGCTGGTCGACATGTCGCCGCAGGCGCTGCGGCGGCGGCTGGCGCACGGCAACGTGTACGCGCCGGAGAAGATAGACGCGGCCCTGGCCAACTACTTCCGCCCGGGCAACCTGACCGCGCTGCGCGAGCTGGCGCTGTTGTGGACCGCCGACCGGGTCGACGAGTACCTGCAGAAGTACCGGGCCGAGCAGGGCATCGAGGGCACCTGGCAGGCCCGGGAGCGGATCGTGGTGGGCCTGACCGGCGGCCCCGAGGGGGCGACGCTGATCCGGCGGGCGGCCCGGATCGCGGCCCGTGTCTCGGGCGGCGAGCTCCTCGCCGTCCACATCTCCCGTTCGGACGGGCTCTCGGGCACCGGCTCCCCGCAGACGCTGATCGAGCAGCGGGCCCTGGTGGAGAGCCTCGGCGGCTCCTTCCACGCCGTCCTCGGCGACGACCCGGCCGCCGGGCTGCTGGACTTCGCCCGGGGCGTGAACGCGACCCAGATCGTGCTGGGCACCAGCCGACGGCCGGCCTGGCAGTACCTCTACGGGCCGGGCGTCGGCACCACGGTGACCCGGGAGGCCGGCGACATCGACATCCACATGGTCACCCACGAGCACGCCGGGCACGGGCGCGGGCGGGTGCCGGTGCGCCGGATCACCGACCTGGGCCGCCCCCGCACCATCGCGGGCTGGCTGATCGGGATGGCGGGTCCGCCGGTGCTGGCGCTGGTGCTGACCGCGATCGGTGGGCTGGGCCTGTCCACCGACATGCTGCTGTTCCTGTCGCTGACGGTGTGCGCGGCGCTGGTCGGCGGGCTGCTGCCGGCGATCGGGTCGGCGCTGGTCGCCTCGTCGGTGCTGAACTACTACTTCACGCCGCCGATCCACACCTTCACGATTAACGAGCCGCAGAACATCATGGCGGTGGCGATATTCACCGTGGTCGGCATCTCGGTCGCCTCCGTGGTCGACCTGGCGGCCCGGCGCACCCACCAGGCGGCCCGCAGCCAGACGGAGGCGCAGACGCTCAGCGCGCTGGCCGGTACCGTGCTGCGCGGCGCGCCGAACGGGGACGGGGTGCTGACCGCGCTGATGGAGCAGGTCCGGGAGACCTTCGGGCAGGAGAGCGCCGCGCTGCTGGAGCGTCCGGAGCCGCTCGGTGCCTGGGTGCCGGTCGCCACCGCCGGGCCGCGCCCGCCGGAGCGGCCGGAGGAGGCCGACGTGGACGTCCCGGTCGGCGACAGCCTGGCGCTGGTGCTGCGCGGCCGGGTGCTGCCGGGGGCGGACCGGCGCCTCCTCGGGGCGTTCGCCGCGCAGGCGGCCGTGGTGCTGGAGCGCCGGCGGCTGGCCCGGGAGGCCGCGGCGGCCCGCCGGGAGGCGGAGGGCAACCGGATCCGCACCGCCCTGCTGGCGGCGGTCTCGCACGACCTGCGCACCCCGCTGGCGGGGATCAAGGCGTCCGTCACCTCGTTGCGGGCGGCCGACGTCGAGTGGGCGCCGGAGGACGAGGCGGAGCTGCTGGCCGGCATCGAGGCCGGGGCCGACCGGCTCGACCACCTGATCAACAACCTGCTGGACATGAGCCGGTTGCAGACCGGTACCGTCACCCCGCTGATCCAGGAGACCGACCTGGACGAGGTGGTGCCGTTCGCCCTCGGCGGGGTGCCGCCGGAGTCGGTGCGCCTCGACGTCCCGGAGACGCTGCCGATGATCCGGGCCGACGGCGGTCTGCTGGAGCGTTCGCTGGCCAACCTGGTCGAGAACGCCGTCAAGTACAGCCCGGACGGCGTCAAGGTGCTGGTCAAGGCCGACGCGCTGCGTCAGCCGGGCGGTTCCGGGCGGGTCGAGCTGCGGATCGTGGACCGCGGCCCGGGCGTGCCCGAGGACGCCAAGGAGCGGATCTTCGCGCCGTTCCAGCGCTACGGGGACGCGCCGCGCGGCGCCGGGGTGGGGCTCGGGCTCGCGGTGGCGCGCGGCTTCGTCGAGGCGATGGACGGTACCGTCACCGCCGAGGACACCCCCGGCGGCGGCCTCACCATGGTCGTCAGCCTGCCCGCCGCCGAGCGGCCGCCGGAACCGGGGGAGGCGGCCGGTGACGGGCACGATCCGCTGTCGCGGCTGATCACGTGACAGCCGGTGGCCTGCCGCTCCGGCCTGTCGTTCCTCGCTTCCGCACGTCGTATGTTCAGCAAGTCCCACAGTCCGTAAGTCCGACAGCCCTGAAAGGCGGAGCCCGTAAATGACCCGGGTCCTCGTCGTGGACGACGAACCGCAGATCGTCCGCGCGCTGGTGATCAACCTCAAGGCCCGCAAGTACGAGGTCGACGCGGCCCATGACGGCGCGAGCGCCCTGGAACTGGCCGCCGCCCGCCATCCCGACGTCGTCGTCCTCGACCTGGGCCTGCCCGACATGGACGGCGTCGAGGTGATCCGCGGCCTGCGCGGCTGGACCAGGGTGCCGATCATCGTGCTGTCGGCCCGGCACGCCTCCGACGAGAAGGTCGAGGCCCTGGACGCCGGTGCCGACGACTACGTCACCAAGCCGTTCGGCATGGACGAGCTGCTCGCCCGGATGCGCGCCGCCGTACGCCGCGCCGAGCCGGTCGCGGGCGAGGACGACTCGCTGGTCGTCACCGAGAGCTTCACCGTCGACCTCGCCGCCAAGAAGGTCAACCGGGACGGCACCGACGTCCGCCTCACCCCGACCGAGTGGCACCTGCTGGAAGTGCTGGTCCGCAACGCCGGCCGACTGGTCAGCCAGACCCAGCTGCTCCAGGAGGTGTGGGGCCCCGCCTACCGCACCGAGACCAACTACCTGCGGGTCTACCTCGCCCAACTGCGCCGCAAGCTGGAGCGCGACCCCTCGCACCCGCGCCACTTCATCACCGAACCGGGCATGGGCTACCGCTTCGAGAGCTGACCCCCGGGGCGCCCCCGGTGGCCGTACGGCCTGCCGCCGGGGGCGCGGAAACCGGTACCCTTCCGGCATGAGTGGTGACAACAGCAGCGACCAGCCGCAGGGGCGATTCCGCCGCATGCTCAGCCGGCTGACCTCCTCGGCCGAGGAGCTGCAGGCCGAGGAGCTGCGCCAGGAGAGCGCGGCGGAGTCGGGTTGCACGCCGATCGCCGGCTGCGCGGACCGCGAGCTGGTCACCGTCGCGGGCACGCTGCGCACGGTGACGCTCCGCCCGCGGGCCGGGGTGCCGGCTCTGGAGGCCGAACTCTTCGACGGCACCGAGGCGCTGGACGTGGTCTGGCTCGGCCGCCGCTCGATCGCGGGCATAGAGCCGGGCCGCCGGCTCGTCGCCAGCGGCCGGATCAGCCACGCACGCGGGCGCCGCGTGCTGTTCAACCCCCGCTATGAGCTGCGTCCGGTCGGACACGGGAGCGAATGAGCGTGAGCAACCAGCCCGGCGGCGAGTCCGCCGCCCAGCTTGACCTGGCCGCGAACCACCACGCGCCGCCCGGCCCGCACGGACCCGGGGCCGCGGCCGACGCGGCCGTCCGCGAGGCCGTCGTCGCCAAGGAGGCCGCCGACAGCGCGGCCGAGGAGGCCGCCCGCAAGGCCGCCGCCTCCAAGGAAGCGGCCGACACCATTCTGCAGGCCTTCGGCGGCGTGCGCGGCATGATCGACATGACGCTGCCCGGCCTGGTCTTCATCGTCACCTTCAACATCACCCACCAGGTCAGCTCCGCCGCCTGGGCCGCGCTGGGCCTGTGCGCGGTGTTCGTGGTGACCAGGCTGGCCCGGCGGGAGACCGTCCAGCACGCCTTCAGCGGGGTGTTCGGCGTCGCCCTCGGCGCCTGGATCTCGATGAAGAGCGGTCGCGCCGAGGACTTCTACCTGCCCGGCCTGCTGTGGAACGTCGGCTACTGCATCGCCCTGGCGGTCTCCGCCCTGGTGCGCTGGCCGATGATCGGCGTGATGCTCGGCCCGGTCACCGGCGAGATGTTCACCTGGCGCAAGGAGAACCCGGGCCGGTTCGCCGCCTACACCAAGGCGACCTGGGCCTGGGTGGTGATCATGGGCCTCAAGCCGGTGATCCTCTTCCCGCTGTACTTCACCCACAACGTCAACCTGCTCGGCTGGCTCAAGGTCGCCCTCGGCATCCCGCCGATGCTGCTGGCGATGTACGTCACCTGGCAGATCCTGCTCAAGGCGCCGCCGCCGATCAAGGCGCAGTTCGACGACGACGAGGAGCCGGCCCGCTAGCCGGAGCCCCGGCCGGCCGGTCCGAACGCGACGGGCGAGGGCCCGCACCCACCAGGGGTGCGGGCCCTCGCCCGTGTCCGGTCCGCGCCTTCGGCCCTACTGGGCGCCGGAGGACGCCGACAGCAGGTCCTCCAGTTCCTCCTCGCGCTCCTGCGCGGCCACGAAGAGCAGCTCGTCGCCGCCCTCCAGGGTGTCGTCCTTGCCCGGCACCAGCACCCGGCCCTCGCGGATGATCGTCACCAGCGCGGTGTCCTGCGGCCAGGCCACGTCGCCCACCCGGGTGCCGACCAGCTCGGTGTCGGCGGCCAGGGTCAGCTCGACCAGGTTGGCGTTGCCCTGGCTGAAGCGCATCAGCCGGACCAGGTCGCCGACGCTGACCGCCTCCTCGACCAGGGCGGACATCAGACGCGGGGTGGACACGGCCACGTCCACGCCCCAGGACTCGTTGAAGAGCCACTCGTTCTTCGGGTTGTTCACCCTGGCGACCACCCGCGGCACCGCGTACTCGGTCTTGGCGAGCAGCGAGACGACCAGGTTCACCTTGTCGTCGCCGGTCGCAGCGATCACCACGTGGCAGCGCTGCAGGGCCGCCTCGTCCAGCGAGGTGATCTCGCAGGCGTCGGCCAGCAGCCACTCCGCCATGGGTACCCGCTCCACCGAGATGGAGTTGGGGTTCTTGTCTATCAGCAGGACCTCGTGCCCGTTCTCCAGCAGCTCGCCCGCGATCGAGCGACCCACGGCACCGGCCCCGGCAATGGCGACCCGCATCAGTGACCCTCCTCCTTCGGCCCCTGCGCGAACGCGGCCTCGACCGCCGTCAGGTCGCCCCGGCGCAGCATCACGTGCACCAGGTCGCCCTCCTGCACCACCATCTGGGGCGAGGGCAGCACGCCCTCGCCGAGCCGGGTGACGAACGCCACCCGGGCGCCGGAGGACTCCTCCAGCACGCTGATGCGGTGACCGACCCAGCCCGGGGCGTAGGCGACCTCGGCCAGCTGGACGCCGCCGCTCGGGTCCTGCCACAGCGGCTCGGCGCCGCTCGGCAGCAGCCGGCGCAGCATCTGGTCGGCGGTCCACCGGACCGTCGCCACGGTCGGGATGCCCAGGCGCTGGTAGACCTCGGCGCGGCGGGGGTCGTAGATCCGGGCCGCGACGTTCTCCACGCCGAAGTTCTCCCGGGCCACCCGCGCGGCGATGATGTTGGAGTTGTCGCCGCTGGAGACCGCGGCGAACGCGCCGGCCTCCTCGATGCCCGCCTCGCGCAGGGTGTCCTGGTCGAAGCCGACGCCGGTCACCCGGCGCCCGTTGAACCCGGCGCCCAGCCGACGGAACGCGGTCGGGTCCTGGTCGACCACGGCCACCGAGTGGCCCTGTTTCTCCAGGGCTCTGGCGAGGGCCGAGCCCACGCGGCCGCAGCCCATGATGACGATGTGCACCGGCGCTACCTCACCCGTCCCGTAGGGTTCTTGACCTGCGCAAACACCGTTCATCTCCCTTTCCCGCCCGGCTTCCCTGGGCGAGCGTTCTCGTGGGGCGCCGACTCACAACGTGAGTGTTGCCCGCCGACTCGTATCCGACACGCTAGCCGGTCCATAGAACGCAGTCGCGACGAAGGGGGGGACAAACGGCGGAGCCCGGCCCGGGAAGCCCCTACGATTCCTTAACGTGCCTATGCCGACTGACCTACCGAAACGCATCCTGATCGGGCGCGCCCTGCGCAGCGACAAATTGGGCGAAACACTTCTGCCCAAGCGGATCGCGCTGCCCGTCTTCGCCTCGGACGCGCTCTCCTCGGTCGCGTACGCCCCCGAGGAAATCCTGCTGACGCTCTCCGTGGCGGGTGCCTCGGCGATCCACTTCTCCTGGCAGATCGGCGTCGTCGTCGCGATCGTGATGCTCGCGGTGGTCGCCTCCTACCGGCAGAACGTGCACGCCTACCCGAGCGGCGGCGGCGACTACGAGGTCGCGACCGTCAACCACGGGCCCAAGTCGGGGCTCGTCGTCGCCAGCGCCCTGATGGTCGACTACGTGCTCACCGTGGCCGTCTCGACGACCTCGGGCGTCGCCAACGTCGTCTCCGCCGTCCCCGCGCTGCGCGGCCACGAACTGACCCTGTCGGTCATCGTCGTGGTGGTGCTGATGGGCATGAACCTGCGCGGCGTCCGCGAATCCGGCACCGCCTTCGCCGTCCCGACGTACGCCTTCATGATCGGCGTCATCGGCATGGTCGGCTACGGCTTCGTCCGGCACTTCCTGCTCGGCCAGGACATGCCCGCCGAGAGCTCCGGATTCCACCTCGCCGCCACCCCCGGCAACGAATCGCTGGCCGGGTTCGCCATGGTGTTCCTGCTGCTCAAGTCGTTCTCCTCCGGCTGCGCCGCGCTCACCGGCGTGGAGGCCATCTCCAACGGCGTGCCGGCCTTCCGCAAGCCCAAGAGCAAGAACGCCGCCACCACCCTGCTGATGATGGCCAGCATCGCCGTGGTGATGTTCATGGGCATCATCTGGCTGGCCCGCCTCACCGGCGTGCAGATGGCCGAGAACCCGGCCGAGCAGCTCGTCGGCTCCTCGCCCGGCTACCACCAGAAGACCGCGCTCGCCCAGATCAGCGAAGCCGTCTTCAACAACTTCACGCCCGGCTTCTACTTCGTCGCCGCCGTCACCGGCCTGATCCTGGTGCTCGCCGCGAACACCGCCTTCAACGGCTTCCCGGTGCTCGGCTCGATCCTCGCCCAGGACCGCTACCTGCCGCGCCAGCTGCACACCCGCGGCGACCGGCTGGCCTTCTCCAACGGCATCATCCTGCTGGCGATCGCCGCGATCCTGTTCGTCATCGCCTTCGACGCGGACCCCAACCGGCTGATCCAGCTCTACATCGTCGGCGTCTTCGTCTCCTTCAACATGAGCCAGTCCGGCATGATCCGGCACTGGACCCGGCTGCTGCGCACCGAGACCGACCCGGCCAAGCGCCGCCACATGCAGCGCAGCCGGGCGATCAACACCTTCGGCCTGGTGATGACCATGGCCGTGCTGATCGTCGTCCTGGTCACCAAGATCAGCCACGCCTGGATCGCGATCGCCGCGATGGTCGTGCTCTTCGTGATGATGAAGGGCATCCGCCGCCACTACGACCGGGTCTCCGAGGAGCTCATCGCCGCCGAGGAGCCGGACGACGTGGTGCTGCCCACCCGGGTGCACGCCATCGTGCTGGTCTCCAAGCTGCACAAGCCCGCGCTGCGCGCCCTCGCCTACGCCAGGCTCGCCCGCGCCCACACCCTGGAGGCCGTGACCGTCAACGTCGACCCGGCCGACACGGCGGCGCTGCGCCGGGAATGGGACGAGCGCGGCATCGAGGTGCCGCTCAAGGTGCTGGACTCGCCGTTCCGCGAGATCACCGGGCCCGTCCTCGACTACGTGAAGAACCTGCGCCGCAGCAGCCCGCGCGAGGTGGTGTCGGTCTACATCCCCGAGTACGTGGTCGGCCACTGGTACGAGCACCTGCTGCACAACCAGAGCGCGCTCCGGCTCAAGGGGCGGCTGCTGTTCAAGCCCGGGGTGATGGTCACCTCGGTGCCGTGGCAGCTGGAGTCCTCCGAGCGGCGCAAGCCGCAGAAGGCCTGGTCGGCGCCGGGCGCCGTCCGGCGTGGCGAGCCTCGGGCGCCGAAGGCCGTAAAGTCGAAGGTCCCCGTTATGCCAGACGCCACCGCTGACAGCAGCAAGGACTCCGCCCAGTGACCCGCAACACCCCGTCCCGCTCCTCCGGATCCTCGGGCAAGGGCGCCCGCAAGGGCGCCGCCAAGCCCGGCAAGGTCGCCCGGCCGCGCTGGGGCAAGCCCGTGCGCCCGGCCGCCACCGACCGCGACGGCTTCACCGCGCAGACCGCGCCGCTCGCGCCGGGCGAGCCTGCTCCCGCGCGTCCGGCGGAAGCCGACACGGGGAAGCCGAAGGCCGCCCGTACGCAGAAGACCGACAGTGCGCAGAAGGCCGAGCGCTCCAAGGACGGTGCGCCGAAGGGCGACCGTGCGCGGGGATCCCGCGCGCAGGCGTCCCGCACGCCGGGGGAGCGGCCGCGCAAGCAGGCGGTGCGGCCGCCGAAGGCGCTGCGCACCGCGCCGCGGGCCGCGCGGCCCGAGACGCCGTCCGGCGATCCGCTGGCCGGCCAGCGCTACGAGGTCGAGGTCGGCCCGGTCGCGCACGGCGGCGGGCACTGCGTGGCCCGGCACGAGGGCCGGGTGCTGTTCGTCCGGCACGCGCTGCCCGGCGAGAAGGTGGTCGCACTGGTCACCGAGGGCACCTCCACCTCCCGGTTCCTGCGGGCCGACGCGGTCGAGATCCTGGAGCCCGCCAAGGAGCGGATCGCGCCGCCGTGCCCGTTCTCCGGGCCCGGCAAGTGCGGCGGCTGCGACTGGCAGCACGTCACCCCGGGCGGGCAGCGCAAGCTCAAGGGGCAGGTGCTGACCGAGCAGCTGGCCAAGCTGGCCGGTCTCACCCCGGCCGAGGCGGGCTGGGACGGCAGCGTCGAGCCGGTCGGCGGCAAGCTGCCGGCCGGGCAGGTGCCGACCTGGCGCACCCGCGTGCAGTACGCCGTGGACCAGGAGACCGGGAAGGTCGGCCTGCGCAAGCACCGCTCGCACGAGGTGCAGCCGGTGGACCGCTGCCTGATCGCCGCCGAGGGCGTCACCGAACTCGGCATCGAGGCCCGCGACTGGCCGGGCATCGCCTCGGTCGAGGTGATCGCCGCGAGCGGATCCTCGGACCGCCAGGTGGTGCTCACCCCGCGCCCCGGCGCCCAGCTGCCGCTGGTCGAGCTGGACAAGCCGGTGTCGATCGCCCGGGTGGACGACCAGGGCGACATCCACCGCGTGCACGGTCGCAGCTTCGTGCGCGAGCGGGCGACCGGGCGGACCTGGCGGGTCAGCAACGGCGGCTTCTGGCAGATCCACCCCGAGGCGCCGGACACCCTGGTCGACGCCGTCCTGGACGGCCTGGACCCGCAGTGGGGCGAGAACGCGCTCGACCTGTACTGCGGCGTCGGCCTGTTCGCGGGCGCGCTGGCCGACCGGGTCGGCGAGGAGGGCGCGGTGCTCGGCATCGAGTCCTCCAAGCAGGCCGTGGCCGACGCCCGGCACAACCTGGCCGCGCTGGACAACGTGCGGATCGAGTGCGACCGCGTCGAGACGCTGCTGCCGCGCACCGGCATCACCGCCACCGACCTGATCGTCCTGGACCCGCCGCGCTCGGGCGCCGGGCGCGAGACCGTCGCGCACCTGGTCGGCCTGGAGGCGCGCCGGATCGCGTACGTCGCCTGCGACCCGGCGGCGCTCGCCCGGGACCTGGCGTTCTTCCGCGAGGGCGGCTACCGGCCGGTCTCGCTGCGGGCCTTCGACCTGTTCCCGATGACGCACCACTTCGAGTGCGTGGCGGTCCTGGAGCCGATCGGGAAGTGACCCGGCGGCCCTCCGGGGGCTCCGGGTAGTTCGGCGGAGGAGACGGCAGAGGAGGCGGCACCCGTTCACGCGGGTGCCGCCTCCTCGCCGTTCCGGTGCGGGACGGTCAGGGCCGGTTGTGCTCCTCTTCGTCGGCGCTGTGCGGAAGGTCGATCCCGTGCTGGGCGGCGAGCCGGAGCAGTCCGGCGATCCGGCCCTCGTACGCCTGGACGCCGTCGGCGTCCCCTTCGGCCCGGGCCGCTGCGAGGTCCCGGCGGGCCTGGGTGAGCTGCTCGCGCAGCTCCTGGTCGAACATGGCTGTCATTGCCGGCCTCCAGACCGGTCGGTGCCGCTCCGCGGAACGCTCAGGAGAGTTCAGAGTCCCGGAAGGTGAAGAACTCTTCAAGTCTCGCTCGCCCCGGCGGGGCGGCGTCGGGCGGGGTGGCCGCGGAGGGCCACGGGGGGCTTCGGAGGGGCTTCGCGGGGGCCGGCGTCGGGCGGGGTGGCGGGTGCCGGGCCGGGCGGTCGCCGGGGTGGGGGTCAGGGAGTGGTCAGGGGGACGCAATGCGCCGGTAAAGGCCGCTGCCGGCGCCGCCGTTCGGCTCCCGGAGGGGGCTTGACGAGGTGATTCGCGCGGGGCGAAGGTGAGCGGCCGACATGTCATGTGTGCTGTTGCACAGCCACCGCCGGGGCCGCACCCTCCAGCCCGGAGCGGTCGGCCGGGAGGGTGCGGCCCTTGCGTGAGGGGGAGGGTCATGGAGCTGGAACTGCGGCACCTTCGCGTGCTGTGCGCCATCGCCGACACGGGGAGCGTCGGCAGGGCCGCCGTCCTGCTCGGCGCCTCGCAGCCCGCGACCAGTACGCAACTGCGCCGGATCGAACGCCACCTGGGCGCGCCACTGTTCGAGCGCACGGCCGTGGGCGTCGCGCCGACCTGCTTCGGTGTCGAGGTGGTGGCCGCCGCGCGCGACCTCCTCACCCGCGCCGACTGCCTCGGCCGCCGCCCGGCGGCCCCCGGCGAGCCGGCCCGCCAGGAGCTGCGCCTGGCCGCGACCATCTCGCCGATCCTGCCGGGACTGGTCACCAGGGCCCGGCACCAGCGGCCCGACCAGCGCTTCACGGTGACCTCCGTCTACCGCTCGTCGGACATCGTCGACCTGCTGGAGCAGGGTGACGCGGAGGCCGCCGTGGCCGTCGACTACCCGGGTCGGGAACTGCGCCACTCGCCGGCCGTCGCGCACCGCGGCATCGTCACCGAGCCCGCCTTCGTCGCACTCCCGGCGGGCCACCGGCTCCGGCACCGCACCGAGATCGCCCTGGTGGACCTGGCCGAGGAGGACTGGTTCCTCACCCCCGACGACGGGGCCGGCTGGCACGGCGTGTTCTACGGCGCCTGCGCCGCGGCGGGCTTCACCCCGGCGACCGTCCACGAGTTCCTCGGCGGGCGGCTGGAGCTGCAGGAGATGATCTCCGCCGGGCTCGGGATCTCCGTCGTCCAGGCGACCACCAGGCCGCTGGCCGAAGTGCTGGTCAAGCCGCTCGCCGGGACGCCGATCTGGGTCCGCCACCTGCTGGCCTGGCGGGCCGCCGGGGTGAGCGGCGAGGTGGTGGAGACGCTGTTCGGCGCGGCGGCCGCGGCCTACCGGGACCTGATCGCCAGTTCGCCGACCTTCCAGGCGTGGGCGGCGCGGACGTACCGGCCGGTCCGGCCGTAGGGAGGCCGGGTCCGGAGGTGGGGAGGCCGGGTCCGGCCGCGGGGCCGGGGCGGGCGGCCGGTCCCGGTGGGGCGGTGTTATGCCCGCCACAGTCGATGTCATATGACCTGTGACATTGTTCTGACGGGTCGCCCGATGGCAGGATCACGTCGACTTCCCCCAAGCCTCGGCAGTCGTCCAGTCACCTCCCCCACAGGAGAAGGACCCCGCAGTGCGCCTTCGCATACCCCTCCCCACGCTCATGGCCGGCGTCGTCGCCGGCTGTGCCACCGCCGCCACCCTGCTGCCCGTCCCCGCGCTCGCCGCGTCCGGGCCGGCCGCCCAGCCGCCGACCGGCGCCAGGTCGTCCGCCGCCGCCCCGGCGACGGCCGACGCCGCGTCGGCCGTCCCGAAGCCGCTGGGGGCCTTCCTCGCGGCCGATCCCTCCGAGGCCGCCGCCCCCGCCGCCAAGCCGCTGCCGCCGGCGCTGCTGGGCCAGGTCGTGATGGGCCAGCCGGCCGGCACCGTCGTGCAGACCGCGCCCCGCCCGGCCCAGCCGCACGCGCCCGCGGCCAAGCCGGGCAACTCCGCGGCCCAGCCGGGCAGTTCGGCCCGTGCCGTCGCCGGTGCGGCCGGTGCCGCCGCTGGTACGGCCGGTGCCGCCGCGCCGAGCTGCACCCCCGCCGACTTCGGCGGGCGCAGCGGCGCCGACCTGGTCTCCTTCCTCGAAGGCTCGACCACGGACTGCGTGAACACGCTGTTCAACGTCACCGGCACCGACGCGGGCAGGATCTTCAAGGAATCCCAGATGCTCACCGTCGCCAACGCCTACCAGGGCCTGGCGGCGAACTACACCGGGGACAACTCCACCGGCATCCTGCAGCTCGTGCTCTTCCTGCGGGCCGGGTACTACGTCCAGTCCAACAACGCGGACGCGGTCGGCCCCTACGACGCGGCGCTCACCACTGCCTCCAAGGCCGGGCTCGACGCCTTCTTCGCCGGCCGGCACTGGACCGACGTCACCGACAACAACGGCACCGTGCTCAACGAGGTGCTGGTCCTGACCGACAGCGCCAACGTGCAGGGCAGCTACCTGGGCGTCTACAAGCAGGTGCTGACCAGCTACAACAACTCGTACAACGCCTTCCCGAAGATGCTCAAGGCGGTCAACGCCGTGCTGTCCGCGCCGCTGTGGCGGGGCAACTGGAACAGCGACTTCGTCAGCGCGGTCGGCGCCGACCCGAGCATCGGCACCGTCCTGGGCGACTTCGCGCTCAACCACAAGGACCTGCTCGGCACCGCCAACGCCTACCTCGACGTCAACGCGGGCAACGACCTCGGCCGGATGGCCGGCGACGGCCCCGTCGTCGAGGCCGCGGTCAAGGGGAAGGTCAAGGCGGTGCTCGACGGCGCCCAGATCACCGGCGTCACCGGCCCGTTGTACGTCCACACCGCCTACCAGGCCAACGCCTTCGACCCCGGCCAGTGCTCGTACTACGGCACCTGCGACCTGCCGGCGAAGCTGACCGCGGCGGTGCTGCCGAACCAGCTGGTCTGCGACAACCGCACCATCCAGACCGAGTCGCTGTCGCCCGCCGACCTGGCCGCCGTCTGCACCAGCCTGCGCGGCGAGGACACCTTCTTCCACAACCTGGTGAAGGACAACGGCCCGGTCAACCCGTACGACAAGAACATGACCCTCGCGGTCTTCGCCAACCAGGCCGACTACCTGAACTACTCCTGGGCGATCTTCGGGAACTCCACCGACAACGGCGGCCAGACCGTCATGGACCCGACCGACCCGAACAACCGCGCCGTGTGCGTGATGTACCAGAAGTCGTGGAACGACGGCTTCACCGCCAACGTGTGGAACCTCAACCACGAGTACACGCACTACCTCGACGGCATCTACGACATGAAGGGCAACTTCTCCACCGAGATCTCCGTGCCCGACATCTGGTGGATCGAGGGCGTCGCCGAGTACGAGTCCTACGCCTACCGCGGCACCACCGACACCCAGGCGATGGCCGAGGCCGCCAAGCACACCTACAAGCTCAGCACCGTCTTCCAGAACACGTACGGCAACTCGGACTCGGTGCGCACCTACCCGTGGGGCTACCTCGCCGTCCGGTACATGTTCGAGAAGCACCCGGCCGACGTCTACGCCATGCTCGGCCACTTCCGCACCGGTGACTACCAGGGCGGCTACGCGGTCTACAACGGCATCGGCACCGGCTACGACGCCGACTTCGACGCCTGGCTCGACGGCTGCGCCGGCGGCGCCTGCTACGCGGCCGGCCCGACCGCGCTGTTCGCCCAGGCCGTCAACGGCGCCACCGTCACGCTGACCGACAAGTCCGTCCAGACCGGCCCCGGCCAGATCACCGCCTGGCACTGGACCTTCGGCGACGGGACCTCCTCCGACCAGCGGAACCCGAGCCACGGCTACGCCGCCGCGGGCACGTACACCGTCGCCCTGACCGTCACCGACGCCACCGGCAGGACCGCCAGCACCCCGGCCTCGGTCACCGTCACCACCGGCACCGGCGGCGGCACCACCCTGCCGACCTGCGCCGACCCGCGCACCGACGCGCTCGGCCAGAACTGCTCCCGGTCCAACCTCACCGCCACCGCCGGCAACCTCGACTACCTGTACGTCTACCTGCCGGCCGGCGTCAGCACCCTGAAGATCAGCACCTCCGGCGGCACCGGCACCGCGTACCTGTACTACAACGCGGACACCTGGGCCTCGCCGAACGCCTTCACCGCCTCCTCCACCAACGCCGGCAGCACGCAGAGCATCACCGTCACCAACCCGACGGCCGGCTACCGCTACATCAGCCTCTACGCCAACACCGACTTCAGCGGGGTGACGGTCAGCACCCAGTTCTGATCCGGTCCCGCGTCCGCTCCCGGGCGGGGGGGGGGGGGGGGGGGGGGGGGGGGGGGGGGGGGGGGGGGGGGGGGGGGGGGGGGGGGGGGGGGGGGGGGGGGGGGGTGGGGGGGGGG
>NZ_JBWKER010000098.1:0-12293 GCF_056435345.1 Kitasatospora sp. NPDC043950
CGGTCCGATATCCGCTCACTCGCAGGCGCCTTGACCTGCCCCACCCTCGCCACACCACAACCAACGAGACACCGACCACAAAGTCACCAGCATTGCGCCTAGAACTACACCCCGGGCCACGAGCCCCGACCCGGATACGGCACCCGGCCCCAGCAGCTGTCCACCAATCCCACAGGGCACTGGCTGCACGCCCTGGACGGAGTGGAAACGTGGACGCCCGCCATCGAGGTGCTGCGGGACAGTGTCGTGGCGGCGTCCCGGTAGCACGACAGACGGCCCGCCACCGCGCCTCGTGCCGTGGCCGGACGGGTCCACCGTGGTGCCCTTCACTCGTCCGGGGGAGGGCGAAACGTTTTTTCGCTCAGCTGAGGTACGACGTTCCGCCAGGGTCGGAAGCATGCCGCTGCTCGCTGATCCATCTGCCCGGGACGCCATGTCGACCACGGTTCCCGGCACGTGCCGACCGGCGGCTTCCCCCTCAGCGAAGGAAGGAGCCCTTCTGTGGCTTTGACGACTCAGAACGCGACGCAAGAGCTGGAGGCCGCGGGCCAGGCAGGTGACCCGCAGGCCGATCAGCTCGTCTCCGATCTGATCGACCACAAGGAAATCGACGGCGTCAACGCCCTCTTCCGCACCATCGGGACGCTCAAGCCCGGTCAGGACCTCTCCCAACTGCCCCAGCGGCTGGCGGACTTCCTGCGGGAGGCCGCGGCGCCGCCGCCGGACTGGTCGGAGGCGGACGTCGACGCCGCGGAGGGCTTCTTCGGCCACCACCACGGCGAAGTGACCATGCTCCAGGGCACCGTCGGCCTGATCGGTACCTACCTCTCCCCCACCGGCGCGTTCACGCTCCGCTCGACCGGGCGGCTCGGCGGCGTCAAGGGCCCGGGCCGGCGCCTGTCGCAGTCGTCCCGGCTGTTCCTCGACATGGGCAACAAGAACGCCCTGCGCGACGGCACCCTCGCGGCGAACGTCACCAAGGTCCGCCTGGTCCACGCCTCCGTACGGCAGTTGCACAAGAAGAGCGGCGCGTGGGACTACGCCAAGTGGGGCGAGCCGGTGTCGATCAAATACACCACCGGCGCCTCCTGCGTGTTCAGCGTGCAGATCCTGGAGGCGATGAAGAACCTCGGCATCGACGTCTCCAAGGAAGACGCCCACGGGTTCATGTGTGCCTGGCACTACGTCAACCACTACCTCGGCACTCCCGAGCGGTGGCAACTGCCCAAGGACGCCGACCTGGTCACGCGCATCTGGAACCAGGCGCGCAACGACGAGTGGAAGAAGTCCGAGGACGGCGTCTTCATGACGCAGCAGGCCGTCGACTTCTACAAGCAGTTCTACCCCGGCCCCACGCACGACGCGCTCATGGCCCTGGTCCGGCACGCGCTCACCGACGAGTACGCCGACATGGCCGGCGTGCCCAAGGGCGTCCTCGACCTCGCCTCCGGTCCGCTCGCCGCCGGCCACGGCGTGGTCAGCGGCCTGGGCGGCGGGCTCCTCGGCGGTTCCGTCCAGAAGACCACCGGAGTCAACCCCTACAAGGACGTCCTCGGCATGGCCTCCAAGACGTTCAACGAGATCCAGAAGTTCGCGCTCACCCACGACCAGGACGACCAGCCGCAGATGCACCAGGAACTCGGCGACGACCGCTGAGCACCGCACGCCGTGCCCCACCGACCCCACAGGTCCGGGCGGGGCACGGCGTGAACCACCCCATGGCGCAGCGGAACGGCTCGGTTTCCAGGGGAAGCACAAGGTGGCGCTGTCTCCCGGGGCCGTCACCCAAACCGCCTTCTGCTGCCGGTCCAGGGTCCCCAGCACCGGCGACTGCGGGGCGGCGGCCGCAGACCGGACTCGCGCCGCCCCCATGCCGGACACCGCCTGACCGATAGACGGGAACCCGCCGGGCTCATCCCGGCGCCGTTTAACCGCCCCGGTTTCGATGTCATCTTCTTGTTTCGACACGTCGTCAGCGCTGCCGGTTCCTCTTCCGGCCGACTGTCACGTGTCAGAACGACGTCGGAGCCATGCCGTGGCCAGCATTCCCAGAACCACCAGCAAACCGCCGACCGCGATCCCGATGTGCTTCGCGCTCAGCAGACGGTTGTTCCTGCCTTCAGCCGCAGCATCGCGCGGAGGAGGAGGGATGGTGGCCCCGGAGCTGGGAGTCTCCGGCCCAGGCTGGCCGCCTTGGGGATTGTCCCCAGCTTGGGGCGACGGGGAGCCGGACGCGCCGCTCCCGTCGGCAGCTCCACCCCCGTACGGAGGAGCGCCGTCACCGCGGTCACCGTCGTCGTGCTTGTCGATGCAGTGGGCAGCCGGGAAGGAGAAAACTCGCTCGTGGCGGTCGAATGCCTTCACCACGAAGAGCGGGTGCTCCCTGAAGAAGTCACGAATCTGCCACTCGTACTGGTTGCTGGTCTGGGTGGGATAGTTCACGTCCAAATACGTTGAAACATTGAAGCTGTCCCACGGTGCTGCCGGCGACGAGGGTGAGGATGACGCGTCCCCCTGGAGAACGAGAGCCTCCGGCCCGTGCCGGCCGTTCTTCAGGATGATTCTGAAGTTCTGGTCGATGAGTACGACACGGCGGGAACTGTGGCAGTCACGCAAGGGATTGTGGTCATGGTGTCGCCCCTCCCCCTCCCCATCCCCGTCCTGGAGCCACATGGAGCCGAACGCATGCCGTGCGGACGCCTGCGCAGCGACGTCCGCCAACGGAGACGCCAGGGCGATTACCGCACCCGCCAGCGACGCTGCGACCCGGGGACGACGATTCATCCAACGACCTCCATGGGTGGCGAACGCGCTGGACCGCCTGTTGGGCGACGCATCCGAATCTCGGAAGAAGTTAAGAGGAGTCGACTCGTCATATCGTGAACATCTCGGGGGAGCCCTCCTTTTGTCACTCAGCCGCAGCAGTTCCGGGAGAAGGAGGTAGGGCGTGGGCCGGTCCGGGCACCGTGACCGGCCTCCCTGGCCTCCCCGGCCCCACCGGCAGCGCCGCTGGGCCGCTGGGCCGCTGGGCCGCCTTGTCATTCCCGCGCGCCGAGGTGGTAGACGGTGACGCCGCCGGCGCTGGCGACGGGACGGTAGCCGGCGGCGGGGAGGGCGCGAAGGGCCTCGGCCTCCTGGCCGGCGGGGAAGAGGCCATCCCGCGGGTGGTCGGGGGCCGCGACCCAGTCGGGCTTCGCGCCCGGGCCTCCGGGGTAGTACGGGAAGAGGAAAACCCGGGTGCGGTCGGTGAGTTGGGGTGCGATGCCGTTGGCGGCAGCCACCTGCGCACCGTCCGGGATCACCCGCAGCACTCCGCGCACGGCGTCGGCCGTCGCGTCGCGCTGCCAGGTGGCGGGCCGGGCCAGCTCGGCGAGGGGGCGGAAGGGCAGGGCGGCGGCCGTCACCGCGAGCCCGACGGCCACGAGGCCGCAGGCCGTCCACCGCCGCAGGCCGTGCCGCGCGCGGAGCCGGGCCAGGGCGTCGGCGAAGGCGAGGAAGACGATCGGCATCAGGACGGCGCCGTAGTGGAAGCCCGTCCCCCAGTAGGCGGGGTTGGTGGACCAGAACCGCCAGCCCAGGGTGGGGAGCGCGAGCAGGATCAGTGGGGAGCGCAGCGCCAGGAACGCGGTGGGGGCCAGCAGCACGGCGACGGTCCCCCACTTCTGGGCGGGCAGGAGCAGCCTGGTCACGGGGTCGCCGGCCGGGCCGTCCACGTTGGAGAGGTAGGTGTAGACGCCGTCGGGATTGAGGGCCGGGATGACGACCAGCACCACCAGCGCCACGGTGGCGGCGGCGAGCGCGACGACGCCCGCGCCGAGTCGGCGGCGACCGTGCCAGAACAGGTAGCAGCCGACGGCCACGACCGTCGCCGCCAGGTCCTCCTTCACGAGCAGCAACGGCAGCGCGCACCACGCGGCCGCACGCCACCTCCGCAGCGTCAGCCGCTCCAGGGAGAAGGCCAACAGCGGTACGGCGAAGGCGATTTCGTGGAAGTCGAAGGCCACCGCCTGCTGCAGACCGACCGACAAGCCGTACCCGACGCCGATGCCCGCGCCCGCCCACGGACCGGCCGCCCGCGCCGCCACCCTGGTCACCGGGACGGCGGACACGGCGAGCAGCGCCGCCTGGGCGACCAGCAGGGTCATCGGGGAGGGGAAGACCCGGTAGAGCGGTGCGAGGGTGGCCAGGATCGGGTGGAAGTGGTCCCCGAGCAGGTGGAAGCCCGGCCCCTTCAGCTCGGAGACCGGCGCGCGGCCCTCGGCGTAACCGCGGACGGCCTGCTCGAAGATCCCCAGGTCGAAGCCGGACGTCCGCAGGTGCAGATGGCGGGAGACGGACAGCGCGCTGTAGGCGGCGAACAGCACGGCGGCGAGCGCCCAGGGCAGCAGGACGGTCCGGCCCGGCCGCGGCGGCTCGGGCAGCGGCCGGGATCCGGGCCGGGTCCGCAGCTGGGAGTGGAGCTGGGACTGGGGTGCGACCGTGGCGCGGGGTGCGCGGGTCAGGGTCAGGGTCACGGGGCTCACCTCGCGGTAGGGCGGACGTGGGGCGACCCCCGAAGCGTCCGACCCGCCCTCTGAAGATCCGCTGAAAGAGCCTGAAAGCACCTTCAGGAACCGCGACACCCCCCGTGACATGCTGAGACTCATGCGCGTACTGGTGGTGGAGGACGAGACCCGGATGGCCGACGCCCTCCGGGACGGGTTGGAGGCGGAGGGCTACACCGTGGACGTCGTCCACGACGGCCGCTCCGGCCTCTGGTACGCGCGCACCGGCGACTACCGGGCGATCGTGCTGGACGTCATGCTCCCCGGCCTCAACGGCTACCGGGTCTGCGCCCAGCTGCGCCAGGAAGGCGTCACCACCCCGATCCTGATGCTCACCGCCAAGGACGGCGAGTACGACGAGATCGAGGCCCTGGACACCGGCGCCGACGACTACCTCGCCAAGCCCTTCTCCTATCCGGTCCTGGTCGCCCGGCTGCGCGCCCTGGTCCGCCGCGGCGGCGCCGAGCGCCCGCCCGAGCTGACCGTCGGCGACCTGATCCTCGACCCCGCCGACCGCTCCTGCCACCGCGCCGGCACCCCGGTCGCCCTCACACCCCGCGAGTACGCCGTCCTGGAGTGCCTGGCCGAACGCCCCGGCGAGGTCGTCGCCAAGACCACCATCCTCGACCAGGTCTGGGAGAGCGGCTACGAGGGCGACCCGAACATCGTCGAGGTGTACGTCAGCGCGCTGCGCCGCAAGATCGACGTCCCGTTCGACCGGAACTCCATCGTCACCGTGCGCGGTACCGGCTACCGGCTGGACTCCCGTGGCTAGGCCGCCGCGGCTGCTGCGCTCACTGCGCTCGCTGCGGGCCCGTTCCGCGGCGGCGGCCGGCCTGGCCGCTGCCGCCGCCTTCACCGCGGGCGCGTTCTGGCTCAGCCACAGCCTCTACGACTCCCAGTCGGACGACGCGAAGGCCGCCGCGCAGGCCCGCCTCGACGTGGCGGTCGCGGACATGCGCACCGGCCACGTCCCGGCGAGCGGGCTGCTCGGCGGCGACCGCGCCTACGCCCTCGTCCTGGACTCCGGCCGGCTCCTGGAGGTCAGCCCCGACCTCGAACCCTTCCGTGCCCAGGTCGCCGCCCAGCTCACGCCGCTGCCCGAAGGCGAGCAGGTCTCCCGCACCCTCACGCTCGGCGCCCCGGCCGCCGGCACCGCGAGCCGTCTGGCCCACCACACCCTCCCCCTGTACGGGCAGAGCGCCGGCGGCATCGACGGCTACTCCCTGCGGTCCGGCTTCGGCGAACCCGACCGGGGCGAGCGCACCGTCACCGCCTACCTGCTCGTACCGCCCTGGGACGCCGAACGCGTCCAGGAATCCGTCCAACGGCTGTTGCTGGTCGCCGGGCCCTTCGCCGTCCTGCTGGTGGCCGCCATCGCCTGGGCGGTCACCGCCCAGGCGATGCGCCGGGTCGAGGCGATCCGCGCCCAGATGGCCTCCATCACCGCCCAGCACCTCGACCGGCGCGTCCCCGTCCCGCCCACCGCCGACGAGATCGCCCACCTCGCCACCACCACCAACCAGACCCTCGAGAAGCTCGACCACGCCGTCACCGCCCAGCGCCGCTTCGTCGCCGACGCCTCCCACGAACTGCGCAGCCCCCTCGCCGGACTGCGCACCTCCCTGGAGGTCGCCCTCACCCACCCCGACCGCACCGACTGGCCCACCGTCGTCCGCGCCGCACGCGCCGACACCGTCCGCCTCCAGCACCTCGCCGACGACCTGCTCCTGCTCGCCCGCCCACCCCTCGCCGCACCGGCCCACCACACCCGGGTCGAACTCACCGACCTCGCCCGCGACGTCGCCGCCGAACTCCCGCAGGGCACCAGCCGGATCACCGTCCACGCCGACCGCCCGCTGGAAGTCCCCGGCAACGCCGCCCAACTCCACCGCCTGCTCCGCAACCTGCTGGAGAACGCGCTGCGCCACGCCGCCGACCGCGTCACCGTCACCCTCACCGAGGACCACGGCCCCGACGGTCAGTGGGCCGTCCTCGAAGTCCTGGACGACGGCCCCGGCATCCCCGCCCCCGACCGCGAGCGCGTCTTCGCCCCCTTCACCCGCCTCGACGAGGCCCGCACCCGCGACACCGGCGGCGCCGGACTCGGCCTCGCCATCGCCCGCGACCTGGCAACCCGCCACCACGGCACCCTCGCCCTCGCCGACTCCCCCACCGGCGCCCGCTTCCTCCTCCGACTCCCCCTGCCACCACACCCCGCCCGCACTCCGTGAGCCCCGCCCGGACCAGCCGCTCACCGGCGATCCCCCCCCCCGGCTCCACGCCAGGAGGTCGAACTCACCGGCACTGCCCCTGGCCGGGCGGTCCGGACGGTCAGCAGCAGGTGTGCGGTGCCGCGACGGCCCGGGCTGTCGGCGCCTCGGCGTCGGCGATCCGGCCGCGCAGCATCGCGTCCATGACCGCCATGTACCGCTGCGTCCGGGGGCCGCCGAGGAGGAAGGGGTTCGCGGCGCCGGGCGGCTGGCGGCGCAGTAGTTCGGCGCGTTCGAGGCCGTGGTCGTTCGGGTGGTTGGAGAGCTCGACCTCCACGTTCGCCCGGCGCATGACGGCCCGGAAGGCGTGGACGGACGCGAGGAAGGTGCGCAGCTCCTCCGCCGTCGAGGGCGGGTTGAGGCCGCCCCACAGCATCGCGCTGTGGTGCCGGCGGCCGGCCCGGACGGGGATGACCGGGGAGACGGTGCCGGGGGTGTGGCCCGGAGTGTGGTGCAGCTCGATCGTCGTGCCGCCGAGCGTGAGCTGCTCGCCGTCCGCGATGTCGAGGTCCCGGGCGGGGGCGTCGGCCGGGCGGGTGCGGGCGAGGAGGTCCCAGTCGGCCGGGGACATGTGCACGCGGGCGCCGTAGCGGTCGGCGAGGGTCTGCGCGCCGCCGAAGTGGTCCGAGTGGCCGTGGGTGAGGACGACGCGCTTGATCGCCGCCGGATCGGCTCCGACCGCGCGCAGCCCGGGGACGATGATGCCGTCGGCGTCGGCCGGGGAGGTGAGTGCGTCGATCAGCACGATGCCGTCGTCCGTCAGCACCGCCATCGCGGAGACCCAGCCCGCGCTCAGGAGCACGAGGTTGTCGAACAGCTTGACGGGCGCCGGCGCGGGCAGGTCAGGAAGGTCGGAGCCGGGGGTCAGCGCCGTCACCAGGGCACGCAGCACGGGGTCGTCGCCGGCGAGGCGGCGGGCGCGGTCGTAGTGCGGGCGGGAGGCGGACGGCGTACCCGCGGAGGTGGAGGCCGGGGCCGACGCGGCGGCCGGGGCCGAGGCGGCGATCGGCGCGGCTCCGGCGGCGATGCCCAGGACGGCGAGCTGGGCGAAGCGGCGTCTGGTGAAGTCGGCGTCCGTGGCGGTCCGGCGGGTGGGGTGGATCACGGCGGTCGGGGCTCCTGGTGGTCGGGGCTCTTGGCGGTCGGGGGTATTGGCGGTCGGGGGTATTGGTGGTCGGGGGTATTGGTGGTCGGGGGTGTTCAGCCGAGGGCGCCGACGACGGTCTTCGTCGCCTGGGCGATCAGCGCGTCGTCGGAGGTGGCGTCGGCCTTGCCGCGGTCGGACATGACGACGATCACGACCGGGCTCCGGCCGCCGGGGGGCCATGCGACGGCGACGTCGTTGCGAGTGCCGTAGCCGCCGTTGCCGGTCTTGTCGCCGACCTTCCAGTCGGTGGGCACGCCCGCGCGGACGTAGGGGGCGCCGGTGGTGTTGCCGATGAGCCAGTCGGTCAGCAGTCGGCGCCGGTCCTCCGCGAGGACGTCGCCGAGGGCGTAGCGGCGCAGGTCGGCGGCGAAGACGCGGGGGGCGCTGGTGTCGCGGGTGTCGCCCGGGGTCGCCTCGTTGAGGGTCGGCTCGGTGCGGTCGACGCTGGTGGTCGGGTCCCCGAGGTCGCGCAGCGACTGCTGGACGGCCGCCGGACCGCCGAGCTCGGCCATGACGAGGTTGGCGGCGGTGTTGTCGCTGTACTGGATCGCGGCGGCGGCCAGATCACGCACCTTCATGCCGGTGGCGACGTGCTGAGAGGTGATCGGCGCCCACGCCAACACGTCCTCCTGGCGGTACGCGACCACCTTCTCCAGTTCCTCGTCGGAGGCCTTGCGCAGCAGAGCGCCGGCGGCGAGCGACTTGATCGTGGACGCGAACGCGAACCGCTCGTCGGCCCGGTAGGCGATCTCCCGGCCGCTGCCGGTGTCCACCGCGTACACGCCGAGGCGGGCGCCGAACTGCTGCTCAAGTCCCTTGAAGGAAGCGCTCGTCGTATCCGTCGAAGGCGTCGCGCTGGATGCCGGGGCGGGTGTGCCGGCAGCGGCATGGCTACTGAGTCCCGCAGAGCCGCACCCGCTCAGCAGGGTGGCCGCGAGCAGGGCCACGGCGGGCAGCGCGGTACGGGGGCGGCGAAGGGCAGGCGTCATCGGTGGTCTCCCAGGTGGTTCGTGTCGTCACCCTCAGCTAAACAGGCCGCCGGGCCATCAGTCCAAGACCACTATGGTAAAGAGATCGATATGAGAATGCCTATGATTGCTGGCCATGGACCTGTTGGGGCACCTACGCCACTTCCGCGCTGTCGCCGAGGACCGGCACTTCGGCCGCGCCGCCGAGCGCCTGCGGATCGCCCAGCCCTCGCTCTCCCAGCGGATCAAACGTCTGGAGCGCGAGCTCGGCGTGACCCTGTTCGACCGCGGCCCGCGCGGAGTCGAGCTCACCCCGGCGGGCCTGCTGCTGCTCGCGGAGGCGAAGGAGGTGCTGGAGAGCACCGCCCGCCTCCTCGCCACCGCCGCCGACCTGCGCACCGGCCGGGCGGGCACCCTGCGCGCGGCCGTGCCGCCCGAGCTGGGGCCGGCCGTCCTGGCCGCGCTGCTCACCGGCTTCGAGAGCGCCTCCCCCGGCACCCGGCTCGAACTGCGGGAACTGCCGGTCGCGGCCATGGCGCGCGAACTCGCCCAGCACACGGTCGACGTCGCCGTCGTCCGCCACCCGTGCCCGGCCGCCGGGCTGGCGTTCGGGCCGGTCCTGCACCAGCCGCTCGGCGTCCTGCTCGCCGCCGGGAGCCCGGACGCCGACCGCCCGGAGCTGGCGGTGGCCGAACTGACCGGTCGGCGCCTGGTGTTCTTCCCCCGCGCCACCGCCCCCGCGCTGTACGACGAGATGCTCACCACCCTGACCCGGCACGGCTGCACTCCCGAGGCCGTCGTCGACCCGCCCGGCCCTGACGTCGCGGGCGCGCTCGTGCTCACCGGCAGCGCCGTCGCCCTGGTGCCACGCACCGCGCCGCCACCGGGTACAGTCTGGCGTCCGCTGACCGGCACCCCGCTGGCCTGGCGCACCTCCACGGCCTGGCCGACCGGTAGCGGCGGCCCTGCCGTCCGGCTGTTCGCCGAGGCCGCCCACGAGGCGCTGACCGAACACGGCGGCCTCCTGCCCCAGCCGCCCAACCCCCCGCTCTTTCCCCGGCCCGCAATGGAGTTCCCGCTGTGACCAGCGACCGCGCCCACGGCAACCGCGCATCCGGCGCCCGCACCGCACGCGCCCGCATCGCCGCCGCCTTCGCCGACGCCGGCGTCAGCGGCCGGCTGCACGTCCGCGACCTCGACACCGGCACCGAGATCGCCCTCGACGCCGACACCCCGGTCAGCACCTCCAGCGTTCACAAGCTCTGCCTCCTGGTCACGCTCTTCCGCGAGGCCGCCGCCGGACGGATCGACCTGACCCGCCAGGTGGACGTCCCCGCCGCCGGCCGCACCTCCGGGGGCACCGGCCTGGCCGCCATGCTCGACGCCGCCCGGCTCTCCCTGCGCGACCTCGCCTACCTGACCGTCGCCGTCAGCGACAACGCCGCCGCGGACGTCCTCTGGGACGAGATCGGCCTCGACACCGTCAACCGCACCATGGCCGACCTCGGCCTGACCCGCACCGTCGCCGTCCACAAGCTCCGCGACCTCATCGCCGCCCTCGCCGAGGACACCGGCCGCGACTCCCCGGTAGACCCCGCCGTCGTCGCCCGCCTCAGGGTCCTCGACCCGGCCTTCACCAACCGCAGCACCGCCCGCGACATGACCACCCTGCTCGCCGCCCTCTGGCACGGCGACGCCTGCCCCGGCGAACACGGCGCCGCCCTCCGCCGCCTGCTCGGCCTCCAGGTCTGGCCGCACCGCCTCGCCTCCGGCTTCCCCTACGACGACGTCCGCGTCCACGGCAAGACCGGCACCCTCCCGACGCTGCGCCACGAGGTCGGCGTCGTCGAATACCCCGACGGCGGCCGCTACGCCCTCGCCGTCTTCACCCGCGCCGCCGCCACCACCATCACCCTCCCCGCCGCCGACGCCGCCATCGGCACCACCGCCCGCCTCGCCGTCGACGCCCTGCGCGCGATGGCGGCCGGGAGGGGGGACGGCCCGTCAGCAGATCAACAGGTCCGGTGACCTGCGAGGTCACGCAACGAGCGCGGCTCGCGGTTCAACTCCCGACGCCCTATTGAACGCTGTAGTTCAGGATGATGGTGGTGTCGTCGGCAGTGGTGTACTCCAGGGTGCCGTCGCCGGTGATGGTCCGGTAGGCGCCGGTGCCGCCGACGATCGCCACCGGGAATTGCCTTCCGGGGTTGGGGACGGTGCGTTCGTGCATGGTGCTCACGTGCACCTCCCCGCCGGCCAGGCGCAGGATCGCCTTGTCGTGGAACTTCATCGGGCGGTCTCACGAGGACATCGTCCAGGCTCGCGACGAGTGGCAGGCCGCCACCGACCGCTTCGGCGCCGTCCAGGGCTACCCGGGCAACCACCTCCCCGCCCCGGAGCTCCCCGGCAACACCCGGCAACACCCGACACGTCATGCACGAACTCGCCAGCCCCACCCCCCTCTCCCAGCCAGGTGCCCCCAACACCTGTCGCGCGCGGTCGACGGTCGGACCATCACCCCACGTCAGAGCGGCCGGTAGGCGATCTCGGTCGACGGCCCGTCCGCCCGGCCCCGGAACCACTCGCGACACACCAGAACAACGCACCCCACGCCTCGCCGAAAGTCCGGATGGAAATGACCGAGAACACGTAAGGTCGAGGTTCGTTCGATTGACCCTCACAAAGGCGGTCTGGATACTGATCGAGCACGACGCAACCGAAACTCGTTGCGAAGCGGACTCCGATTCGACATTTTATCCGACTGAGGAGAATCCATGATCTCGAAAGCGAAGAAGGTCGTGAGCTCGATGGCGATGGCCTTCGCCGCGGCGGCCACGCTCACCGTGGCCGTGCCGTCCGGCACCGCCTTCGCCATCGACCATGTCCAGTGTGACGGGAGCCGCAATGACTTCCTGAAGATCTGGTCGCACCTCGACGGCCGTGACAGCGTCGACTGCTACGCGAACGGGGGGACGATCGGCTTCGGCGGGTGGTGGATCGACCGGATCTCCACGGGGAACAACGACTTGGTCTACTCCGATACCAACGGCGACTCGGTGAGGGTCAACCGCTGGACCGACATCACGTACCCGAACCGCCCGCCGAGGGTCAACTCCATCCAAATCCTCTGACGAACCGGCGGAGCGGGACCCGAACGGAAATTCGCCCGGCCGCATCACCGCAAGTCCCCGCAGCGCTTTGATCGCCGTCGAATTTTCTGTGACGTGAATTCGCTCAATTCCGGTCCAGCGGGGGCGGGCCCGCCCCCCCCGGGGGGGGGGGGGGAGGGACGGGGTGTCCCGGGTTCCCCCCCAACCCCCAACCCCCCAACCCCAAAAGGGGAAAAAAAAAAGTTGCCGAC
>NZ_JBWKER010000098.1:12303-14285 GCF_056435345.1 Kitasatospora sp. NPDC043950
ACCCCCCCCCCCGCCCCCCCCCCCCCCCCCCCCTTCCCCCCCCCCCCCCCCCCCCCCCCCCCCCCCCCCCCCCCCCCCCCCCCCCCCCCCCCCCCCCCCCCCCCCCGGCATGTGGTGTCACGGCTGCCCGCCGAGCCCCAACTTCCGGACCCCGAAAGGGGAGAAGACCATGTGCGCGGCCCAACCGCGGTGAATCAGCGCGATCTGCGAGGGCACCGGCATCACCGGGTACAGCTCCCTGCCCCGCGACCAGTTCGCGAGCAGGCCCTCCGTGGTGTCGACCGCCGAAACCAGCATCGTCACCTGGAGGTCCCCGTCACCCCAGGTGTTCCACAGGGCCCATCCTTCGGGCCTGGCCTCGACCCCGAGGCGCGAGCACACCTCCTCGTAGCTCTCCCCCATGCTCTCCGGCATCGCCCCCGGGCCGCGGGATCGCCACCCCGGCCAGCTTCACCTCGGACCGGTCCGCCTCCTCGCCGAGGCAGCCGTCCCCCGGGAAGTGGTAGTGCCGGATCTCCCGGGCCAGCCGCGCGCGGTCTGGTCGTACACCTCGGTACGCCGGCCGGCCTCCCGGAAGTGCCGTCACTGGCGGAGGCTCCGGCCGGGGCCGCTCCGCCGGGTGGAGCGGCCCCGGCGGACCGGTCGTGGCGGGGGTCAGCGGGTGCTGAAGTCCGCGTTCCAGGAGGCGTTGCCGGTGCGGGCCAGGCCGACCTCGTTGTAGTCGCCGAGCATGATCCCCAGGTGAAGGGGCGACCTGATCCAGCCGTCGACGGCGGCGTCGATGTCGGTGGGGCCGTAGAAGGCGATCTCGCCGAATCCCCTCCCGGTGTAGCCGAGGTTGCGCGCGATGCCGTTCGAGTCGCAGAAGTGGCCGGAGACGCGGCGCTGGTCCATCTGGTCGGCGTTGCACTTGGCGGCCTGGGAGAGCGTCTGGTTGAGGCGCACCGCCGGCTTGCCGTTCTGGGCGCGCACGGTGTTGAGCCGGTCGAGGAAGCGCTGCTCGACGGAGGTACCCGGGCCCGGGCCGGTGCCCGACCCGATCAGGTCGAACCGCTGGGACATGCTGCCGTCGCAGTTCTCGACGGTGACCTCCTGGTCGAGGCCGTGGTAGGTCAGACAGCGGTTGTCGCGGGCGTTGTGGAGGTAGGTGCCGCCGCCGGCGACGGGCTCCAGGGTCCACTGCTGGTTGGCGCCCGCCCACCAGTGGATGAACTGGGTGGACCGGCCGTCGTTGGTGTCCATCTCCAGCACGCGCTCGGTGCCGTTGACGTTGCGGGCGAAGTCGACCCGGTCGCCGGGCTTGTTGGAGATCCAGAACGAGGTGGAGGCGTTCTGGTAGTTGCGGGCGACGATCCGGGAACCCTCGCCGTCGGCGCTGGCCAGCGAGTTGTGGTTCTGGTGGTCCTGGATCGTGATCATCTGCTCGACCACGGCGGCGTTCGCCGGCGCGGCGAGCAGCGTGATGCTGCTCGCGGATATGGCGGAGACGGCGAGCGCCAGGCCTGCCAGCCGGGTGCGGCGGCGGGTGCCGGTGCTCGGGCGGGGGCGGAGGGTCCGGGCGGACGGGTGGGACACGGGGATCTCCTGTTGTCGGTGGACCGCGTGCGGATGCGACTGCGGAACGCGGTCAGGACACCAGGACTGGATTGACGATCGATCAGCAGCGTGTTGACGAACAGGGTGTGCGTCGTCCATGGAGGCGGCGCGGAGCTCGGGTGGACCCCGCCCGCATGAAGGCGCCAGGGTGAACGCGGACGGGTGAACGCGCCAGGGTGGACACGTCGCCGCGCCCCGGCAGAAGCGGTGGGGGCGCGGTACGCAGCGGAGGAGAACGGGCCGACCCGGTCCCGCCCGCCCACACGTGTGTCAGCCGGACCGTGCTGCCGTGGGGGGGGGGGGGGGGGGGGGGGGGGGGGGGGGGGGGGGGGGGGGGGGGGGGGGGGGGGGGGGGGGGGGGGGGGGGGGGGGGGGGGTGGGGGGGG
>NZ_JBWKER010000099.1:0-13318 GCF_056435345.1 Kitasatospora sp. NPDC043950
CGGGCCCTCACCATACCCGTCAGCAGAAACACCCAGCCCGGACAAGCAGAAACGGCCCGCCAGCCAAGCTGACGAGCCGCCATGCAAGATCGAGGTTAGTGGGTATTGATGGCCGATAAACCGTACAGGAGGGCCAGGATGAGTTGGAAGGCTGCGGAGGCCGGGCGCCGCCACCAAAGGCACAGGCCGCCGGTGACCGATGTCGCCGCGAACGCGATGACCAGCCGATGGACAGCAGCACGGGTGCCGCATTGAGGCCCGCCGAGGGCCGCGCAGAATCCGTGCCCAAGCGCGGCCGAAACGACAGCGGCGAACAGGACGACATCCAGCGTCAGCAGACACGTTACGACGACCGGCGTGCTGTTCGAGCGATCCGACCGCTCGGGCCGCCGAAGCCTCGTGCACTCGGGCCGGCGAAGCCTCATGAGTCCCCCCGGGAAATGTGTGGCAGAGATGACCTTGCTGGCGCAGCACCGAAGACCGTACAGGCCGCGGCCGTTGGGCGCGATCGACCAGCCCCGGCGCCACATCACCCGAACCAGCCCATCCGCCACGAACTCCGCCCCGCAGCCGATCTCCCTCCGGAGCGAACGAGCGCTCCACGGCCCGGTCCCGCCCCTCGCGCCCTCACGGGCGCCCCTCAACGATTGGTCAATCCCCATGCACTGCCCTGCCCTTCTTCCGGGAACCCACGCCCCCCGCCCCTTCCCGGGGGCACACCGGCCCGCAAACCCACGCGGAAACGCCTCCAGGAATCGCGAACACGCAGCGCAGACACGGACACGGGATGGGGCGCAGCACCGCGTACGGCGATCCGGCGACATGGAAGAGCTGGCCGCCACCCCACCGTGGGGCGGCCCTCGTCCGCAGAACACCGTGGACGGGCCACCGGACCGGCGGCTGCACTACGTGCGGTCGCGTTGGAGGCAGCTGCCGCTGTTCGAGATGGTCCGTGACCTGCGCGGAGTCCAGCCTGGCACCGCTCTTGGATCCGGAACTGTCCGCCGTCCTGGAAGCGCACGCCGCACGGATCGCGGAGCTGAGAGGCTGGCCTCCGCGCACGCTCGGCTCCGTCCGCAGGGGCATCCGCATCCTCTGCGTGGTTCACGAGATCGGTGAGCCGATCCGAGCGTCCACGATCGCCCAACTCACCCACAATGCGATCCCCTCCAACCACGTCCTGGAGGTCTTCGAGGACCTGGACGTGCTGCTGGACGACCGGCCCGACGCCGTGCAGACCTGGTGCGACGCGCGTCTGGACTTCCTTTCTGCCCGGGATACGGGCCGAGGTCGACGCCTGGGTCGCGGTTTCGCGCAACGGCACCCGGCGCTGGCTCCCTCGCTCCCAGCCCACGGTCGTTACCCAGATGAGGCTGGTCCGGCGGTTCCTGCGCGAGCGGACGTCGACCTACACGACACTGCGTCAGGTCACCCGTGACGACGTCGCCAATTGGCACCGACCGCCCTAACCGGGTGCACGAGGCCAGTGCCCTGCGGAGCCTGTTCAACGTGCTGAAGAAGGAACGGCTCGTCTTCGCCAACCCGATGCGAGGGGTGACAACCGGCAAGAACCACGCCGCGGTGCCGATTCCGTTCTCCGATCAGGAAGTCGACGCCGTCGCCCTCGCTGCCCGGCAGGATCCCGCCCTGCGCGTGGTCGTCGCCCTCGCGGGCGTCCACGCACTGCCCGCCCGGCGCATCCGTGCGCTCCAACTGGACGAGGTCGACCTGGCCGGCCGCCGCCTCGACCCGGACGGATTCGACCGGCCGCTGGACGACTACACCGCCGAGGCGATCGCCGACTACCCGGCCTACCGTCGTCGCCGCTGGCCCAACAGCACCAACCCTCACCTGCGGATCCGCCTGGACAGCCAACGGTGCCAACAGCACGCCGCCTGGCTGCCCAGGCCGCGAGGTGCTAAAATGCGCGACAGCGATACTGGACGCCCACCCTCAGGGTGCGGGAACCAGGCGCCACCGCACACCGGAGCACCCCACCGTGGCAGGCCCGGACACCGGAAAACCACCGCCCTCCTCCTGCTCCGTGCCTGGCACGACGGCAACACCTGAGAGCGCCCTGCCCAGCAGTGTCCCGGCGAACCCTCACCGGCAGGCAACCGACTCCACCCGCCGCGGCCATGCAGGGCCGCGAGAACGCTGCCGCGCCCACGCCCATGCCGAGCGCTGCAGCTGAACCATGTTCCCGCTCCCCGCTCCCCGCTCCCCGCACCCGGCCGGCCGAGCCGCCCACCGCTGCGTGCCACTCACGCCGGGCCCGCCGGGCGCCGCCATACCCTTCGACACCACAGGAGTACCTCATCGTGACGACCACCACCGAACCGTCGACCACCAGGCCGCTGGACGGCCTGATGAAGACAGATCTCCACCAACTCGCCTGCGCCCTGGGCATTCCGCGCGCCGCCCGCCTACGTAAGGGCGAACTCGTTGAGGCGATCACCGCCAAGCGCTCCACCGGCCGGCCGCCGATGCCGACGGCCGGTCCCCGGCCCGCGGACGCCGAAAGCCGCGGCGGCCGGTCCGCACTGCCGTCGCCGCGAACGCGCAGCCGCTCCAACCGGCCGGCGCAGCCGGCCACCACCGTGGAAAGCGACCTCCTCCCAGTCGCCGGTGTGCTGGACATCCGCGAGGGGAGCGCCGTCCTGAGCGCCTCCGGCTACCTCCCCGGGTCCAGCGATGTTCACCTGCCCGCCGGCCAGGTGCGCGCACTGGGCCTGCGGCCCGGCGACGTCCTGACCGGCGCGACCCGCCCGCGTTCGGGCGGCGCCGCCCAGACGCCGCTGGCCCGCATCGACACGGTCAACGGCGACCCCATCGACAGGTCCCAATCCCGGCCCGCCTTCCATGAACTGACGCCGCTGTACCCGCAGGAGCAACTGTGTCTGGAGACCGACCAGCAGCAGCTGACCGGCCGCGTCATCGACCTGGTGGCCCCGATCGGGAAGGGCCAGCGCGGTCTGATCGTGGCGCCGCCGAAGGCCGGCAAGACGATCGTCCTCCAGACGGTCGCGGCGGCGATCGCCCGCAACCACCCCGAGGCGCACCTGATGGTCGTCCTGGTCGACGAGCGTCCGGAGGAGGTCACCGACATGCGGCGCGCGGTCAAGGGCGAGGTCATCGCTTCCACCTTCGACCGGCCCGCCCGTGAGCACATCGCCGTCGCCGAACTCGCAGTCGAACGCGCCAAGCGCCTCGTCGAACTCGGCCACGACGTCGTTGTGCTGCTCGACTCCATCACCCGCCTTGCCCGTGCCTACAACGCCACCGCACCCGCTCACGGACGGACCCTCTCGGGCGGCCTCGACGCCTCGGCACTCCAGCACCCGAAGAGGCTCTTCGGCGCGGCACGAAACATCGAGAACGGCGGCTCGCTGACCATCCTGGCCACCGCCCTCGTCGACACCGGCTCCCGCATGGACGACCTGATCTTCGAGGAGTTCAAGAGCACCGGCAACATGGAGCTCCGCCTCGACCGCCGCCTCGCCGACAAGCGCCTCTTCCCGGCAGTCGACGTCAAGGCCTCCGGCACCCGTCGCGAGGAACTCCTCCTCGGCCCCGCCCGCACGCCCGCGGCGTGGGCCTTGCGCCGGGCCCTGGGCGGCCTCGACGGCCAGCAGGCCACGGAACTGCTCCTGGACCGGCTGAAGCGGACCGCCAGCAACGCCGAGCTCCTTCGCTGACCAGGGACGATCTCAACCTGGTGGACACCGCCCCTCAATCCCCTGAAGCTGCCCACCATAATCAGGAGGAACAAGGAAGGCACGAGCTGCAACAATCAGCATATGACCAACCAGGAAATCCTCTTCGACTGCCGAGGCCACGCGTATCGCAGCGTGCTTGAAGTCGTCCCGTACATCGACGGAACACCGCTCACCGACTTGATCGACCAGTTCGAGACGGACGCTGAGATGCAACCATCGGGAGACGCCTATGGGGGCCTTATCCCGCAGTTCTTCCAGTTCGGCTCGATGGAAGACCATTTCCATGGACGATCCAACGGAGCGACGGGGCCGAAGACTCCCGTGCTCGGCTGTGAATGCGGTGAGTGGGGATGCTGGCCGCTGATGGCCAGCATCACAGTGACTCCTGACCACGTGACCTGGGACTCCTTCGAACAACCTCACCGCAAGACACGCGACTATTCGGGGTCCGGCCCGTTTCAGTTCGACCGCCTTCAATACGCTGACGCCGTGCAGGTTCTGAGCGCAGCACTGGGCTCTGACGAGACGTGAGCAACCCATCTGCCTATCACGGGAAGGAAGAAGTCGTGTTTGACCACGTCATCGGGCTAGGCCCCGAGGAGGCCGCACGCTGGGCAGCGCTGGTCGAACAGTCCCGGCCAGTCCTTGAGAGTGACGGAATGGAGGCTGTCCAGACCCTCCTAGCCGAGCGCGGAATGAGCATCATCCAGGCGATTGCAATCACCCGGGCACTACTTGGGAATGCGGAGACACCGCTTCGAGTCGCCATCGACATCGTGGCCACGAGCAAGGCTCGGCAATAAGTTCAGAGAATCGGCAAGGACTCGACGATCTCGGTCAACTCGGTCCCGCACCAGGGCTTCGGTGTAGTTGACGGACGCCCGGTTTGTGGTGATCTGTTGGCTGGTGGGTGCCCTGAAGGCAGGACAGGCACGGCTTCCAAGATCATGGAGTTCTCGACGCCCCGTGACCTGTCTGGAAGACCGTGCCTGCCGACGCAGCATCTCCGATCCCGCCTGCCCTTGACCAGCTACGCGAGCAGTCCGACGCCGCTCCCGGGGAGGTCCCCTGCCTGCTGGAGCGACTGGCCCAGGTACCTGACCCACGCGATCCGCGCGGTGTGCGGTACACGCTGGCCGTCGTCCTCACCCTGACGGCATGCGCGGTATTGGCCGGGGCGACCTCGCTGCTGGCGGTCGGCGAGTGGATCACGGACGCGCCGCCGTACGGGCTGGAACACCTCGGCGTGCACCCCGACCCGCTGCTGCCCAGGCGGCTGGTCCCGGCCGAGGCGACGGTCCGCCGGCTGCTGACCCGCATCGACGGCGACGCCCTGGACCGGGCGGTAGGTGGCTGGCTCGCCGACCGCCGACCAACGAACTCCGGGCTGCGCGCACTGTCTGTGGACGGCAAGAGCCTGCGCGGCGCGGCCAGGGCCGACGGCCGGAAGATCCACCTGCTCGCTGCGGTGGAGCACACCAACGGCCTGGTCCTGGCCCAGCTCGACGTCGGCGAGAAGACCGGCGAGACCACCCGCTTCCAGCCGCTGCTGGACAGCGTCGCGGACCTCGCCGGAATGGTGGTCACCAGCGACGCACTGCACACCCAGCGCGAGCACGCCGCCTACCTCCTCGGCCGCCGGGCCCACTACATCGCGATCGTCAAGGACAACCAGAAGAAGTTGCGCAGACAGCTCAAATCCCTTCCCTGGAAGGACATTCCGCTCCAGGGACGCACCCGGGGAATCGGACACGGCCGTTCCGAGATCTGCCGGATTAAGGTCGCCACCGTCAACAACCTGCTCTTCCCCGGTGCCTGCCAGGCGGTCCAGGTCAAGCGCCGCCGCACCGACCGCAAAACCGGCAAGACCACCATCGCGACCATCTATGCGGTCACCAGCCTGACCGCCGAACAGGCCACTCCCGCCCAGCTCGCGCAACTGATCCGGGGCCACTGGAAGATTGAGGCCCTGCACCACGTCCGCGACACGACCTTCGCCGAGGACGCCTCCCAACTGCGAACCGGGAACGCTCCCCGCGCCATGGCGACCTGGCGCAACCTCGCTGTTGGAGCCCTGCGGCTGAGCGGCGTCAGGAACATTGCGGCCGGCCTCCGCCGCAACGCGCGCGACGCACGCCGGCCCCTCGCGCTCCTCGGCCTTGCGTGATCACAAAGCAGATGCCAAGCGACTGCGCCGAAGCTCTGGGCCAAACCCGGTGACACGCGTGTGCCGTACAGGGAGACTGGCGGCGACAGACATATACGAGCAGTCGAAGGCCGAAGGGCAAAGAGTGGCACTGGCGAAGAAGGGTTCCCGCCGGATTGTCGTCGACGGCGTCGAGTACCGCTGGCGAGTGAGCAGGAAACCGTGCTGCGACTACGACGGCATCACCTTGGGTTACATGGTGGAGGACGCGGCCTGTCCCGGAACGACGCTCGTCGTGGAGACCGGTCGGCCGGCCGTGCTCGAACCGAACATGGTGCCGGCTGAGGTCGTCCTGCCGCGCGAAGTCGCCGCAGGTATTCGGGCCGCGCGGTCGAACGGCTGGACGCCCAGCTCCAACGGTTCGCCGTTCAAGCTGCACCTTTCCGCTGTCTGAACGGGCCGTACCGAAAGAGGCGCGGCAGCGCGGGCGGGCGACCGGTCTCCCACGGAATCCGAGCGTGGCGGGGCCTGGCCACGTGCTACGACGAGACCCACGACAGCTACATGGCGGGGCTCCAGCCGCGCGGATCGCGTGGGTCAGGTACCTGGGCCAGTCGCTCCAGCAGGCAGGGGACCTCCCCGGGAGCGGCGTCGGACTGCTCGCGTAGCTGGTCAAGGGCAGGCGGGATCGGGGATGCTGCGTCGGCAGGCACGGTCTTCCAGACAGGTCACGGGGCGTCGAGAACTCCATGATCTTGGAAGCCGTGCCTGTCCTGCCTTCAGGGCACCCACCAGCCAACAGATCACCACAAACCGGGCGTCCGTCAACTACGCCGAAGCCCTGGGCCGCTTGTCGTGTGCTGGGCGGGGAGGCTGGGTAGCGGTTTGGCCATGGGGAGTTGGATGGCGCCGGTGTTCGCGTTGGTGGGTGTGTGTCTGGGGGCCGTGGCGACGCATTTGGCGGAGCTGCGTCGGGCGCGGTGGGAGGAGCGCCGGTGGACGCGAGAGCTGAGGGTGCGTGTCTACGGCGAGTTCCTGACCGCGCTGGAGGAGGCCGCGCAGGCGTTGCTGAAGGTGTTGCGGGCCTTGCCCCCGGGCGAGCGGGGTGAGGCTGTGCAGGAGGCGTTCACCGCCCATGGTCTGGGGGCGGTGCGGCAGCGGCTTCATGTTGTGGCGCCGGCGGACGTAGTGCTCGCCGCGGACGCGGTGTTTCGAGAGTTGAGCCGGAGCCGCGACATGGCGGACGGGTTCGACGCCCTTGACATGGCCGCGTTGGACGAGGCGAAGGATCGTGCGGGTGACCTGAGGGACCGACTGCAGCAGTTGATGAGCGAGGACATTGGCAGGTAGAAGTCCAGGGTCGGCTGCTGGGTGGCTGTCAGGCCGCCTTGGTGGATGGCCTTCGTGGGGTTCAGCGGTCCGGCTGCCCTGTGTGTCAGTGGGGACGGGCAGGGTGTTGATCATGTTTAAGGGATGGTGGAATGTCCGGCCGGACGAGGAACGCGAGCAGTGGGTGCTGGAGCCGTTCACGGCTGTGAGACCGTTGCGTTTCGGTATGAGTGCTGACGAGGTGACGGACTCGATGAGTGGTGTCACCGCAGATGTCGAGCACCGCACGTGGACCGGCGGGCGGGGCGACAGCACTTGGAGGGTCAGTGAGGGTCTGTTCCGGGAGTTCGGGCCCCAGCTCTACTACCAGGACGAACGGCTGTCCGGCATCGTGGTCGACGCCCTGTGCGGCCCGCAGGTCACCGCGGAGGGGACCGCTCTCGTCGGGCGGGTGCCGTCCGTGCTGGAGCGGTGGATGCTGGAGCGCGCCGAGACGCGTCCGGACGACGAGCTCGCCTACATGAGCGCGGGTGTGCCCTGCTCGTACTCCCTCGGTTTGATGGTCAACGTCCAACGGGAGGGCGACCGTCTTCTTACCCGGCCGGTGTTCTTCCCCGCGGAGGCGCTCGACGACCTCCCCCACTGGTTCCCGCAGAGGGCTTGGGAGACCCACGACTGAGCGTCCCTGAACACAGCTGTACTGCACAGCTCTGACCGAGTGTGATGTGGCGGGGAGGGGCCTGGCTGCGCGTGTTGCGCCCGCTGCCCGGTCCGCCGGCCTCGGCTGCTCCCCGCCGTCCGCCGTCCGTGCCCGCTGCTGCGCCTGTGCCCTGTGTCCGTTGCCGGTGTGGCCTGCTGGCCCGTCGCCGGCGGGGCCGTGCCGGTGGGCTGGGTGGATCGATGGGCAGGGCATGGCCTGGGATGTGACGGATTCGGGCTCGGGGCGGCATCGACGTCCGCAGGGTGAGAAGGCGTCGCGGATCTGGATCTGCGGTATCTGCGGCGAACGGTCGGTGTGCCCGCAGTTGGTCGGACCGCCTCGCCACGTGAAACCCGGTCCGGAGATCCATTACGGCCCGGTGCCTGCCGGACTCCCGGCCGACCAGGAGGCTGCTGTCGGCGTTCGCGTGAAAGTGCACAGCCCGGTACACACGAACGTGCACCACAATGCCCTACTCCCCAGGAACGCGGCCGACCGACGGCTAGATCGTCTGCCGTTGCCGGGACGCGTAGGACCGGCTCTTGTTGCGGTTCCCGCACACCTTCATCGAGCACCAGCGGCGGCTGCGGTTCTTCGACACATCCCAGAAAGCCCAACCGCAGGTGTGCTCTGCGCAGCGCTTGAGTCGGGCAGCATCCCCGGTCGTGACCAGCTCACTCCACGCGATCGCCAGCGTGGCCAGCGGCCCACACTCCGCCGGTAGCTCCGCCGCAGGGGTCAGTGAGCCGCGCACCGTGACCAGCACAGGGTGTTCGGCCAGCACCCGGTCCGCCGCGGCGAGCAGTTCCGCGTCGGGGGTGTCGCCGACATGGGCGCCCAACTCCTCGCGGATGCCTGCGCGAAGGGTCACATAGTTCTCGTGCACTTCAGTGGGGATCTCGCAGGGTGCGTCGAGCAGGCCGCGGTCCTTCAGCCAGTCGGCCAGTCCGGCCGGGGTGGCGATCTCATCATGTGCCTCTTCCACGTCGACCGTGTTGGCGAACGCCTCCACCAGGACGGCTGAGGCCGGTGGCTCCAGCATTGCGGGTCACCTCCTACAGGTTTCCACCACTCTACCGCCTAAACGTTTTACCGGTTGCGCGATGGCGGGGGTGTACGTCAAAGTGATCTCACCGGCTAAAGCGTTAGGTAGTTAGGGGATGGTCATGGTCACAGCGGTGCCTGAACGAACGCAGACCGACAAAAGCCTCGGCACGTCGACACTGGGGCCCTGCGCCCCACCAGACCCTGGTCGCCGCAACACCGCTGTCCTGGTCGGCTTCACCGCCGCGACCAACCTCGCCGACGGCGTGATGAAGATGGCCCTCCCCCTGCTCGCAGCCCAGCTCACCAGCTCTCCCGCCCAGGTCACCGCCGTCTCGTTGACCCTCACGCTGCCCTGGCTGCTTGTCGCCTTGCACATCGGCGTGATCGTCGACCGCTTCGACCGGAGGCGGCTGCTCTGGGGCGCAAATGGGATGCGGCTGGCTGCGATGGGCTGGCTCACCGTCTCAGCCGTTACCGGTGCCCTCACGCTCGGCCAGCTCTTCACCGCCGGGGTGATCCTCGGCGTCGCCGACGTACTGGCCTCGACCTCCGCCTCCGCTCTGGTACCGGCTGCGGTGCCGGCTGCGGGCCGGCAGCGCGCCAACGTCTGGATGGTGGGGGCCGAGACCGTGGGGCAGGAGTTCGCCGGGCCTTTCATCGGCGGGCTGCTGCTGGCCGCCGGGACGGGTCTCGCGCTGGGGCTGATAAGCGCCTCCTACGCGGTCGCTGCCCTGGCCCTGCTCCTGCTGGTGGGCCACTTCCGGGCCGACGGGCCCGCCCCGGACGCGGCTCCCGTCTCGGTCAACAGCCGGATCGCCGAGGGGCTGCGCTTCCTCTGGCGAGACGAGGTGCTGCGCACACTGTCGCTGGTCGTCGGCGTGCTCGCCGCCGTCTGGGGCGCCTGGCTGGCGCTCATGCCGCTCTACGCCCAGCAGGCCATGGAACTCGGACCGCAGCAGTACGGCATTGTGCTCAGCGCCCTCGGCATCGGCGGGCTGGCCGGCACGATGGCTGTGACCTGGGTGAACCGGCTGCTCGGTGTTCGCCGGGCGATGTTCGCCGACCTGATCGGCACCGCCGCGATGGTGGCGCTGCCCGCCCTGACCACCAACATCTGGGCAGTGGCGGGCGGTGCCTTCCTCGGCGGTATGGGCGGCACGCTCTGGACGGTCAACTCCCGGACCGTCGCCCAGCGCAAGGTCCCCGACGAGATGCTCGGCCGCTACGACGCGGCGGCTCGGCTCTTCAGCTTCGGCGCCATGCCGCTCGGTGCGGCTCTGGTGGGCCTGCTGGCCGAACTGGGCGGCATGCGGCTGGCCTTCGGGGTGTTCGCGGTAACCACAGCGGCGACGCCGGTGCTGTTCCTCAGGAACGTCACCCGGTCGGCCCTGGAATCCCGTTAGGAACGCACCTTCGGACCTTTCCGCGTTCCCCGCCCGATGCACCGGGCAGATGCGCCCCAAGGCGACACGGGACCCGGAAGGCCCGGAGGCATACCCCAGCCGCCTCCGGGAGAGGGCCCCGTTGATGGTGACGACTGTCCCGGATCCTGACCAGACGGGGGACCCTGGCGCCACAGCACTGGGCCAAAAAGCCGGGATGGCCGTGCACGTTCCGCTGTACCGGCCGGCGCACATTCGGGTGTACGCCGACAGCTGTCGGCGTACACGGGTAAGTGCTCAGGCAGGTACACGTGAATGTGCCCGGCTGGGTGAAGGCAGCCGGGCGGCGGGAGACGCAGGTCGGTGGTCAACAAATTGGGATGACAGGTCTCGACCTGGTCGGCATGATCGGTCAGTTGTTCCGTCATGTCTCACCTCGGAGGTACGCCACGTCCATCCACCGCGAACGAGCCTGGGACCTGCCGTGGTCCGCTGCTGCCCCCGGCCGGAACGCTTTCGACTGGGACGACGACGAGGCGGCGCGGCTGACGGCGCTGGTCGTTCCGATGGCGCCTCCCATCGGTGCCGAGCGGATGGCGGGCTTTCGATTCATCGACGAGGTCACCGTGCTCCTGGTGTCCCGTTATGGCCGGTGGGCCTGCGGCTGGGACCATTCGAACCACCACGGCGGTCCCGTCGAGACCTGGTGCTGCGATTCGCACTCGGTCGGAGAGGCGTCGGAGACCGCCGAACGCGTCGTGACCTGCCTGCTGGAGTGGCGTGACTGGCTGGAGGACATGGCCGAGCGGTTCGAGCAGCTTGCACCCCTTCCCGGTACGGACGCCGAGGACCGCAGCTGGCACCTGGAACGCGCGGTGACCCGCCTGGTCACCGCGGTCGTCAACAGCACCCACGCCGAGTCGTCCTGGTACGGGATCTGCGAGACGACGCTGACCTGGTTCCTTACCTCCACCGGCCTGGGACTGGAAGAGGCGCAGAAGGCGGTGGAAGCCGCGATCGGCGGCCGGTTCAAGAGCCACAGTGCGCCCGCCCCGCCCCTGGTCGACACGGTGGGAGAGGACCTGGCGATTCGCCCGACCGGCCGCGGGTTCTACCGTGAGCGATGACGCGCTGGCCACGTGGCGCAAGGTCAGGGAGCAGGTCGACTGGTCCTCGGCCGCGAGCGTGCGCGCGGCACCGGTGTGCACGGCCGTGGACGGACTCGCCGCCTGGTTCGAGGTCCGGTCCGCCTCCCTGTCCCGCGCCGATGCCTCACAGGGAGAGCCGCTCACCCCGACCCTTCTGGCCGGCTGGCAGAAGCTGGTCCTCGGTGTGAACGAGGTGCGCCTGCGTCAGAGCGACGCCTTCGCCAAGGACGGCCGGGAACGATACGGGCTCACGCCCCACACCTGGCAGGACTTCGCCGCTTGCCTACACCAGAGCGCCGCCCTGTCGGTCCCCCTGCCAGCCCGCGCGGCCAGGGCGTACCTCGGCATCGCCTTCTTCCACCCCTACCCGGACGGCAACGCCGGCCTGGCACTACTGGTCCTCGCTCACGTCCTGGATACGGAGGGAGTACGCCTGGACGAAGTGGGGCCGCTGCAGACCACCCGCTACGCGGACGACCCGGACGGCGCCCTCGACCTGGCGGCCCTGATCACCGTACTGATCCGCGCCACTCACCGCCGGGCAACCACGCGGTGAGAGAAGGCTCCCGCCGAACCGGGCAGGTGAGCACGTTCAGCAGTACGCGGCTGAGCACTTACCCGTGTACGCCGACAGGTGGGCCGCGCCTGATGCGTTGTCCCTGGTGGATGCGATGATCGCCGTTGCCAGCGTGAGCACGCTGGTTTCACGACTCGGGGGTGGCTCGTATGGACACGTGGCAAGAGCTTTCAGTGCTGGTGGAGGAGCGGCTGAAGGCGACATCGACCAGTGAACGTGGCGTGTTCGCTGCCGGTGTCGCGGAACGGCTCATGAACTGGCACGAGGCCCTGCCCGAGGACGAGCAGGCGCCGTTCACGGTGAGCCTTCGCCCCCTGTTGAACTCTGTGTGGGAGGGCGTTCTCGGCGACACGACGGCGTTCTCGGCAGTGAACCGCGGTGTCGCCGAGTACATGCTCAGCGAGTACTGCCACAACGACGGTCAGGACGGGCCCGATGATGCGGACGAGTTGGCCGCAACCGCGACGTTGTATGCCGCTCACGCCTATCTGTTCGGCTGCTACGACTTCGCCCATTGGACCAGCCGCCGGGCGGTGGAAGCCGTTGATCAACAGCTGGAGTACCTCGCCGAGCAGGAAGATGACGAGCTCGTCCCTGATTCGGACGAAGCTCTGGCCTCTGAGTTGCAGCGGCAGTTGCGGGATCTCGATCTCATCGCGAACTACTCGAAAGAGCTTCGCTACTCCAGCACGGGACTGCCCGTCGACACCTCGATCCGACTCCGCGTGGAGCTTCGAGCGCCCCTCTCCAACCGGGCGTGAGCGTCCCAGCGGTCGGACCTCCCATCCTCCACGCTGGGCCAAACTCCTACTGGCCTGCATCGACCTGATTGTTTGAGATGGATTGTCACCTTTTCGAGTGATGGCATCCGTCTCTCTGCCGTGGCCACCTACGAGGTGCTTCACCCTCGCCGTGAGCTTCCCCCGCTGTGCGGGAGGTGTTGATCAGCTGGTCAGGATGGGTGTGGGTGGTTCGGCGGTCGCTGGTTCGGCCGTCGCCTGGTCGGTGTAGTGCTTCGCCTCGTACTCGTCCGGGCTGAGCCAGCCGAGTCGCTTCTGGATGCGGCGGGTGTTGTACCAACCGTCGATGACCCTGTTGCCCAATTTGCTCTATGCGGCAAGGACGAGGGTTGCGAGGTGTGATGTCCGGGTGCGAGCGAGTGGCTTTTCGTTCCACCAGGCGTCGAGTCGGATGAGGTTGATGGCTGTGGCCGTGAAGACGTGTGCGAGGCGCGTCTTCGACAGGCCGATGTAGTGCGTTCGGCGCGCGC
>NZ_JBWKER010000100.1:0-13073 GCF_056435345.1 Kitasatospora sp. NPDC043950
GCCGCGGCCAAGGACAAGGAGTGGGAGGAGAGCGACTACGTGTTCACCACGCGCACCGGCCGGCCGATCGAGCCGCGCAATATCAGCCGGTCGTTCGAGCGGATCGGTCAGGAGGCCAGCCTGCCGCGGATCCGGCTGCACGACGCGCGGCACGGGTGCGCCACCCTGCTGTTCGCGGCCGGGGTGGCGCCTCGGGTAGTGATGGAGATTCTGGGTCACTCACAGATCGCCGTCACGATGAACATCTACACCCACGTGGCCGACAGCGGCAGGCGCGAGGCCATGGGGCATATGGACCGGCTGCTGCGCCGGCGGCGCCCTGCCAAATAGGCGTTGCCGTCACTTTTAGCCGTCAAAGGCCCCCAACCAAGATCGGTTGGGGGCCTTCTGACTGGTGGGCGCGGACGGTTTCGAACCGCCGACATCTGCTTTGTAAGAGCAGCGCTCTACCACTGAGCTACGCGCCCCCTGTCGCGGCCCGGTGGGGGCACGACGACTGCCTAGGGTACCTGGTCCCGGGGGGTGCTGTGGTGCGGGTGGTCGGGGAGTGGGGCGGGTGGGGGTGCCGGTGCGGTGGGGCGATCGGGAAGAATGGGGGTGGATCAGCGGGTCGGAGCAGGGAGCGCGCAGTGACGGTGGCCGGCGGGAGCGGGCGGGGGCGGCGTCGGGCGGGGAGTGCGCTGGCCGACGCACTGGTGGTGCCGGTGGTGCTGGCGGGTGCGCTGGGTGCGCTGGGGCTGGCCTCGGCCGGGACGGGCGGCTGGTGGGGCCGACGCGGCGGGGAGGGTGTGCGGGCGGACGCCAAGGCGGCCCGGGACGCCGCGCAGGAGGCGTTCTACGAGCTGGACTCGACGCAGCGCGAGGTGCAGTTGGCGGTGGAGACCGTCCGGGCGGCCGAGGACGAGGCGACGGCCCGCCGGGCGCTGGCGGATCTGGCGGGGATCACCGGCCGGGTGGACCAGGTCACCGTGAACTACCTGGGCGCGCTGGACGCGTACAACCTGGACGACGAGGCGCTGGACGCCGGCACCGCGGCACGGGCCCGGCGGCAGCTGGAGGACGTGAAGGGGCAGCTCGGCTCGGCCCGGGCGGAGCTGAACGACTTCCTCCAGCGGCTTCAGCCGACCCTCCAGCGCGCGGAGCAGCAACTGATGCGGGTCACCCCGGCGGTGGAGCAGGCGAAGCGCGCGCTGCTCCAGGCGAGCAACGCGCTGGACGCGGTGCGCGGCGCCGGGCTGCGGGCGGACGACCTGGCGGCCCGGCTGGCCGAACTGGCGCCGGAGCTCGGGTTGCTGAACGAGGGGCCGGCCCGGCACGGGGTGGCGCCGACGCTGCGGCGCGCGGACGACGTGCGGCAGCGCGCCGAGGCGATCGCGGCCGACGCCGGTCAACTGCCGGAGCGGGCACGGGAGATCGACCGGCGGGTGGCGAGCCTGCGGACCCGGATCCAGGCGCTGGAGACCAAGGCGGAGACGGTCGAGCCGGCGCTGAGCGAACTGCGCCGCCGGTTCAGCGCGGCCTGCTGGCAGGACCTCCAGCGGGTGTCGGAGCAGGTCGCGGAGACCGGGCGGGCGGCGGAGCGCAAGCTCGCCGAGGCCGCCCGGGCCCGGGACGAGCAGCGCTGGGCGGACGCGACGGGCGCCATCGGTACGGTGCGCGCGCTGTTGGACACCGCGGACGGGTCGGTGGTCGCGGTGAACGAGCGGCTGCGGCAGCTGAACGAGGTGCAGCACGACCCGCACCGGGAGGTGGAGCGGGCCCGGTTCGCCCTGCGCGACGCGCAGCGGCTGGCGATGACGGGCCGCAGCGCGCCGGACCCGCGGCACGCCGCCCCGCTGGACGAGGCGGTGGCGCGGCTGGACCGGGCCGTGGCCACCCTGGAGGCGGCCGGCCGGCACCCCGACTACTGGCACTTCCTGACCGAGCTGGCGGGCGTGCGGGAGACGGCGGCGCAGGTGATCGGGCTGATCCGCGGCGATCTGGGCGGGCACCGGTAGCGCCGGTAGTACCGGTAGCGCCGGCCGGGCAGGACACCGGCAGCACCCACCGATAGGACACCGGTAGGGCGCCGGCAGGGCACCGCCTGGGTACCCTGCCGGTATGCCACGCTACGACTTCCGCTGCCGCTCCTGCGGCGCCACCTTCGAACTCCGCCGCCCGATGGCGCAGGCCGGCGCCCCCGCCGTCTGCCCGCAGGGCCACGAGGACACCGTGAAGCTGCTGTCCGCCGTCGCCGTCACCGGCTCCGCTTCGGGCGGCGCCCCGCGCCAGGCCCCCTCCGGCAACGGTGGTGGCGGAGGGGGCTGTTGCGGCGGCGGCTGCTGCGGCTGACCGCTCCCGCTTCCGCTCAGGAAGCGACGACGGGGGCGGTGGGGGCGACGGGGGCGACGGAAGCGGCGGCCACCCGGGCGAGGAACCGTCGGACGATCTCCTCCCCCGCCGCCACCCCCACCTCGTCGAGGGCGGTGACGCCGGGGGCGGTCCAGCCGCCGTCGGCGAGTTCGCCGTGCCCGGGCCGCCAGGCGGCGTCGGCGGCGAGCAGCAGGTCGGCGTCGAGCAGCGAGTCACCGGCCGCGAGCACGGTGCTCGCGCCGGTGCGCCGGACGGCTTCGGCGAGGGCGGCGCTCTTGCTGAGCGGCGCGGGGACGGCGTAGACCTTGCGGCCCTGGAGCGAGACCGTCCAGCCGCGTTCGGCGCACCAGCCGGTCAGCTCGTCGAGCCAGCCGACGGGCAGCGCGGCGCGCTCGACGACGAGGTAGGCGAACAGCCCGTCGGCGACGCGGCGCTTGTGCGTCCACTCCGGGTCGGCGCTCAGGGCGAGCTGCCGGACGACCTCCTCCAGCGGGGCCGCACCGGAGGCGAGCCGCGCGGTGATCTCGGTGCGCCAGTCCTGGTCGGGCACGCCGTCGACGAGCAGGTGCCCGCCGTTGCCGCAGATCGCGTACGCGGGGACCCAACCGGGCGTCGGGCCGGGCAGGTTGATCCGCTCGTACTGGGCGAGGGTGCGGGTGGTGGCGGGGACGAACCAGGCCTGCCGGACGAGTTCGGCGAGCAGCGCGGCGGCCTGTTCGGTCATGAACGAGAGCGCCTTGCCGTCGTGCACCTCGACGGAGAGCAGCCGGGGCGCGAGCCGGTCGGGGACGTCCAGGGCGAGGGCCCGGTTGGAGTAGACGAGCGTCCGGTCGAGGTCGCTGGCGACGAGAACATCGGCGTTCATCAGGACTCCTTCACCACAACGGTCCTACCGGAGGCCCCGGTCGCTCCCCGACTGTAACGGGGGTGGATGAGGCCGACGCAGGAGTACGGCAGGCCGTCCACCTCCTCGACCTCGACGCCGCGCTGGGCGGCGAGCAGCCGGACGTGGTCGAGGTCGGCGCCGGCGCCGCGCCGGGCGAGGACCCGCCAGGGGACGCGGCGCAGCAGCACCCGGGTGGTCTCGCCGACGCCGGGCTTGACCAGGTTGACGCTGTCGATGCCGTACTCGGTGCTGATCCGCTCGACGGCGGCCCAGCCGGCCCAGTCGGGCGCGCGGTCCGGGGCGGTGTACAGCCGGTCGGCGGCGGCGACGGCCTCCGGGCGGACGGCGTCGAAGTGGTCGGCCACGGTGTCGAGGAAGGCGGCGGAGACGTCCGCGCCGGCCAGTTCGGCGTAGTGCTTGGCGCCGTGGAAGTCGTCCGGGCCGATCAGGCCGGGCCGCAGCACGGTGCGCGAGACCAGGCCGGAGACGGTGGAGTTGAGGCAGGCGGAGGGGATCAGGAAGTCGTCCCGGGTGCCGTAGGTGCGCGCGCAGCGGCCGGGGTCGGCGAGGACGGCGAGGTCCGGGTCGAATCCGGTGCCGGCCAGGGCCTCGGCGAGTTCGCGGCTGATCGCGCCCTTGCCGGTCCAGCCGTCGACGAAGACCACGTCGCCGGCGCGGTGGTGGGCGGCCAGGTAGCGCAGGGCTACCGGGTCGATGCCGCGGCCGCGGACGATGGAGACGGCGTAGTGCGGGGTGTCGAGTCCGTGGGCGTGGGCGAGCCAGCGGCGGATCAGGATGCCGACGGGCGTGCCGGCCCGGGCCAGCGAGGCGAGCACCAGGCCGGGGCCGCGCTCGCGCAGCAGGGTCTCGGCGACGGTGCCGGCGGCGAGCGCGATGCGGCGGGCGGAGGCGCGCAGCGCCTGGTGGAACAGCTCCTGGTATTCGGGGCTGGGCTGGTACTCGACCGGCAGCGATTCGGCGTAGTGCGCGCCGCCGTTCTGGACGGCCTCCTCGCGTTCCTCGGTGGGGGCTTCGAGCGGGACGCCGGAGAGGTCCTTGAGCAGCCAGGCCACCTCGTCGGGCCGGTAGGAGGAGAACGCCGGGCCGTACAACGGGGACGGCAGCCCAGACGGCCGGGGGGAAGGCCGGTGGGAGGGCAGCACCGCGAGCACCACCTGGTCGGTGACCTGCCGCAGCTGGCCGAGCAGGGCGCGCTCGCCCTCGCGCAGGGCGGGGGTGTCGGCGACGTCGTCGACCACCAGCACGACCGCGTCGAACCGGCGGGCCGGGTCGCTGCCGGGGGCGACGTTGTAGGCGTAGCGCTCGCGCGAAGCGTCGTCCTGCGGGTCGTCGTGGGCGGGGAAGGCGAGGCGGGTGCGGATGGCGTAGCCGGGGTCGTCCACGGCGAGGACGGGCGAGCGGGTGGTGGTGGAGTAGCGGACGCGGTCGCCGCCCAGCCGGTCGGCGAGTGCGCCGGCCAGCCTCAGCGGGGCGTACATCAGTTCCTCGAAGCCGAGGACCAGCACGCGCCGCGCCGTAGCGGGCAGTGCGTCGGCCAGCTGTGCGGCCAGGCGGGGCAGGGCGGCGTCCAGTCGGACGCGGTCGCGGGCGGTGAACCCGTGCCGGCCGCCGTCGGGGAGCCCGGCGGGCCAGTCCAGGTCGACCCGGGCGAGCGGTGCGGGCGGTCCGGGGGGCGCGGCGGGGGCGGGGGCGGCCTCGGCTATCAGCCGCTCGGCGCGGTCCAGGACGTCCGCGGGCAGCTGGACGGCGCCGCTGGCGGTGGCCACCAGGTCGAGCCGGACGCCGAGTTCGGCGGCGGTGTCGGCGAGTCGGCGGCGGTCGGCGGTGGAGCGCAGGTCGACCAGGGCGACGACGACGTAGTGGTCGCGGGGGTGGCGGGCGTGCAGTTCGCGGATGGTGTTGAGGACCGTGCGGCCGGTCGAGAACTCGTCGTCGACCAGCACCAACGGGCCGTCACCGGTGAGGAGCTCGGGATCGGCGGGGAGCAGCAGGTGCGAGGTGGCGTGCGAGTGCTCCTCCTCGAAGCCGCCGAGTGGGGGCACGCCGGCCACCGGGCGGCGGGTGGAGTGCAGGTACGGGGCGTCGAGGCCGTCGGCGACGCTGTGGCCGAGGCCGGTGGCCGTCTCCGCGTAGCCGAGGACGACGGCCCGCGCGGCGGCCTCGTCGCCGAGCAACTCGCGGACCTGCCGGCCGAGTTCGAGCCCAACGCCGTGGACGACCGCGGGCCGCTGCGGGACGTGCTTGCCGAGCACGGTGGAGACCAGCAGGTGGGCGCGCTTCGGGTTCTGGGAACGCAGGGCCAGGCCCACGAGTTCGGGGAGGCGGTCCGATCCGGTCAGGGCGATGCCGGCCCGGTCGGCGACCCAACGGCCGGTCCACGTCTGCTGTGCTGTCACTGCTGGTCCTGCCTTCGCATGGTGCGGTGGTGCGGTCTTCGGATCGGTTGGATCGGTCGGATCAGTCGGATCGGCCGGATGGGCCGGATGGGTCGGATCGGTGGGGCCGTTCGGGTCAGCCGCGGACAGCCCCCTCAGCCGCGCGCAGCCCCCTCACCCCCTCACCCCCCGCACAGGCAGGCCGCGAGCAGCTCCGCGAAGCTCACGTCCTCCCGGGCCACCCCGAACACCTCCGCCCGCAGCAACACCCGCTCCGCCCAGGCCCGGTGCGGCCGGGCCTCGTTCATCTTGTTGGTGTACGCCGAGCGCAGGACCCCGCCGCCGTCCCGCTCCTGCCGGAGGATGTCCCGGGCGTCGCAGTACTCCTCGTGCGTGACCACCGAGAGGGCGTGCACGGCGGGGACGTGGCTGGGGTGGATGCAGGTCTTGCCGAGCAGGCCGTTGGCCCGGTCGAGCTCGACCTCCCGGATCAGCCCGTCCAGGTCGTGCTCGATGATCCGCCGGCGGACCTCCTCGCCGGAGGCCCGGGCCGTCCCGGGGGCCTCGGCGAACGGCGTGCGGCGCAGCTGCGGCTTGAACATCCGCTCCTGGACCGGGAAGTACTCCCAGACCGGACCGGTGACGGTGTACCCGGTGCCGTCCGCCCGGCCGAGCACGTTGACCACGTCGCCGATCACCGCCGAGACCAGGGCTACGTCGTATGCGGTGAGGTCGGGCGAGCGGCGCAGGCCGTACGCGGAGCAGAGGTCGGTCACGCCGAGGCGGACGGCGAGCACCCGCTCCCGGTGCCCGGCGAGCAGGTCGGCGATGCCGAAGAGCTGCTGGCGCCTGGTCTCCAGGTGGGCGAGTTCGGGTGACTCCAGGACGGGCATGGCGAACAGCCGGCGCCCGGTGGCGGCCTCGGCGGCGGCCAGGGCGGCCAGGTACGCGCCGCCGGTCTCCGTGGTGAACTTCGGCAGGACGAACCCGCTCAGCAGCTCGACGGCCGGCCCGAGCCGCTCGGCCAGGTCGAGGATCTGGGAGGCGGCTCGAACTCTGATGAAGAGCAGGGGGTGGCCTTGTGTGCAGTCGGTGAAATCCCTGACCAGGTCATTCAACTGCTCGACCAGGTTCCGCTCCCCCGCGTCCACCTCGTGGTCGGCGATCGCGTCCTCCAGGCAGAGCACCATCGACACCACGCCCCGAGCAGCCTGTTTGCGGATGTCGGCGGCCAGCGCGGGCCGGGTGGCGGGGCTGTAGAGGGTGCCGCCGAGGGCGGTGGCCAGCACCGCGGCCTCGCTCCGCGCGGTGAACGGCCGGGGCGGTTCGAGGAAGAGGCGACCGCGTACGTCGTCGGCGAGGTGGCCGAAATGGCGCAAGGTGCTCTCCTCAGAGGTTTGACGGCCACCGGTCCGTTGCCGGGGCGTGCGGCGGCGCGGGACGACACCGCGATCCAGCGGTGCGACACCATGGTTAACCGGTCCACGGGGCTCCGTGGTTCCCGGACGGACGCCGGCGGGCCCCCCTCCGCCCGACCCCGGCGGGCCCTTGGACCGCCCATCGTACGGACGGATTCCGGCCGTCCCCGGTTCCTCGGCACTGAACTCCCGGAACATCGCCGTCCAGATCACTGATCACCGGTCGAGCACCGGCAAACCCCCGGCAAGCGCAAGTCTTGGCAAAGTTCGACCTGGTTCCGACGGTCCCGGTCACGTTGTCCGAAGGGGTGGCGAACGGGCAGGATGGTCGGCTATGACGCACGTGATGGCCAAGGGCGCCAACATCGCACTGCCGGCTGCGGCGGTCCGCGCCGTGCTGCGCTGGAGCGCCACGCCCGGTGCGCCGGACGTGGACGCGTCCGCGCTGCTGCTCGGCGCCACCGGCAAGGTCCGTTCGGATGCCGACTTCGTCTTCTACAACCAGCCGCGACACCCCTCCGGCCTGGTGCGCCACCTGCCCAAGCAGCAGACCTCCGGCGGCGCCGAGATCATCGACACGATCGAGGTCGAACTCGCCAAGCTGCCCGCCGACGTCGACCGGGTGGTGCTGGCCGGCTCCTCCGAGGGCGGCTCCTTCCGCGCGGTGCCCGGGCTGCGCCTGCTGCTCTTCGACGCCACGGCCGGGGACGGCACGCCCGCACTCGCCGAGTTCGCGATCTCCGACGGCGAGAACGTCACCGCCCTGGTCGCGGGCGAGCTGTACCGGCGCTCCGGCGCCTGGAAGTTCCGGGCGATCGGCCAGGGCTACACCTCCGGCCTGATCGGCCTGGCCACCGACTTCGGCATCACCGTCGACGACGAGGCGGAGGCCGACGCGGCCCCGGCGGCGGCCTCGACGGCCACCCCCACCGCCGCCGTCGACCCGCGCAGCACCCCGCTGCCCGCCCCGCGCCCGACCGCCCCGCCCGAGCCCGGCACCTTCACCCTGGCCCCGGCCGTCCCGCAGCCGTCGGCCACCCCCCAGGGCCGGCCCCAGCAGCCCGCCGCGGCCGCCCCGGGCCCGGTGCCGCCCCCGCCGACCGCCCCGCCCACCGTTCCCCCGGCCGCGCCGCCGGCTCCGACCGCACCCCCGGCCCACCAGCCCGGCACCGGGTACGGCTACCCGCAGCAGCCACAGCCCCAGCAGCAGCCCGGCACCGGCTACGGCTATCCGCAGCAGCAGCCCGGTACCGGCTACGGGTACCCGCAACCCACCCCCCAGCCGTACCCGCAGCAGCAGGGCACCGGCTACGGCTACCCGCACCAGCAGCAGCCCGCCCCGCAGCAGCACCCCGGCAGCTACGGCTACCCGCACGCCGGCACCGGCCAGCAGCCGTCGGCCCAGGCCCCCGCGCAACCACCTGCCCAGGGCCCGGCCCAGCCGCCCACCGGCGAGGAGTTCGCCCTGCCGCCGCAGGGCCCGCAGTTCCAGCCCCGCTGACCGGCCTGCTCAGGGCACCACCGCCGCCCGGCTCCGACCAGACCGGGCAGGGCCGAGGCCGGGCGGGGTCGAGGCCGGGCGGGGCCTAGTCGGAACCGCCCTGGCTCTTGTACCCGCGCTGCCACTGCATCCCGAACCCGTACAGCCGGTCGATGTCCGCCTGGAACCCGTTGACGTACCGCACCTCACGGCGCACCGTCAGCTGGTTGTCCCCCGCGTTCTCGATCAGCACCACCGCGCACGAGCGCGCCGCCCGGGCCCGTTCGTCCAGCTTGATCTCGATCCGCGGCCCGGTCTGCGGCACGATCGTCACCACCGCGTGGGACTGCTCGAAGGCCGGCGTGCCGTCGTAGATGTAGACGAAGATCAGCAGCCGTTTGAACTTGTCCTTCTTCTCCAGGTTGACGTACATCGTCTCGCCGGACGGCGCCCCGTACTGGTCGTCGCCGCTGAGCTTGATGTACGGCGGTTGCCGGAGGTCGCCGAAGTAGCCGCCGAGCGGCTGCACCACGCCGCTGCTCCCGTCGGACAGTTCGTACATGCACGCCAGGTCGAGGTCGACGTTGACCTGCTCGTTCTGCACCGAGTCCGGCTCCAGCGGGCGCAGGATGCGGGGGCTGAAGAGGCGCTTGGCGCGTTCCCGGGCACTCGGCCGGACGGCCCCGGAGCGGGTGGTCCAGTGCAGGTTGACGTAGAGGTAGCCGGTGGTGGCCGCGGACCCGGTGATCGCGTGCTGCGGGGTCGACTTGGTGAGTATGACCTTGTGCTGACCGCCCGGGTTGTCGAAGGTGTAGTTCCGCTCCCCGCGCAGGTACTCCCAGATCGAGACCATCCCGCCCTCTCCCCCTGCTCCCGTCAGGCGATCTGACGGTTCGCCGCTCCATGATCGGGCATCAGCCCGGCCCTCGGATACCCAAACCTTCCCCTCCCCTACCCCGTCGGGCCCCCCGGCGCTCACCGCCGGGTCGACGAGTGGAGCGGCCGGCGGGTCGATTGGCGGGAGGAAGCCCCCCTCCCGTAACATGCCGCCCCTTCGGACGCGATATCGTCTAGCCGCACAGGTGTCCCGTCCGCCCCTGCGCGGGTGCGGCGGGTACGCCGTGCGGCGACGAACGAACCGTCAGGCGCGACCCGAGTACCGGGAGCTGACCGCCTGTGTCGCTCTGTGAACCCGTCCCCTGCGGAAACCCGAGGCCCGACCCGCAATGAACCTGACCTCCATACAGCTGGTCTGGACCGTCGTCGGCGGCGCAGCCCTGCTGTTCGTCGCCGTCCTGCTGGCGACGCTGCGTTTCAAGAACACGAAGAAGGAAGAGGCCGGCGACTCCTGGGAGCGCAGCGAGGAGCGTCGGCGGCGCAAGGAGATGATCTACGGCATCTCCTCCTACACGCTGCTGTTCTGCTGCGCCGGTGTCGCCGCCGCGCTGTCCTTCCACGGCCTGGTGGGCTTCGGCAAGGAGAACCTGGGGCTGTCCGGCGGCTGGGAGTACCTCGTCCCGTTCGGCCTCGACGGCGCCGCGATGTTCTGCTCGGTGCTCGCCGTCCGCGAGGCCAGCCACGGTGACGCCGCGCTCGGCTCCCGCCTGCTGGTCTGGGTGTTCGCGATCGCCTCGGCCTGGTTCAACTGGGTGCACGCGCCGCGCGGCGTGTCGCACGACGGCGCCCCGCAGTTCTTCTCCGGCATGTCGATCTCGGCGGCGATCCTGTTCGACCGCGCGCTGAAGCAGACCCGCAAGGCCGCGCTGCGCGAGCAGGGGCTCGTGCCGCGCCCGCTGCCGCAGATCCGGATCGTCCGCTGGCTGCGCGCCCCGCGCGAGACCTACGCGGCCTGGTCGCTGATGCTGCTGGAGAACGTCCGCAGCCTGGACGAGGCGGTCGAGGAGGTGCGCGAGGAGCGCCAGGCCAAGCTGGACGCCAAGGTGCGGGCCCGCACGGCCGACCGCCGCGAGCGGGCCGAGCTGAAGGCCATCTCCCGCCAGGGCGGCATGCTCGCCCGGGCCCGCGGCGGCCGCCAGGTGCCCGCGCTCACGGCTGCCGGCGACGGCCAGACCGCTACGGAGCCTGCCCTAGCCGCCGAGTCGGACACCGCCTCCTCGCACCAGGCCGCCTCGGGCCCGCTGGAGCCGGCCGCGCTGGACGCCGGCCGCCGCCCGCGTGCCGCCGTCGGCTCGTCGTACGCGCCGTCCTCCTCGGCGTCCTCCTCGTCCTCGTCCTACTCGTCGTCCTACTCCTCGTCCTCGTCCGCCGGATCGGCCTCGGGCTCGTCCTACCGCAGCTCGACCATCGACCTGACGGCCGACGACGACACCCTGTCGATGCCCAAGCTGGACTCGCTGGAGCGCAAGCTGCGCGCGATCGAGCAGCAGCTCGGCTGAGCGGGCGCACCGCGACGCGAAACGGCCGCCCCCGGATTCCCGGAGGCGGCCGTTTCGCGTACCCGGCGGGCTATTCGCCGGTACCCGTACTCACCAGTTCCGGTTCGTCCCGCGCGGCCTCGCGCCGGTTGCGCAGGATCGACGAGCCGAGCGCCAGCCCGATGAAGGCGACGCCGATCAGGCCGGTGACGATCTCCGGGATGTGGTACTTGATCCCGACCAGCAGGATCACCGAGAGCGCGCCGATCGCGTAGTGCGCGCCGTGCTCCAGGTAGACGTAGTCGTCCAGGGTGCCCTTGCGGACCAGGAAGACGGTCAGCGAGCGGATGTACATCGCGCCGATGCCCAGGCCCAGGGTGATCTGGAAGATGTCGCTGGAGATGGCGAACGCGCCGACCACGCCGTCGAAGGAGAACGAGGCGTCCAGGACCTCCAGGTAGAGGAAGAGGAAGAACGCGGCCTTGCCGCCGACCTGGAGGATCGACTTGCCGGACTTCTCGGCCTCCTCCTCGCGCTCGGCGTCCTCCTCCAGACCCGATTCGAAGATCGAGGAGAGGCCGCCGACCACGAGATAGGTGATCAGGCCGAGGACACCGGCGAGCAGAACGGTTTCAGCGTGCTCCCCGGCGAAGAAGTTGGAGGCCAGCACCAGCACGACCAGCGCGACGACGCTGGAGAAGGCGTCCAGCTTGCCGACCTTCTCCAGCGGGCGCTCGATCCAGCCCAGCCAGTTGTGCTCCTTCTCGTCGTCGAACACGAAGTCGAGGAAGATCATGAGCAGGAAGACGCCGCCGAAGGCCGCGATGGCGGGGTTGGCCGCCTCCAGGTACTGACCGTAGGTCAGGCCAGCGTGCGTCTTGTCGGAGTGCAGCGCGAGGTCGACGACCGTCGCGGGGTTGAGCTTCGCGGTGAGGCCGACCACCAGCAGCGGGAAGACCAGCCGCATGCCGAAGACGGCGATGAGCACGCCGACGGTCAGGAAGATCTTCTGCCAGTACGGGTTCATCCGCTTCAACACCGTGGCGTTGACCACCGCGTTGTCGAACGACAGGGAGATCTCCAGGATGGAGAGGATCAGCACGATGCCGAATCCTTGGGCCCCCCAGAGCAGTCCGGCCGCGATCAGGCCTAGGACGGTGATCGCGAACGACCAGCCGAAAGTGCGGAGGAACACGGGACTTGGTTACCTTTCGGGTTTCGGGCCGTGCCGGGGGCGGCCTCGTCCCGAGACGCCCTGACCGGGCCGGGCCCGGTCAGGTCACCCCCGCACTGCCTTCTGTTCTCATGATCGTAGGTTGGGTGCGATTGTTCTGATTTTCGCCTTTTCGCCCTTACTGTACGTTTACGCCGAAATCGAGGGCGATGCCGCGCAGGCCGGAGGCGTAGCCCTGGCCCACCGCGCGGAACTTCCACTCGCCCGCGTAGCGGTACAGCTCGCCGAAGATCATCGCGGTCTCGCTGGACGCGTCCTCGGACAGGTCGTAACGGGCGATCTCCTCGCCGTCGAGGGAGTTGGCGACCCGGATGTAGGCGTTGCGGACCTGCCCGAAGTTCTGCAGCCGCGCCTCGGCGTCGTAGATCGACACCGCGAACACCACCTTGTCCGCCTGCGCCGGAACCAGCTCCAGGTTGACCAGGACCACCTCGTCGTCGCCGTCGTCCTCGCCGCCGGTGAGATTGTCACCGGTGTGCTCGACCGAGCCCTCGGGGCTCTTGAGGTTGTTGTAGAAGACGAAGTACTCGTCACCGAGCACCCGGCCGCCACCACAGATCAGGGCGCTCGCATCGAGGTCGAACGGTGCGCCCGTGGTCGAACGGGCGGACCAGCCGAGGCCGATCTGGACCTGCGTCAGGTTCGGCGCGGCCTTGGTGAGCGAGACGTTCCCGCCCTTGGCGAGCGTGACCACCATGACTGTTCTTCCTCCCTTGCCTTCTCCCGGGGCGCGCCTACAAGGTGTAGTCCCCCACGGCCCGGGCCGGCCCCGTTTGGCCGGCTGAACTTCCTGAACTCACATCCTCGCAGCGCACGGAGCCGACACGAAGCCGGGGCGGGGGGGGGGGGGGGGGGGGGGGGGGGGGGGGGGGGGGGGGGGGGGGGGGGGGGGGGGGGGGGGGGGGGGGGGGGGGGGGGTGGGGGGGGGGGGG
>NZ_JBWKER010000101.1:0-12567 GCF_056435345.1 Kitasatospora sp. NPDC043950
ACTCCGGGGTGTACTTCCGCCCTGCCATATGAACCATCTTCCCGGACCATCAAGATCCGCCATCAGAGTGTCCACATCACAGGGGTCACCTCAGTCCGCGAAGCGATCCTGACCGTTCGAGAGGAGACCAGGCACCACCGTTCCAAGGTGGACGCCCGCACCCGGGAGACGATGATCCACCGCTACGTCCGCGAGACGTTCCCCGGCCAAGAGATCAAGGTTCCCAGCTACGACACGCTCACAGACGGGTCTGGCACGAGTGGTTCGGCCCCGGCCGTGGTAGGCAGCGCTACGAACGCTCCGCGTCGCTGCCCGAGAAGGACGGGCACGTGCTGGTCACCAGGCCGGGCCAGGTGGTCGCGCTGGACACGACGATCTTGCCGGTGATGGTCTGTGAGGGGGTCTTCGGCGGCCCGGTCCGCGTCCACCTGACGCTGGCTTGTGCACGGTTGGTTACTGACCGCGTATGTTGCGCCGGTGAAGCAGAGATCCGCGTGGACGGTGCACTACACCAGCCGCGATGTCGCCCGGCCCGCAGCGGTACTGCCCAGGCTTCGTGACCTGCCCGAAGACCTGACGCCTTGGCTCGACGAGGCCGGGCTGCCCGATGGGCTGCCGTTCCTGCTGTCGCCTCGATTCGAGTATGACGTGGTGCTCAACTCGTACGGCCGCGCCAGGTCGGCAGGGTGTGGATGGTCCGGCCGGACCGGTAGGTGACGTGCCGCAGATGCAGGAAGCGGTGATCCGTCTCGCGACGGCGCCGGCCTTTCTCGGCGGCGTCGTCCAGGTGCACGAGCGCTTCCCTGGCGACCCGACGCAGGTCGCCGTCCTGGTTCCCGAGCTGCCCGAGGTGGAGGTGCTCCCAGGTAGCGGTGGAGACCACGGTCCCCGTGACGAGCGCTCCGTCCAGGACCAGGGTGACGATGACGTCCTCCGCAGCGACGCCCGGGCTCTCCGCGCCGAGGCGCAGCAGTTCCAAGTGCGGATCTGTGTGGTCGTCCTGCTGGAGCATCGTCCGCAGGGCGGGCGCCACCGCTTCTCGCCACAAACCCTGTTCTCGGGTCAACCCTTGAAGGACTTCGAGCGTTGACCACTAAGCTGAGCGTGAGGGCAGGAGCTGCGGCCGCGTACCTCGTTCGGGCACTCACGGTCGTGCCTGGCCACCGGCGGCTGGCCTCTGGCCCAGACTCGTTGCTGCCAGCGCACTTCGGGGGCCGAAGAGGTCCCCCTTCGGCAGTGAGAGGTCCAGCACGTGAAGATCCGACAGGCACTTGTCCCCGTTGTCTTGAGCGCCGTCGCGCTCGGCACCGTCGCGGCCACTGACGCCGCGGCCGCCCCGTCGCCTGCCAGGGCGACCACCTGCGGCCAGGCGGTCCGCAACACCCAGGGCGACCTCCGGCAGGCCGGAGCCCCGACCAACGCCACCACCTGGCAGGGAGTGCGCAACGCCGCGCAGAACTTCCTCAACAGCCACCCTTGGAGCAGTCCCGCCACCGACGTCATCAAGATCGACGTCAACGACCTGAACCGGTTGTGCGCGAAGTAGCAGGATTCGCGCTCAGCTGGTGACAGGCTCACTCCGGGGTCTGGAACACCAGACGCGCGATGTCCCGCCGGCTCGCGCTCACGTCTACGCGGTACCTGCGCGGTGCAGCGAAGCGTGGCCCGGTCGTCCCGTCGGTAGCCGCGTGGGGTGGTGGGGCCGCCGAGCCGCTCACGGCGGCCCCAACGATGCCGCCCGCCCCAACCGTCAGGCGGCAGACCATCCGGCACAGGCAGAACGCGCCCGGCCGGAGATCGCACCTTTCCGGTCGTGGGCCGAACGCGTTCTGGAACGATCACCGGGGTCGCGGGCAGGGGGCTTCGGGCAGGAGGGCTGCCGCGTGCAGCGGGTCCCGGGCTCGGGCGGAGCCCAGGTGGCGGACGGCGCTGACCTGCCAGGTTCCCACGCTATCGGGCAGAGCAGTGCCGAGCAGGGCGGGGCGGGTGATGGCCGTGACGTCGGTGATGGTGGCCGCCGGGGCCGTCTGTCTACGCGGTCTTGGCCAGGTGAGTCTCGAAAAAGTCGGTGAGCTTCGAGACCGCGGGGCCGACGTGCTGCTCCTTGTCGTAGAGGTCGACGTGGCTGGCTCCGTCGATGTCTCCGACGTCACGCAGGCCACGTCCGCCCGGCAGCCCGCCGGGCGAAGTGCCGACCCGAAACTGCACCAACTGCTCGACGGCATGTACGACATCCCCGCCATGATCCTCGACCGCCGCATGGATGTGCTGGCCTGGAACCGGGGCGCGGCAGCCCTGCTGGCCGACTTCGCCGCACTGCCCGAGCGCAAACGCAACCTGATCCGGCCAGCCTTCCTCGACGACGCCTACCGGTCCCTGTACGCGGACTGGGCACGCGCTACCCGCGAGTGCGTCGCGGTCCTGCAGATAGAGGCCGGATGCACCCCAACGACCGGACCTTGGCCGCCTGGTCGGCGAACCCACCGCCTGGGACGTGGACTTCCGCACCTGGTGGGGACGCCACCAGGTGCGCGGGCCCAGGCAGCTCACCAAGACCTACCGCCACCCGGTCATCGGCACCGTGACCCTGGCCGTCCAGCAGTTCTCCGTCGACACGCAGCCCGACCAGCAACTCGTCGCCTATACGGCTCCTTTGAACTCGCCCTCCCAGGAGGCACTGCGCTTCCTCCTCCAGTGGTCGGCCCGCCCACCCGACCGGACGATCACACCACGGGCCGGGGCCTCAGCCGGTGATGGGTTCTCTCCGGCTCCAGCGGACCTGGTCGTGGCCCCGCTGAACCTGAAACGGGAACAGGCGTTTTCGTTTAGAGTTTGGGGTATGCCCCGACTGAGTGACGAAACCCGGGAGGAGCGGCGGCGCCACATCCTCACCAGCGCCTGGCACTGCTTCTCCCGTGACGGATTCCACGCCACGTCGATGGACGACGTGATCACCGCGACCGGCATGTCCTCCAGCGCGGTGTACCGGTACTTCCGCAGCAAGGACGACCTCATCTTGGCCGCCGCGGACGAGTCCCTGGCGCTGGTCCGCAACCTGTTCAGCGGGCTGCTGGAGCAGCGTCCCACCCCGTCGCCGGCCCAGGTCGTGGCCGCGATGGTGGCCGAGCTGCGCGACCGCGACCCGGGGCAGGGTGACGACCTGCGGCGCATCGCCATCCAGGCGTGGGGGGAGGCGCTGCGCAGGCCGGAGCTGGCGGAGCGGACCCGTTCGTTCTACCTGGACGTGCGCGGCAGTCTCGCCGAGCTGGCCCGGCGGTGGCGCGAGGAGGGGCGGCTCGGGCCGCAGGCGGACCCGGAGGCGGTGGCGTCGGTGCTGATGTCCCTGATGCCGGGGCTGCTGGTCGGGCGCTACCTGGTGGACCCGGTCTCGGTGGACCGCATGGTCGAGGGCCTGTCGGCCCTCGCTTCGGCGTTCCCCCCGGGAGAGGGTGGAGACGGGCTGTGACCAGTGCGGCGGGTCCGTCGACTCGCGGGCGTTGAAGGGAAGTTCGGGCCTCCGGGTCGGGATGGCCCCGGCGGCCGCAGTGGTCCTGCGCGGCGGGGAGGACGGTCGCCGTGGTCGGCGTCGGCCGCGGCCGCGGCGGTTCGGCGGCCCGCCCCTCCGGCCGCAGGTGCGGCCGGGGCAGTGGAGGCGCTTGCCCCGGCCGGCGGCTGGCTGGCAGCCGCGCTTGGCTCCGTCAGCCCGGATGAACGCGCCGGCGTCTTCCGGGAGTTGCCGGTCACCAACGGACCGTGCCGAAGTCGTCCGACCGTAGTTCTGAACATCCCTTTCTCCGCCCGCGGCGCGGGGAGAGCGGGGTGTGGTGCCGCGGGCGGTCGGTCTGCCGGGGGCAGGGACCGGGGTTCACGGGGCGGGCGCCGTGCCCGGTGGGACGGGTGCGAGCCAGGGCGAGTCGTACTCGACGTGCTCGGGGCCCAGACCGTGGGGCGTGTTGGTGTAGAGGCGCAGGCGTAGCCCGTCGGGGTCGGGGACGACGAGGAGCCAGCCCGCGAGGGCGATGACCGGCGGTGAGTGGGGGACGTCGAGTGCGTCGAGGTGGGCGGTCCAGCGGTCGAGGGCGGGTCGGTCGTCGACGGCGAGGGTGAGGAAGTCGTAGCCGTTCAGGGCGGCGCAGGTGGCCGGGTCGAGGCGCAGTTCGAGGCGGGTGCCCAGGCCGGGGGCGTCGAGGATGACGGCGAAGAGGGTGCCGTCGGGGCGGCGGTGGTCGAGGGCCTCGATGCGGTGGGCGCCGAGGACCGCGGTGTACCAGCGGGCGCTGCGTTCCAGGTCGGTGACGGGTAGCTTGAGGTGGTGGATGCCCGCGTGGGGCGGGGCGGTGGTGGGGTTCATGGTCAGCTCCGGATCTCTTCGGCGCCGGTGGTGACGAGGGCGGGGCGGTCGACGGGGGTGCCGCGGCGCCACAGGTGGGTGATGGCGCGCAGGGCGGTGATGTCGCGGGTGGGGTCGCCTTCGACGAGGAGCAGGTCGGCGCGCAGTCCGGGTGCGATGCGGCCCCGGTCGGTGAGGGCGAAGGCGTCGGCGGGGGCGGCGGTGGCGGCGGTCAGTGCCTGGGTGGGGGTGAGTCCGGCGGCCACCAGCAGGGCGAGTTCGCCGTGGTAGCTGATGCCGTGGGTGGTGGGGTGGCCCATCCCGCCGGTGCCGTCGGTGCCGGCCAGCAGGGGGACGCCGAGGTGGAACATGCGTAGGGCTGCGTCGGCGGCGTGGGCCGGGTCCATCCGGATCGGGCCGACGCGCTCGGCGGGGTTCGTGGTGCGGATGCGGTTGAGTTCGGTGAGCCATCGTGTCTCGGCGTAGGGGCGCAGCCGGGGGTCGTCGGCGAGTGCGTACTCGGCCGGGGTGGGGGTCATGCCGGTGAGTGCGGTCAGGGTGGGGACGACGAAGACGCCGTGTGGCGGCGGCTGCTTCGATCAGGTCGTCGCTGCAGGGGCCGTCGGCGGGGGCGTGGGCGAGGCCGTCGATGCCGCAGGCGATGGCCTGGCGGGTGGCGGTGCGGGTGAGGGTGTGGGCGACGGTGCGCAGGCCGTGTTCGTGGGCGGCGTGCACCAGGGCGGTGACGGTCTGCGGGGACATCAGGGGCATCGGGTGGCCGATGGCGGTGCCGTCCTCGATGAAGATTTTGAGGTGGTCGGCGCCTTCGGCGACCCGGGCCTCGACGAAGGCGTCGGCGTCCTGCCATCGGGCGAGGGTGGGGAAGGGCTCGAGCAGGCCGGATGCGACCAGCTGGCCGGGGTGTCCGCCGGGGGCGGTGGCTCCGGTGGTGGCGACGCGCAGGTCGGCGAGGTCGTCCCGGTCGCCTGCGGCGGCCCGCAGTCGGCGGGCTGTTGCGGGTGCGCCGCCCATGTCGAGTTCGGTGGTGATGCCGAACAGGAGGGACTGGCGGAGCTGTCCGGTGTCGGTGGCGTGGGTGTGGGCGTCGATCAGGCCGGGGAGCAGGGTGCGGCCGGTTGCGTCGATGACGTGCGCGTCCTCGGGCAGGGGCAGGGCGTTGCCGACGGCGGTGATGGACGGGCCCTGGATCAGGACGTCGCGGGCCGGGTGGAGGCGGGTGCCGTCGAAGACGGCGGCCCGGCGGATGAGGGTGGGGCGGGAGGCGGGAGTGGTCATGTCCGTGACTCCTTCGAGCGTGCGGTTCAGGCCGCGGGCTCCAGGGGCAGGTGGTCGGCCAGGTGGGCGAGGACCTCGCCGGGCGTGGCCGGCAGGCCGTGGGCGGCGAGGTAGCCGTCCGGGCGGACCAGCAGGGTGGTGTCCAGTGCGGGGATGTGCCGGACCGTCAGGAGGCCGTGCAGCGCGGACGTGTCCGGGGCGGCGGTCGGTTCGGCGGGTGCGCCGGGCAGGGCCAGGGTCCAGTGCAGGCCGTCCGGGGGGACGAGCCGTGGGCTGACCCGCGTGCCGGGGCGCGGGGTGCCGAGGTCGGGCTGGTCGGTGTAGCCGATGTCGAGCTGGGCGAGCTTGGCGGCGATCCAGTCGGTGATCCCCGGGGTGCCGGCGGCGGCGGACAGCAGGGCGTTGCGCCGCAGGCAGGCGGCCGGGTCGGTCAGGGCGGCGACCTCGGCGAAGCGGGCGGTGAAGGAGATGAGTGCGCGGGCGACGGGGTGCCGCTCCCGGTGGTAGCTGTCCAGCAGCTCCTCCGGTGCCATCGCGCTCAGGACGGCGTGCAGCTTCCAGGCCAGGTTCCCGGCGTCCTGGATGCCGGTGTTCATGCCCTGCCCGCCGGCGGGGCTGTGGGTGTGGGCGGCGTCGCCGGCCAGCAGGACGGGCCCGGCGCGAAACGACTCGGCGACCCTCTCCTGCACCCGGTACGTCGAGGCGGCGACCACCTCGGCGACCCGCGCCGCCTCCCGCGCGGGACCGCGCTCGGACAGCAGCCGCTCGACGTCCCCCGCGCACGGCGCGGCCGATCCGGGCGCGGCGGGGGCGACCAGCCGGTGCAGGCCGCCGGCGAGCGGCGAGAGCAGCAGCATGCCCGCCCCGGAGAGGAAGAACGTGGGGTCCTCGCAGGCCGCGGCCCGCGTGCCGGCCTGGAGGCGGACATCGGCGAGCGCGAACAGCTGCTCCCGCGCGTCGCCGGGGAAGGCGATGCCCGCCGCCGTGCGCACCGTACTGTGCAGGCCGTCGCAGCCGACCAGGTAGCGGGCGGACACGGCGCGCACCACCCCGTCCGGGCCGGCGACCGTCGCCATCACGCCGGGATGGTCGGGGGTGATGCCGAGCAGGCGGTGGCTGCGGTGGACGGCGCCACCCAACTCCTCCAGCCGCGCGAGCAATTGCTCTTCGGTGGTCTGCTGGGAGGCCAGCAGCATGTACGGGTGGGGGGTGTCCAGCTGGTCGAAGCAGGCCCGCAGGAGCGTCCGGTCACGGTCGTGGAGGCAGAACCCGCGCGCCTTCGTCCCGGCCCGGACGAGCGGGGCGCCGACGCCGATCCGGTCCAGGTACTCCAGGGTGCGGGGCTGGACGGCCGCCGCTCTGCTGCCGGTCCCGATCCCGGCACCCCGGTCGATCAGGACATGGGCCACACCCAGCTGACGCAGGCTCACCGCCAGCGCCAGGCCGGCGGGACCGGCCCCGACGATCAGCACAGCGGTCTGGCAGGGAAGAGGCTCGACAGGCGGTAAGGCGGTCATGACACGCTCCTCGCCGTACAGGAGGGCGGCCGCCGGAGGGCTCCCGGCAGCAGCACACAACCAGCGAAAACGAACGTTTCCGTTCATCTCGACGGTAGCAACCCATCCCTCATAGCGCAAACGGTCGTTTCGCTTTGGGATGGGATCGCCAGCTCACCCTATGCCATTATCGTCATTTCGACGATAATGGCATAGGGTGAGGACACCGGAAGGCCTGTCCCGAGGGGGGACCCGCCGGTTGAGCGACAGAAGAAGGTCGGATGTCCAGGTCACGGCAGGTGGGGACGCTCCAGGACTCCTTCGAGGCGTTCGGCGAGCACGGCGCCCGGAGGACGAAGCCGACGGAGACCGGCGATCTGTACCACTACACGAGCGCCGACGCGGCGATCACCGGGATCCTCACCACGGGGACGCTGCGCCTGGGCCCGTTCGAGTCGATGAACGACCTGTGGGAGGCAGACCCGTTCCCTCCCGTTCTCAGCGTCCACGAGGACGACCAGGCCGACGTCGATGCCGCCGGCTGGGTCTGGGAGGAGATCGACCGCAGCATCCGGCTGCACACCAAGGTCGCCTGCCTCACCCGGGACTTCGTCTTCCCTCCCTACACCCTCGACCCGAACGCGCTGCGCGGGTGGGCGCATCTGTCGCTGTGGGCCCACTACGCGGGCCGTCACAGCGGTATCTGCCTGCGGTTCGACCGCGACAGGCTCATCGCCGCCTTCGACCGCGCGGGAATCGACGACGACCTACGGTTCCACGGGCCGGTGTCCTACAACCTCATGGACAAAGCGGTCGACGCCCGGGGGTTCGACCTCGGGCAGGCCAAGGCCTTCGGGGTGGACGCCCTCGCCCGCGTCTACGCCCGGGACACGGCGGAGCAGCTCTTCTTCCGCAAGCACTACGACTGGTCGAACGAGAACGAATACCGCCTGATCCTGGTGGACCAGTCCCTCCAACACAACAGCATCGACATCCGCGGCGCGCTGACCGAGGTGGTCCTCGGCCACCGGTTCCCCGCCGGCCGTGTGGCGGCACTGCGGGAAGCCCTGCAGCGCTACCCGGACGTGGAGGTCGTGCGGCTGCTGCACCACAGCCGAACGCTGTCCCTCGTGCCCGAACTTCCGCCCCCGCCGCCGGAGGCGCCGTCGTCCATGGCCAAGGACCCCGCCACCCTGCTCGACCGGATCGCCGCCCTCGACACGGCCGAGGAGGAGGCGATGCGCCTGCGCTACGAGGCGATCGAAGACTTCTCCCACCTGATCAGCGAGATCAGTGCCGGGGCGACACGCATCGCCGCCGACCTCGACGCCTGGCCGCGGACCGAGGTGACCAGCGTCGACACCGCCACGGCCGTGCCCGACGGGCAGCGGCGCCGACGTTCTGGGGTCCCTGGAGAACGGGTCTACCTCGAACGAGGCCAGCGGATCAGCGTTCACCACGTACTCGGCACCCAGGAGACGCCCGACGAGGCCCGCGAACTCGCAGTGTCGGTCGCCTTCCAGGTCCTCGACCAGAGGCGGCTCCGCCTCCACGCGCAGATCGCCCTCTCCCGGCCGGGCGGTCCCTCCGAAGAGAGGTGGCGGTATCAGCAAGAGGCCGAAGCGACGCAGGCCAAGGCCGCCCTGGCCTCGATCCTCACCGAACTGCACAACGCCGCCCTCGCCACCCACACGGCCTTCGATGCCGCGCGGGGCCTGCCCGTCGAAACCGCGAACCAGGGCTGACAGCCGCCCCGGACGGCGGTACCCCGCTATCCGCGGAAGCCCGGGTACTGGCGCGAGAGCCCCGGCGAGTCCGCCAGTACCCGAACAGCTGAGGTACTGGCCCTCTCGGCGTCAACCTTGGACAGTTGGCGCGCCGCTGGTCAGGTGAACAGTCGTCACCCGACACCCGGGGCCGGTACAGCTTGACCATGATCACCACTGCCGCGTGGCGCCGCGCCACCACCGTCCTCGCCACGCTCGTCCTGACCGCTCTGCCGGCCGCAGGTCCCGCCTTCGCCGGCACCACCGCCCCCGCCGCCGCGGCGACAGCCACCCACCGCACGCTGCCCGAGCCCCGCCCGTCGATGTCGCGCGCGATGAACTGGCCGACCTGACCGTGGCCGAGCCTCACTCCATGGAGGGCTACAGCCGTACCAAGTTCCCTCACTGGGCCAAGCAGTACGGGGAGTGCGACACCCGCGTTATCTGCACTGCTGGTTCCGGAGACTCACGGAAAGCCAGTGGCAGTACAGCAATGTAGCTGAAGATCGCTGTCTGAGGCACGTGAGGCACAGCAGCTCCGGAGAAACCTGCTGGCCAGGTGCGCGGTGACCTGTCATGGTGTCGCCGTGTCTGACGAATCGATAGAGCTGTCGCCGATGCCGGGCACGAAGTGGTCGGCTGGATCCCTGCGGATCACGAGCTGGACTGTCCGCGCGAGTGAGATCTCGGTGCGGCTGGGCATTACCCCTGATCACGAGTACGAGCGGGGAAGCCTCTCAAGTCCACGGAACCCACTCAGCCGTCGGCGTGGGGCCGCCGTCTGGATTCTCAAGAGTGGCCTGGACAACGACCGATGTCCAGAGGATCACGTCGCCGAACTCCTCCGTCGTCTGGTCGGCAAGCACGACGAATTGGCGAGCCTGGCCGCCGACTGCAAGCTGGAGTTGTTCCTCGGCTTCGGCAGTGAGAGCGGCCAGGGCGGATGCGCTCTCCCCTCCGCGCTCCTTCGAGAGGCCGGAGACCTCGGCCTCGACATCGCGCTGGACCTGTACCCACAGGCACCCGACGACTATGCCGGTCCCGATGACGCGGCCGATGATCCTGACCGGCCCGACGCCGAGGCAGGATGGCACGGCCCCTTCTATCGAGTCCGCAACAACGACTTCGAGATCCGCTTCCTCCCGGATCCGCACGAGGATCTCGACGACGTCTGCAACACCGATGCCGAAGTCCTCCTCCCTGACGGATCACGGTGGGGCGCGACGATCCTGACCGTCGACGAAGTCGGCCGGCTGATGAATCGGTGGGACGGCACCGGAGAGGCCCTGGGTGGCAGGTACTTCTCATGCTCTGACGGCCTGATCGTCCGTTCCCCAGGCATCGCGGGAATGGTGGATGTGATCGTCGGGCTGCTGGAGGCTGGAGAACTCCAGCACACCTTCAAACGACTGGACTGATTGGCATCTGATGCATGATCTCGAACGTGAACGAACCGGAACTGGACCTCCTCTCACGACTGTGGGAGGAGCACATTCGCGCGAGGTTCCCGGCCCATCTTCGTGGTCAGGACATCGAGGGCCAAGACATGGTGCTGCTGGACGCGGACACCGCTGGCTGTGTCTCCTCGTCACTGTCGGGGCCCCTTGATGAGAAGCGCCGCAGCATCCTCCTCGGGTGCCTTGGGGCCCTTGAAAAGGTCGTTCCGTCGATCGGTGATGAGGGCGGCGCGATCGAGTACTACGAGCGCTTGCGGGAGATGGCCGCGCTGGCAGTCGAGCTCGGAAATGCCAAGGCCGGGTAGTGTCCGGCAATTCGGGGTGGGCGCCCGTGTAGCCTGCCCGCTCGTTCGATTTGGGGGGCAGCTTTGTGATCCACCTTCCAGATGGGTCCTGGTGGGACTGGGACGTTGTCAGCGGGAACGCCGGTCGGCTGCGGCTGGGCGCCGGCCACGACCTGTCGTACCACCACGGCCTGGAGCTGGTCTTCAGCGACCCGGTCTTCGTCATATGTCCCGCTTCATTCCACGATCCGACGTTCCGCGAGCCGACACCCGCGGAGGCCCGGATCGTGTCTCGGCAGGTTGGTGAAACACCTGAGGTGTTGGTCGCCTTCGAGGCCGATGCGGGAGGACCTGAACCCGCCTCCGGCTTGATCGCGGCCCGGCAGCTCGACATCGTCCAGGGAACCGTCTTCCGGTACTGGCGCGAGAATCTGGAGGCTGGGGAACGCCTTGCCCCTTGGGTGCGTCCGCCGGAAGCATGACCGCGGACTCGTAGCCGGGTGATGCTTCTGGCCAGTTATCTGGCCAGAAGCACCGGCGAGGTTGTGGGCTCCGGCGGCTATCGAGCCGAGCTTGGAACCGCTCGAATGGATCGTGTGAGGGCTCTACGGACCGCGGTGACCTCGTCTTCCAGCTCGACTGTGCGACGTTCGAGCCTTCCAGCTCGCGCGGTCTGCTCGGCAAGTTCGGAGATCAGGAGCGCGTTGTGGCTCTCCAGGTCCCGAATGCGGCGGAGAAGTTCGGTTCGCTGGACGTCGTCGATCTCAGCGCCGAGGGCGAGCCTGACCCGATCCTGGAGTCGGTCCCGTTCCGTCTTCAGGCCCTTGATCTCTTCGCGGGCGAGTGCGAGGTCGGTCTGCAGGCTGGCTTCGCTGACCCGTTGCTTCGGGAGAATGGCTGCGGCCGGAATGCCGTGCCGGGCCTGTTCCTGGACGGCAGCTTGCACCGCCTGGTGGACGTCCGGACTGTTGTAGACGAACCAGGTGGAGACGGCGGCCTTGCGGGCCACGCGCGCGACCGTAATCCGCTCGCCTGCGGCGACGAGGCCGGCGACGGCGTCGAGGCTCCGCTTGGTCTTGGCCTTGCTGTCGGCGGTCCGTGCCTGCCGCAGCCGCTCTACGCGGGCCTCGCGGGCAACGGTCGTCGGATCCATCACGGGGCCCTCCTGATGTCCAGAGTGTCACCGGGGAAGAACGCCTGAGAGGCGCGGACCTTCCGCAGCTCCTTCGACGCCGCCTCCACCGCATCCCGTTCCTGCGGTGACAGACCAGCCAAGCGCTCGTCCATCTCGGCCAAGACCTTTGCGTATGCCTCCAGTTGGTGCTCGAAGTTCGCCAGCACCCAGTCCGCGGCGCCCATGGCCGTCGCTGCCTCCCGATCTGCTCGCAGATCGGCGATGGTCTGCTCCAGTGCCGGACGGTAGGAGGGGTCGGGCTCGTAGAAGTCGCAGCCGGCGCACTGAAAGCGGATGCGGCAGTGCCCGCCGCCGGCCTTGACGTTGCTGGGCTTGGTGCATCCTCCGTTCGGCACCGCCACGGATCGCAGCTCGTAGGCGAGCGGGTCGTTGGAGCCTCTCGGGTTCCCGTGACGGTCGGCGGCGAGTACCGCCACCGTTTCGACGGCCTTGCGACGCCGCTCCTGGGAGACGGTGTAGTAGCCCATGGTGACGTCGAGTGAGCGGTGGTCCATGAGCTTGCACAGCACGTCGATGGCGGTTCCGGCATCGGCGTGCCGCTGTGCGTAGGCATGTCGCAGGCCGTAGGCGATGGTCTCCGAACGGCGGTAGGGGACCTGGTCGCCGTTGTCGTCGAGGCGGTTGTCGAGGAGTTCGGGGATGCCGTCAACTGAGGTGACCCCTGTGATGTGGACACTCTGATGGCGGATCTTGATGGTCCGGGAAGATGGTTCATATGGCAGGGCGGAAGTACACCCCGGAGT
>NZ_JBWKER010000102.1:0-12438 GCF_056435345.1 Kitasatospora sp. NPDC043950
CCCCCCCCCCCCCCCCCCCCCCCCCCCCCCCCCCCCCCCCCCCCCCCCCCCCCCCCCCCCCCCCCCCCCCCCCCCCCCCCCCCCCCCCGCCGTTCGTTCCGGACGGGGTGGAGCCGCGGAACCGGGCCGGACGGGGGTTTTGGCCGCCCCGGCCCCGCGTCCGGCGTCAGGAGTCGCGTCGAACAGCCTCGATGCGACGGCGCCGGAGCACCATGCCGGCCCAGCCGACGCTGATCGCGGCGGCGCCGGCCAGCAGCAGCGGGCCGGTGGCCGACGTGCCGACGGCCGCGGCGGCGGTCGGGATCACGGCGCCGGCCGGGGAGTTGGGGTCGCCGCCGTGGCCGTGGTGGGCGACCGTGGACTTGGGCGCGTCGGCCGCGATCTGCGCGTCGCTGGGCGCGGCCGGGGCCTGCGCGGCGAGCGCCGGAACCGCCGGGGCACCGGCCGCGGTGGCCGCGCCGAAGTCGACGTCGGAGCAGCTGTAGAACGCCTCCGGGCTGTCGCTGCGCTGCCAGACCGTGTACAGCAGTTGGCGGCCGGTGCGCTGCGGCAGGGTGCCGGCGTAGGTGTAGAAGCCGTTGGTGGCGGTGCGGTCGACCTGCACCTGGGCGACCGGCGTCGGGTCGAGGTCCGACCACTTCAACGGCTTGGTGGCGTCGTAGCCCGGCTTGGTGATGTAGACGGTCTGGGTGCCCACGTGCGGCGCGGTGGTGCGGAACTGGAAGGTGAAGGCGCCCGCCTTGACCGCGGTGGCCGGCCAGTCGGTGCGCGGCCAGTCCAGGGCCTGGTACTTGTCGCGGTTGGCCGAGCAGAGCTTGCCGTCCGGGATCAGCGACTGGTGGTTGCCGGCCGCGTTGGCGATGTTCACCTCGTTCCAGTCGTACAGCGGCTGGGTGCCGCTCGCGGCGACGAGGTCCTTGCAGACCTGGGACACCGGGTGCTCGGGGCCCTCGGCGTAGCAGGCGGCGACCCGGCTGACCGGGTTGGTCATGGTGCCGTGGGCGCTGGCGGTGCCTGCGGTGGAAACGGCCACCGCGAGGGCCGCGGCGCCGACCGCGCCGACGGACAGGGCACTTCGCTTGATGGACATGGGGTGGGGACTCCTTGACCGTCGTTCCGGGCGAGTGTGGGGGGAGCGGACACGCCTGCCCGTTCGGGGGCCGCCGGCCCGGACCGCGGACCCCTGGCCAGAGCGTATGATTGGTCTGGACCAGCTGGCAATAGTCGCGCATGCCACGCTTTCTGACGGACTGTAGGCCCCCGAACAGGGCAAAGGCCCGACGGAACGGCCGGGTTAGGCGTTCCATCGGGCCCGCTTAAGGCTCCGGAAAGGTCGTCGGACGGCCGTTCGGACGGTCAGGCCGCCGCCGGCCGCCGACCGGTCACAGGAACGCCTTCCCCTCGCCCCGGTACGTCGGGACGGTCCGGACGATCCGATCGCCCTCGATCAGGTGCAGTTCGGCGAAGCGCTCGCACAGTTCGCCCGCCTTGGCGTGCCGGAACCAGATCCGGTCGCCGATCAGCAGGTCGTCCGCGGCCGCGCCGAGCAGCGGGGTCTGCACCTCCCCGGCGCCCTCCATCGGGTCGTAGCGCAGCCCCTGCGGCAGGTACGGCACCGGCGAGCGGTCCGGGCCGGCCGCGCCGGAGGCGGGGTAGCCGCCGCCGAGCACCGTCACCACGCCGACGCCGGGGCGGCGCACCACCGGCTGGCCGAACAGCGCGGCCGGACGGCCGTGGAACGAGCGGTAGTTGTCGAACAGCCGGGGCAGGTAGAGCCCGGAGCCGGCCGCGACCTCGGTGACCGCGCGCTCGGCCACGGTGGACTCCACGCTGCCGGTGCCGCCGCCGTTGACGAACTCCAGCTCGGCCACCCGCCGCAGCCGCCGGACCGCGGCCGCCCGCCGCTCGGCCAGTTCGGTCCTGGCCCTGGCCTGCATCAGCCGGATCAGCTGCGAGCGCAGCGGCCGGCCGGGCACCTGGTCGCCCACCCCGGCGACGTGCCCCTCGTAGGCCATCAGGCCGACCACCCGGAAGCCCCGGCGGTGCTGGACGAGTTCGGCGAAGGCGCCGAGGTCCTCGGGGGTGCGCAGCGGGGAGCGCCGGGCGCCCACCCGGACCCGCCCGCCGAGCAGGTGCAGCGCGGTGTCCAGCTCCAGGCAGACCCGCACCTCGGCGTCGCCGCCGCGGGCCTTGTCGATCAGATCCAGCTGGGCGGGGTCGTCGAGGACGACGGTGACCTCGCGGGCGAGCGCCGGATCGGCGGTCAGCTCGGTGTACCCGGCCCGGTCGGCGGAGGGGTAGGCGAGCAGGACGTCGCGCACGCCGGTGCGGGCCAGCCAGAGCGACTCGTCGAGGGTGTAGCTCATCACCCCGGCGAAGCCGTCCACGGCCAGCGCGCGTTCCAGCAGCGCCCGGCAGCGCACCGACTTGCTGGCCACCCGGATCGGCTTGCCGGCGGCCCGGCGCACCAGGTCGGCGGCGTTGGCGTCGAAGGCGGCGAGGTCGACGACGGCCACCGGACCGTCCAGGTGCGCGGTGGCCCGGTCGTACCGGAGGCGGTCGGAGACCGGAGCGGGAGCGGTCGCGGGTGCGTCGAGGATCACCATGGGCGCAGGGTGCCACACCGCACTACCGGTGGGTAGCCCCCGCGTGCGGGGAAATGGGGCGGCTCGCGCGCGGTGGCATAGGGTCGGGCGGGTGGACCGCAAAGACTTCTCCAACCCGGCGTTCGTCGGCAAGGGCATCCCGAACCCCGGCTTCTCCGACGACGACGGCACCGCAGACCCGGCGCTCGCCGAGGCCCTCGCCCGCTGGTCGCAGGACCACGCGGCCGAGCCGGAGGTGCTGGCGGCGCTGACCCCCACCCGGCTGATGGTCCCGATCGTCGCGATCCTCGGCGAGGTCGAGGTGGACGAGCACGGGCACCAGCACGAGAAGACCAGCGACATGGCCGTCCCGGTGCTGGAGGCCCCGGACGGGCGCCGCGCGCTGCCGGCCTTCACCTCGCTCGACTCGCTCGCCCGCTGGCGTGCCGACGCCCGCCCGGCGCCGACGGCGGCCCCGCAGGCCGCGATGGTGGCCTTCTCCGAGCGCGCCGACACCCTGCTGGTCGACCCGGCCGGGCCGGTGCCCTTCCAGCTGAGCGGCGCCCGGCTGCGGGCGCTCGCGGAGAACCGCCCGTTCCTGCCGCCGGTCCGGGACCCGGAGGTGCGCGAGGCGGTCCGCGGGCTGCTGGCGGCCGAGCCGCAGGTGCTCACCGGGCTGCTGGCGGCCTCGGAGGGCTCGGACGGGGTGCTCGCGGTGGTGTTCGACCCGGCGCTGGAGCAGGACGGGCTGCAGGCGGCCGTGCAGCGGGTCGGGCGGGCGGTGGCCGCCGACCCGGTGCTGCGGGTGCGGCTGGACCGGGGGCTGGACCTCGCGGTGCTGCCGGCGAGCGCGGAGCTGCCGGGGGAGCCGCTCTACAGGCGGTAGGGAGCGGTGGGGAGCCGTAGGAAGTGCGTCGGGGGGGGGGGGGGGGGGGGGGGGGGGCGGGGGGAGGTGGGTGGGGGGTGTTGCTTCGCGCGCCCCCCCGCCCCCGAGTCGCGTCCGGGTCAGGAGTAGACCGGCCCGGTGAACTTCTCGCCCGGGCCCGTGCCCGGCGCGTCCGGGACGATGGAGGCCTCGCGGAAGGCCAGCTGCAGCGAGCGCAGGCCGTCCCGCAGGGGCGCCGCGTGGAAGTTGCTGATCTCCGGGGCGCCGGCGGTGACCAGTCCGGCCAGCGCGGTGATCAGCTTGCGGGCCTCGTCGAGGTCCTTGTCCTTGTCCCCGCCCTCGGCCAGGCCGCACTTGACCGCGGCGGCGCTCATCAGGTGCACCGCGACGGTGGTGATCACCTCGACGGCCGGGACCTCGGCGATGTCCCGGGTGAGGTCGTCGAAGCCGATCGCGTCGTCGTCCGCGCCGGGGGTCTTGGTGGGCTCGCTACTCAAGGGGGGCTCGTTCCGTCGTGCCGGTGTCCGTACCCCTGGAGCGTACAAGGGCCCTTCCGGAGGCGGACAAAGGTGGTGAGGTGGGGCGGAATAGCGTTCGACTCCGCAGCGCTGTATGCTTCGAGACTGACCGGCCGGGATCCCGTATGGGCACCTGGCCAGCAAGAGGAGGCTCCACCCAGGAGGCCCGAGAGGGCAACCGCGAAAGTCTCCCACCTGGTCGACCTCAGGGTCGACGGGTCCCGGTCCGCGACGGGCGCCACGGCGCCGAGTCGCAGCAGCGCTCCTCACCAGGGTGTTGCCCCCGGATTGTGTGGAGCCCCGCTTGTACCGAGCGGGGCTTTTTTCGTGTCGCGGTGCACACGGTGCCGAACAGGTGCCGGGCAGCGCAGCACGAATGAAGCCCCGCCCAGTGGTCGAGTCCACTACGTGCGTCCGCCGTCCGACGGCCGCATCGCAGAAGGTGCAACCGAGGAGGCCCCATCAGCACCGAGCCCCGCATCAACGACCGGATTCGCGTCCCGGAGGTGCGACTCGTCGGTCCCAGCGGCGAGCAGGTCGGCATCGTGCCGCTTGCCAAGGCGCTGGAGCTCGCGCAGGAGTACGACCTTGACCTGGTCGAGGTCGCGGCGACCGCCCGGCCGCCGGTGTGCAAGCTCATGGACTACGGCAAGTTCAAGTACGAGTCGGCCATGAAGGCCCGTGAGGCGCGCAAGAACCAGGCGCACACGGTCATCAAGGAGATGAAGCTCCGGCCGAAGATCGACCCGCACGACTATGACACCAAGAAGGGTCACGTCGTCCGGTTCCTCAAGCAGGGCGACAAGGTCAAGATCACGATCATGTTCCGTGGTCGTGAGCAGTCCCGCCCCGAGCTGGGCTTCCGCCTGCTGCAGCGGCTCGCCGACGACGTCCAGGACCTGGGCTTCATCGAGTCGTCGCCGAAGCAGGACGGCCGAAACATGATCATGGTTCTTGGCCCGCACAAGAAGAAGACCGAGGCGATGGCCGAGGCCCGCGCCCTCGCCGACGCCCGCAAGGCCGAGCGTCAGGGCCGTACCCCCGGCTCCGACGCCGCCGCGGACGACGACCTGGTGGACGACGACCTGCTGGTCGACGACGAGGTCGCCGACGACGAGGTCGCCGATGACGAGGTCGCCGACGACGAGGCGACCGAGGCAGAGGACGCCCCGGCCGAGGCACCGGCCGTCGAGGCCGACGCTCCGGTCGAGCAGCCGGCCGCCTCCCAGGGCGCCTGAGCCTTCACCGGCCAGGGCGGCCCGGGAGACCGGCCCCAAGGTGACGGGGCGCCCCGCCCGGTCACACAGATCCATCCAGTTCACGCCCGCGTGGCGCAGGCCGCGCGGGCGCGGACGGGACCGACGAGGAGATACGGCGAAATGCCGAAGCAGAAGACGCACAGTGGCGCCAGCAAGCGCTTCAAGATCAGTGGCTCTGGCAAGGTGCTCCGCGAGCGCGCCGGCCGCCGCCACCTCCTGGAGCACAAGCCCTCGACGCTGACCCGCAAGCTGGCCGGGACCGTCGAGCTGGCCCCCGCTGACGCCAAGAAGATCAAGAAGCTTCTCGGCAAGTGATCGCCCTCCCGCCCGGTGCGAGCCGTGAGCGGGGCAGCTGATCCTTCCCGACCCATTCGAATGACGGACCACGTGAAGTAGTCCGTGGTCCAACCCAAGGAGTAATCAAGTGGCACGCGTCAAGCGGGCAGTCAACGCCCACAAGAAGCGCCGGGTCATCCTGGAGCGCGCCAGCGGCTACCGTGGCCAGCGCTCGCGCCTGTACCGCAAGGCCAAGGAGCAGGTCACCCACTCGCTGGTCTACAACTTCAACGACCGCAAGAAGCGCAAGGGCGACTTCCGTCAGCTGTGGATCCAGCGCATCAACGCTGCGGCCCGTGCCAACGGCATCACCTACAACCGCTTCGTGCAGGGCCTGAAGGCCGCCAGCGTCGAGATCGACCGCAAGATGCTGGCCGACCTGGCCGTCAACGACCCGGGCGCGTTCGCGTCGCTGGTCGAGGTCGCCCAGAAGGCGCTGCCGGCCGACGTGAACGCCCCCAAGGCTGCCGCCGACGCCGCCTGATCTTCCGAGATCAGTCGAGCTCTGACCGGACCCGCAGGCTCCCTGCGGGTCCGGTTCTGCGTTTCCCCGGATCTTCAGCGCCGCCCGCCACAGAGAACGAGACCATGCCGAGCACCGACACCCCCCTGCTCACCTCCCTGCGCTCGCCGCGCGTCGTCGCCGCCCGCCGGCTCGCCAAGCGGAACCAGCGCACCAAGGAGCGCCGCTTCCTGGTCGAGGGCCCGCAGGCCGTCCGGGAGGCCGTCGCCTTCGGCCAGCTGCCGGGCTCGGCCGAGCACGCCGTGGTCGAGGTGTACGTGACCCCGGAGGCCGCCGAGCGGCACGCCGCCATCGTCGAGGCGACGCTGGCCGAGGGGCTGCCGGTGCTGACCGCCACCGACGAGGTGATCGCCGACATCTGCGACACGGTGACCCCGCAGGGCATCGTGGCGCTCTGCCGCTTCATCGACACCCCGTTCGCCGAGGTGCTCAAGGCCCGCCCCAAGCTCGTCGCGGTCCTCGCCCACGTCCGCGACCCCGGCAACGCCGGCACCGTGCTGCGCACCGCCGACGCGGCCGGCGCGGACGCCGTGGTGCTCACCGACGCCTCGGTGGACCTGTACAACCCGAAGGCCGTCCGGGCCTCCGTCGGCAGCCTGTTCCACCTGCCGGTGGCGGTCGGCGTACCGGTCGAGGAGGCCGTCGCGCAGCTGCGCGCGGCCGGGGTCCGGGTGCTCGCCGCGGACGGCGCGGGGGAGCGCGACCTGGACCAGGAGCTCGACGAGGGCACCCTGGGCGCGCCCGGCGCGTGGGTGTTCGGCAACGAGGCCTGGGGGCTTCCGGAGGAGACCCGCGCGCTGGCCGACGAGATCGTGCGCGTCCCGATCCACGGGCACGCCGAGAGCCTCAACCTGGCCACCGCCGCGGCCGTCTGCCTGTACGCCTCGGCCCGGGCGCAGCGCTCGCCCGGCGGCTGCCGCTCGAACGCCTGACCCGCACGCTCCCGGCGCCACCGGCCGAGGGCCTACTACAGGGGGCTGCGAGGCGCTAGGGTCTGCCTCTGTGGGGGGAACGGCACGGTGGGTAATCGGGGAGGACACCCATGGTCGGCAGCGGGCCAGAGCTCGACCCGGACGACCTACCGGACGGCCTGGTGGTCGCCGATGCGCTGGGCCGGGTGGTCTGCTTCAACCGGGCCGCGGCCCGGCTCACCGGCCTGCCCCCGGAGGCCGCGCTCGGTAGCGGGCTGGAGGACGTCCTCCCGCTGGAGGACCTGGACGGCCGCCGCTGGTGGCAGCTGACCGACCCGTACGGCGGCCTGGCCACCCGCACCGGCCAGCCGGAGCGCAACCTGCTGCTGCCCGGCGGCCGCGAGGTGCTGGTCTCCGCCCGGTACGTCCGGGACGTGCCGCTGGGGCCGCCGCAGCGGGTGGTGATCGCGCTGCGCGGCACCGAGGCCCGGCGCCGCACCGAGCGCAGCCACGCCGAGCTGATCGCCACCGTCGCCCACGAGCTGCGCTCGCCGCTCACCAGCGTCAAGGGCTTCACGGCGACGCTGCTGGCCAAGTGGGAGCGGTTCACCGACGGGCAGAAGCGGCTGATGCTGGAGACGGTGGACGCCGACGCCGACCGGGTCACCCGGCTGATCGCCGAACTGCTGGACATCTCCCGGATCGACGCCGGCCGGCTGGAACTGCGCAAGCAGGTGGTCGACCTGGCCGCCGCGGTGCGCCGGCACGTCGAGCGCAAGGTCGCCACCGGCATCCCCGAGGAGCGCTTCGACGTCCGGATCAGCGAGTCGCTGACCGTCCTGTGGGCCGACCCGGACAAGGTCGACCAGGTGCTGGCCAACCTGCTGGAAAACGCGGTGCGCCACGGCGAGGGAACTGTCACGATCGAGGTGGCACCGGCCAAGGAGGTCGTCGAGGCGCCCCTCTGGGAGCGCTCGGGCACCCCTCCCCGCATCGTGGAAGGAACCGCGGTCACCGTGAGCGACGAAGGAAGCGGCATCCCCGAGGAGTCGATGCCGCGCGTCTTCACCCGCTTCTGGCGCGGTTCCAAGCGCGGCGGCACCGGCCTGGGCCTGTACATCGTCAAGGGCATCGTGGAGGCCCACGGCGGCTCGATCCGGGTCGACCGGGCCCCCTGCGGCGGCGCCCGGTTCCGATTTATCCTGCCCGCCAGCGTTCCGGACTTCATGCTCTGAAGGAGCATGAACGACAAGCAGAGCATGCTCTGAAGGAGCATGAACGACAAGCAGAGCATGCTCTGAAGGAGCATGAACGACAAGCAGAGCATGCTCTGAAGGAGCATGACGACGAGCGGGGCATGCTCTGAAAGAGCATGAACGCATGCTCTGCGGTCCCGCTGGACGGGCTTCCAGGCAGCCGCGCTACGCGCTGCGACTACACTCGACCTTTGGCGTTGTGGGACGCCCTGTGCGGCTGAGCCGCGGACACCCCTCTTCCCCGTCGTACGGAGAACGGCTGCCCGTGCCCCGGCCACACCGGGCGTACCGCAGGGGAGAGCCACCCTTACCTGAGCACGGACGAGCAGGAGCACGGGAAGATAGAGATGTCGGCACCCAACAAGTCGTACGACCCGGTCGAGGTCGAGGCCCTCAAGCCCGAGGTGGTGGAGCAGGCGCGGGACGAGGCCGTCGCCGCCTTCGCCGCCGCCAGCACGCTCGACGAGCTGAAGGAGGCCAAGGTCGCCCACACCGGCGACCGTTCCGCGCTCTCCCTCGCCAACCGCGAGATCGGCGCCCTGCCCCCGCACGCCAAGGCCGCCGCCGGCAAGCTGATCGGCCAGGCCCGCGGCGCCGTCAACAAGGCCCTCGCCAAGCGGCAGGCCGAGCTGGAGGCGGAGCGCGACGCCCGCGTGCTGGTCGAGGAGGCGGTGGACGTCACGCTGCCGTACGACCGTGCCCCGCGCGGCGCCCGGCACCCGCTGACCACCCTGGCCGAGCGCATCGAGGACACCTTCGTCGCGATGGGCTACCAGGTCGCCGAGGGCCCCGAGGCCGAGGCCGAGTGGCTGAACTTCGACGCCCTCAACCTGGGCCCGGACCACCCGGCCCGCTCGATGCAGGACACCTTCTTCGTACAGGCCCCGGACGGCTCCGCCGACTCCGGCGTGGTGATGCGCACCCAGACCTCCCCGGTCCAGGCCCGCACCCTGCTCGACCGCGAGCCCCCGGTCTACGTGGTCTGCCCCGGCCGCGTCTACCGCACCGACGAGCTGGACGCCACGCACACCCCGGTGTTCCGCCAGGTCGAGGGCCTCGCGGTGGACGAGGGCATCACCTTCGCCGACCTCAAGGGCACCATCGAGGTGCTGGTCGAGAAGCTGATCGGCGGCGGCCTGGAGCTGCGCTGGCGCCCCTCGTACTTCCCGTTCACCGAGCCGAGCGCCGAGATCGACCTGCAGTGCTTCGTGTGCCGCGGCGAGAGCGTCGGCAACCCGGACCGCCCCTGCCGGACCTGCTCCTCCGAGGGCTGGATCGAGCTCGGCGGCTGCGGCGTGGTCAACCCGCGCGTGCTGGTCGCCTGCGGCGTCGACCCCAACCGCTACAGCGGGTTCGCCTTCGGCCTGGGCCTGGAGCGGATCCTGATGAATCGTCACAACGTCGCCGACATGCGCGACATGGTCGAGGGTGACGTGCGCTTCACCCTCCCGTTCGGGATGGAGATCTGATGCGCGTCCCGCTTTCCTGGCTGCGTGAGTACGTCGACCTGCCGGCCGGCGAGACCGGCCGTGACGTGGCGGAGCGCCTGGTCCGGGCCGGCCTGGAGGTCGAGACCGTCGAGCAGCTCGGCGGCGACCTCAAGGGCCCGCTGGTCGTCGGCGAGGTGCTCTCCATCGAGCAGCTGACCGGCTTCAAGAAGCCGATCCGGCACTGCCTCGTCAACGTCGGCGACGCCAACGGCACCGGCGAGCCGCAGGAGATCGTCTGCGGCGCCACCAACTTCGCCGTCGGCGACAAGGTCGTCGTGGTGCTCCCGGGCGCCGTGCTGCCCGGCCCCTTCCCGATCGCGGCCCGCCAGACCTACGGCCGCACCTCGGCCGGCATGATCTGCTCGGCCCGCGAGCTCGGCATGGGCGACGACCACGACGGCATCATCGTGCTCCCGCCGGAGTTCGAGCCCGGCACCGACGCGATCGAGCTGCTCCAGCTGGTCGACGAGGTGCTGGACATCGCCGTCACCCCGGACCGCGGCTACTGCCTGTCGCTGCGCGGCGTCGCCCGCGAGGCCGCCGCCGCGTACGGGCTGCCGCTGGCCGACCCGGCGCTGCTCGACGTGCCGCCGGCCAACTCCTTCGGCTACCTGGTCAAGGTCAACGACCCGGCCGGGTGCGACCGTTTCGTGGCCCGCACGGTCGTCGGCATCGACCCGACCGCCAAGTCCCCGATCTGGCTGCAGCGCCGCCTCCAGAAGGCCGGCATCCGCCCGATCTCGCTGACCGTCGACATCACCAACTACGTGATGCTGGAGGTCGGCCAGCCGCTGCACGCCTACGACAAGCAGCGCGTGAGCGGCCCGATCACGGTCCGCCGGGCGGAGCAGGGCGAGAGCCTCACCACCCTCGACGGCGTGCAGCGCAAGCTCTCCGCCGAGGACCTGCTGATCTGCGACAACAGCGGCCCGATCGGCCTGGCCGGCGTCATGGGCGGTGCCTCCACCGAGATCCTCGACCCGGCCGCCGGCCCGGGCACCACCGAGGTGATCATCGAGGCGGCGCACTTCGAGCCGGTCGCCGTCGCCCGCGCCGCCAAGCGGCACAAGCTGCCCTCCGAGGCGTCCAAGCGCTTCGAGCGCGGCGTCGACCCGGAGGCCGCCCGCGCCGCCGCCCAGCGCGCCGTCGACCTGCTGGTCCTGATCGCCGGCGGCACCGCCGAGGCCGGGGTCACCGACATCGCCGCCCCGCACCCGGTGCGCACCATCACCATCTCCGCCGACCTGCCCGACCGGGTCGCCGGCACCGCGTACGGCCGCGAGACCGTGACCCGGCGCCTGCAGGAGATCGGCTGCTCGGTCGCCGGCGCCGACGTCCTGGAGGTCACCCCGCCGACCTGGCGCCCCGACCTCACCGACCCGTACGACCTCGCGGAGGAGGTCATCCGGCTGGAGGGCTACGACAACGTCCCCGCCCGGATGCCCAACGTGCCCCCGGGCAAGGGCCTGACCGAGGCCCAGCGCGTCCACCGCCGGATCGGCGTCGCGCTGGCCGGGGCCGGTTACGTCGAGGTCAACAACTACCCGTTCCTCGGCGAGAGCGCCTTCGAGGCGCTCGGCCTGGAGCCGGACGACCGGCGTCGGCGCACCGTCAAGCTGGTCAACCCGCTCAACGACGAGGAGCCGGCGCTGCGCACCACGCTGCTGCCGGGCCTGCTCGGCTCGCTGCGCCGCAACGTCGGCCGCGGCAACACCGACCTGGCGATCTACGAGACCGGCACCGTCTTCCTGCCCAAGGACGAGCTGTCCGTGGCCCCGCGTCCGGCCGTCGACCGCCGGCCGAGCGCCGAGGAGCTGGCCGCGCTGGACGCCGCGCTGCCGGACCAGCCGCGCCGGGTCGCCGTCGCCCTCGCGGGTGAGCGGCTGCCGTCCGGCTGGTGGGGCCAGGGCGCCGTGGCGTCCTGGGCGGACGCCGTCGAGGCGGCCCGTACGGTGGCCCGCGCGGCCGGCGTCGAGCTGACCGTCCGGCAGGGGCAGCGGGCGCCGTGGCACCCGGGCCGCTGCGCCGAGCTGGTCGTCACCGGCACCGACCGGGTGGTCGGCCACGCCGGTGAGCTGCACCCGCGCGTCGTCAAGGCGCTCGGCCTGCCGGCCCGCACCAGCGCGATGGAGATCGACGTCGACCTGCTCACCGCGGACGGCGCCGAGAAGGTCAACGGCCCTGCGGTCTCCGGCTTCCCGGTGGCCACCCAGGACGTCGCGCTGATCGTCGACGCCGCCGTTCCGGCCGCCGACGTGGAGGCCGCGCTGCGCTCCGGCGCGGGCGAACTGCTGGAGGCCATCCGGCTGTTCGACGTCTTCACCGGCGAGCAGGTCGGCGAGGGCCGCAAGTCGCTGGCGTACGCGCTGCGCTTCCGCGCCGCGGACCGCACGCTGACCGCCGACGAGGCGACCGCCGCCCGCGAGGCGGCCGTCGCCGAGGCCGTCGCCCGCACCGGCGCGGTGCTGCGCGGCGCCTGATCCCGTCAGGCCCCAGGGCCCCGGGGGGGGGGGGGGGGGGGGGGGGGGGGGGGGGGGTGGGGGGGGGGGGGCGGGGGGGGGGGGGGGGGGGGGGGGGGGTGGGGGGGGGGGGGGGGGGGTCGCCCCCCCCCCCCCCGCCCCGTTCCGTCGCCCGCCCGTTCCGTTCTGTCCCCCCGATCGGGTTGGATGGTCGG
>NZ_JBWKER010000103.1:0-5540 GCF_056435345.1 Kitasatospora sp. NPDC043950
ACGGCCGCATCGTCGACGAACTCCACCACCCCACCGCCGACACCGTCCTGGACCGCATGCGCCGCTTCGACGCCAAGGGCCGCACCAGCTAGAGCGTCCCGCTGGCCCCGGCGCCCCCGACCTTCGAGAACCCCAGGACTGACACCCCCTCATGTACCGCACCGCTTTGCGCAACGTGCTGGCCCACAAGGGCCGACTGCTCATGACGATGCTCGCCGTGCTGCTCGGCACCGCCTTCGTCGCCGGCACCATGGTCTTCTCCGACACCTTCGGCAACGCGCTCAGGACTCAGAACTCCAAGAGCTACACGGACATCGCCGTCACGGTCAGCGACCGCGACGCCGCCCGCCAGGCCTACGACCACACGGGCGAGGACTCCGAGGGCCCGGCCCTCACCGAGGAAATCCGCAAGGCGGTCGCGGCGCTGCCCGGCGCCGCCGAGGCGCGCGGCGTGGTCAGCGGCTTCGCCGGCATCGCCGACAAGAAGGGCGCGCTGATCGGCAACGGTTTCTCCACCACCGGCACCAACTACGTGCCGGGCGCCGACGGCACCGACCCGCGCTACCCGCTGGTCGACGGCCGCGGCCCGCACGGCTCGGGCGAGATCGCACTGGACACCAATACCGCCGAGAAGGGCGGCTACAAGGTCGGCGACACCGTCCGGGTCGCCGTCAACGGCCCGGTGATGGAGCTCAAGCTCACCGGCACCCTGACCACCAACGACCCGCGCGTGCTGGCCGGCGGCTCGCTGGCCGCCTTCGACACCGCCACCGCCCAGCAGCTCTACCTGAGCCCGGGCCGCTACGCCGAGCTGGACGTCAAGAGCAAGCCGGGCGCGGACGACACCGCGCTGCTCGCCGCCGTCAAGCAGACCGCCCCGCAGGGCGACTCGATCGAGGCGAAGACCGGGCGCGAGCTCGCCGCCGAGCAGGACCGGATGATCCAGCAGGGCACCAAGGTCCTGAGCACCTTCCTGATGGTCTTCGCCTTCATCTCACTGTTCGTCGGCATCTTCATCATCGCCAACACCTTCACCATGCTGGTCGCCCAACGCACCAAGGAACTCGCACTGCTGCGGGCGATCGGCGCCAGCCGCAGGCAGATCACCCGCTCCGTGCTGGTCGAGGCACTACTGGTCGGCCTGCTCGCCTCGGCGGCCGGGCTGCTCGCCGGCATCGGGATCGGCGCCGGAATGCAGTCGCTGGTCAGCGCGATGGACGACACCATGCCGCAGGGCTCGCTGGTGATCAAGCCGCTCACCATCGCGGTGACCCTGGCCGTCGGCGTCCTGGTGACGGTGCTGTCCGCCCTGCTGCCGGCCGTGCGCGCCGCCCGGATCGCCCCGGTGGCCGCGATGAGCTCGGTCGAGCAGCCGGCCACCCAGAAGAGTCTGCGGGTGCGCAACACGATCGGCCTGCTGTTCACGCTGGCCGGCGCGGGCGCCCTGGCCGCGGGCGCGGGCGGCAAGGAGTACAAGCTGGTCGGGCTCGGCGCGGGCACCCTGCTGATCGGCGTGTTCGTGCTGACCCCGCTGCTGGCCCGGCCGCTGATCGCGCTGTTCGCCCCGCTGCTGCGCAAGGTCTACGGCACGCCGGGCAAGCTGGCCCAGGAGAACGCGATCCGCAACCCGCGCCGGACGGCGGCCACCGCCTCGGCACTGACCATCGGCGTCACCCTGATCACCGCGCTGACCGTGGTCGGCGCCTCGGTGAACAAGGCCGTCGACGCGGCGACCGCGAACGACCTCAAGGCCGACTTCACGGTCGCCATGCAGAACGGCTCGAAGCTCTCCCCCGAGGTCGCCAGCCAGATCGCCAAGGCGCCCGGCGTCAGCGCCATGAGCGTGATGCGCGAAATCCGGGTGACGACCGACAAGGGCGACTCCGACTACGAGTTCCTGACGGGCGTCGACGCCGCGACCATCGGCCAGCTGGCCACCGTCAAGGTCAAGGACGGCTCGGCGGACGCCCTCAAGCAGGGCAAGCTGATGATGAGCTCGGGCACCGCCGAACGCCTCGGCTTCAAGGTCGGCGACACCATGGCCGTCACCTACCCGGACAAGACCAAGGGCTCGCTCACCGTCGGCGCCGTGCTGGAGGCCAACAGCGCGCTGGCCAACATCATCGCCCCGGACAACGTGGTGGGCCCGCACGCGCTGCCCGGCTCCGGCCCGGCGAAGGTCCTGGTGAAGGGCGCCAACGGCGCGGACGAGAAGCTGAAGCAGGCGCTGCGCGACGCGACCGGCGGCAACCCGCTGATCGCGGTCAAGGGCGAGAAGGACATCAAGGCGGAGAACCGTCAGCTGATCACCGGCATGCTGAACATGATGTACGGGCTGCTCGGGATGGCCGTGGTGATCGCGGTGCTCGGCGTGGTCAACACCATGGCGATGTCGGTGTTCGAGCGGCGCCGGGAGATCGGCATGCTGCGGGCGATCGGCCTGGACCGGATCGGCATCCGCCGGATGGTCCGGCTGGAGTCGCTGCTGATCGCGCTGTTCGGCGGCGCGGTCGGGATCGGGCTCGGGATCCTGGTGGCCTGGGCGGGCAACCGCACGATGGCCGACTCGTTCAAGAACATGACCACCGTGGTGCCGCCGCTGCAGATCGTCGGCTTCCTGGTCGCGGCCGCGGTGATCGGCCTGCTGGCCGCCCTCTGGCCGGCCCACCGGGCCGCCCGGATGGACATCCTGGGCGCGATCAAGAGCGAGTAGACGCCCCCCGCAAGCGCGCCGGAGCCCCGGACGGTCGAGGACCGTCCGGGGCTCCGGCGTATCCCGGTCCCACCGGGGTACGGCTGTCGGTGGTGCGTGCAAGGATGCTCGCGCGCACAGGGGCGAGGCGAAGGGGGCCAAGGCATGGAGACCAGCCGGTTCACGGGCGAGGACCCGCACGGGCACCAGCACGCGGTGAAGGTCGTCTCGGGGCGGAACAACACCCGGCGCGTGGTCTGCGAGAGCTGCGGCTACCGCAGGTCGGCGACGTTCGGTGCGCAGGCGAAGGCCTCCGAGCACCTGTCGCAGACGCACGACGCCGGGTACGTCCGACAGGAGTTCGCGCCGGGCCCGTGGATCGCCGCGGCCGTCGGGCTGGTCGCCTTCATCGTCTTCCTCTGCGTGTACGGGATATAGCGCCGCGTGCCTGTGCGGGACATAGCGCCGCACACGACACCGCCCCGCCCGGCGGGGTGCCGGACGGGGCGGGGCGGTTCGCCGAACGGAGGGGTCAGGCGGCCGGCTTGGCGGCGACGGGCTTCGCCTTGCCGCCGAACAGGCCGAAGAACACGGCGAGGGTCGGCACCAGGTAGAGCAGCCAGACCACGAGCTGCAGCACGGTCGGGTCCGGCTGGAAGTTGAACACGCCCTTGAGCAGGGTGCCGTACCAGCTGTCCTTGGGAATGGTGCTGCTGATGTCGAAGGCCACGCTGTGCAGGCCCGGCAGCCAGCCGGCCTCCTGGAGGTCGTGCACGCCGTAGGCGAGCACGCCGGCCGCGACGACCACCAGCATCGCGCCGGTCCAGGTGAAGAACTTGGCCAGGTTGATCTTCAGCGCGCCGCGGTAGAACAGCCAGCCGAGCACCACCGAGGTGAGCAGGCCGAGCGCGGCGCCGATCAGCGGGTTGTAGCCGTCGTTGGTGGCCTGCACCGCCGACCAGATGAACAGCGCGGTCTCCAGGCCCTCGCGGCCGACCGCCAGGAAGCAGGTGACCACCAGGGCCGTGGTGCCCATGGCGATGGCCGCGTCCAGCTTGCCGTGCAGTTCGGTCTTCAGGTGCCGGGCGGTGCGGCGCATCCAGAACACCATCCAGGTGACCAGCCCGACCGAGATGATCGACAGCGAGCCGCCCAGCGCCTCCTGGGCCTCGAAGGTGAGCTGCGAGGAGCCGAACTGCAGCACGGCGCCGAAGACCATGCTGAGCACCACGGCGGATGCGACGCCGATCCACACCGGCGGCAGCTTGTCCCTGCGGCCGGTCTTGACCAGGTAGGCGATCAGGATGCAGACGACCAGGCTGGCTTCGAGGCCTTCGCGCAGGCCGATCAGGTAGTTGCCGAACACGGCACTCTCCTCGGGGGGTTGAACGGGGCGGGGGATCAGCCGAAGAGCGCTTGGCCCCACCACTCCCCGGGCTTGCGGACGCCCGCCGGGCAGGCGAAGTGGGCGGAACCGACGTGCTGGATGTACTCGTTGAGCTTGTCGCCGGCCGCGAGCCGCTGCTGGAGCGGCACGAAGGCCTTGCGGGTGTCGCGCTGGTAGGCGAGGAAGAACAGGCCGGCGTCCAGGCGGCCGAGGCCGTCGGTGCCGTCGGTGAAGGAGAAGCCGCGGCGCAGGATCATCAGGCCGTTGTTGGCGTCCGGGTGGGCCAGGGCGACGTGCGAGCCGGCGGGCATCGCCTTGAGGTCCGGCGCGTCGTGCTCCTTGGCCTTGCCGTAGGGGGCGCCCTCGCCCTTGGTGCGGCCGAAGGTGTCCTCCTGGTCCTTGAGCGAGGCGCGGTCCCAGGTCTCGATGTGCATCCGGATCCGCCGGGCGACCAGGTAGGAGCCGCCGGTCATCCACTCGGGGCCGTCGCCGGGGGCGGCCCAGACGTGCTCGGCCAGCCCGGCGCCGTCGGTGCCCGCGATGTTGTGGGTGCCGTCCTTGAAGCCGAGCAGGTTGCGCGGGGTCTGGGCGTCCGGCGTGGTGGAGGACGTCTTGCCGAAGCCGAGCTGGGACCAGCGGATGTTCACGGTGCCCATGCCGATCCGGGCCAGGTTGCGAATCGCGTGCACGGCGACCTGCGGGTCGTCGGCGCAGGCCTGGACGCAGAGGTCGCCGCCGCTGCGCAGCGGGTCGAGCTTGTCGCCCTTGAAGTTCGGCAGGTCGATCAGGGCCTCGGGGCGCTTGGCACGGAGGCCGAAGCGGTCGACGCCGTCCTGGTCGAACAGGGTGGGGCCGAAGCCGATGGTGAGGGTGAGCCGGGAGGCGGGCAGGCCGAGGGCCTCACCGGTGTCGTCCGGCGGCGCCTCGGGCAGGCCGTCGGCGGCGCCGGTGCCGACCTCGCGGCCACCGGTCATCGCGGCGGCGGCCTTGGTCCACTCCTTGAGCATCTTGACCAGCGACTCGCGGGTCGCCTTCTCGGAGACGTCGAAGGCGGCGAAGTGCAGGCGGTCCTGGACCGGGGTGGCGATGCCGGACTGGTTCTCGCCGTAGAAGGGCACCTCGGCGCCGGTCTGGGCGGCCGCCGCCGGGGCGGGGTCGTCCTGCCGGGTGGCGGCGGCGACCGAGCCGACGGCGGCGGCGCCGAGCGCGACGCCCGCGCCGGCCCAGCCGATCACGGCCCGTCGGCTGACGGCGCCCCCGGCGGCAGCGGCGGGGGCGTTCGCGGTGCCCTCGGGGTTCTCGGGGTTCTCGGTGCCCTTGGCGTTCTCGGCGTCCATCGGCGGGCGGATCCTTCTCTGTGCTGACTCGCCGATGCCGTGGGGGGGGGGGGGGGGGGGGACGGGGGGGGGGGGGGGGGGGGGGGGGGGGGGGGGGGGGGGGGGGGGGGGGTGCGGACGATGA
>NZ_JBWKER010000103.1:5550-12029 GCF_056435345.1 Kitasatospora sp. NPDC043950
CTTCCGGTTGCGGTCGGCTCTTTCTCTGGGCCGACTCCCCGGGTCCGGGGAGCCCCTTTCGGCCCCCCACGGCGTCGGTGGGGTGGGGACGGTGCTCGGGTGGGGCCGCGGTCGTTACTTGACGACCACGGCGGCGGCCAGCTTCGACAGCGGCTCGCCCAGCGAGTTGACCGCGTCGGAGAAGGTCTTGCGCTCGGCCTCGGTGACCTTGTCGTAGGAGGTGAAGGTGCCGTCGGCCTGCTTGTACTTGGCGAGCAGGGCCTGGATCGCGGTGAACTCGGAGTCCAGGGTCTTGGCCAGCTCCGGGCTCTTCTCGGCGGCGACCGGCTTCAGCAGCTCGTAGGCCTTCTGCGCGCCCTCGACGTTGGCCTGGAAGTCGGCCAGGTCGGTGTGGCTGTAGCGGTCCTCCTCGCCGGTGATCTTGTTGGTGGCGACCTCGTCCAGCAGCTCCTTGGCGCCGTTGGCCATGCTGGTCGCGGTGATCTCGGCCTCGGGGATCTTCTTCTGCCAGTCCTTGAGGTCGTTGACCAGTTGGTCGGCGAGCTTCTTCTCGTCGTCGCCGATCTTGGCGTCGGCCCAGAGCGACTTCTCCAGCTTGTGCCAGCCGGTCCACTCCTGGCCGGCCTCCAGCTTGTCCTCGCGGGTGTCGGTCTTGGGGTCGACGTCGCCGAAGCTCTCGGCGACCGGCTCGGTGCGCTCCCAGCCGGTGCGCGACGGCGCGTACAGCGACTTGGCCTTCTCCACGTCGCCGGCCTTGATCGCGGCGGCGAAGGCCTCGACGGCCGGGATGGTGGCGTCGGCCTGCTGCTGGGCGTACGTGCGGTACGCGTCGACGGCGGCGGTCAGGCGCGGGTCGGCGGCGGCGGCACTGGCGCCCTCGCCGGTCACGGTGATCTTCTGGCGGATGCCGTCGCCGACCATGCCGGGCTTGCAGGCGATCTCGTAGGAGCCGGCCTTGATCTCGGCGTTGATGGTGGCCTTGGTGCCGGGGCCGATATTCTCGCGCTCGGTGACGATCTTGTCGCCGGCGCCGTAGACGTAGACCTCGGTGGTCTTGGCGCCCTTGTTGCTGATGTCCAGGACGACGTGGCCGGCCGGGAAGCTGGTCTTGGAGACCTCGCAGGCGGTGTCGGTCGCGTTGATCTTGACCGCGTCCGCGCCGCCCGCCTTGTCGTCCTTCTTCGCCGCACAGCCCGCCAGGGTGGCGGTCGCCACGGCGAGGGTGAGCAGCGCGGCTGCGGTGGAACGGCGACGGGCGGACATGCGGGCTCCAACGGAAAAGGGCATGGGTGTGCCAGGGCGGGGCAGGGCTGAGCACCGGTGGGGGCGTCGAACCAGCGACAACCCCGCCTTAGCTAAGGCATACCTTACGTAAAAACTTTTTTACGTCCATACCCGCCCCCGTCGGAAGCGGGCCGACCGCCCAGCCTGCCCACGCCCCGACCGGGACCCGTCAGCGCCCCGGCGTACGCCGCGCGGCCGCCCGGGCCGTCCACCGGCCCTCGTGCCGGCTGATCCGGATCGGGTGGCCGAAGGTCACGCTGATCAGCTCGGTGGTCATCACCTCGTCCACCGGCCCGGCCGCCACGCACTCCCCGTCCCGCAGCAGCAGGGCGTGGGTGGTGCTCTCCGGCAGCTCCTCCAGGTGGTGGGTGACCAGCACACTGGCCAGCTCCGGGTGCTGGTGGCGCAGCAGGTCCAGACTGTCCAGCAGCAGCTCGCGGGCGGTCAGGTCCAGCCCGGTGGCGGGCTCGTCGAGCAGCAGCAGGCGGGGGCTCGGCATCAGCGCGCGGGCGATCAGGGCCCGGCCGCGCTCGCCCTGGGACAGGGTGGTCCACGCCGACTCGGCGATCGCGCCCATGCCGAGCGTCTCGATCAGCTGCTCGGCCCGCTCCAGCACCTCGGGGCCGGGCTTGCGGTGCAACTCCGGCTCGATCGTGTTGGTGTGCCCGGTGAGCACCACCTCGCGCACGCTCAGCGGCGAGCGCAGCGGGTGCCGGGGGTTGACGTGTCCGAGGTGGGCGCGCAGCTCGCGGATGTCCACCCGGCCGAGCCGGCGGCCGAGCACGTCCACCTCGCCCCGGGTGGGGTGGGAGACCGCGCCGAGCAGGGCGAGCAGGGTCGACTTCCCGGCGCCGTTGGGGCCGAGCAGCGCCCAGTGCTCGCCCGGCTCGATGGCGAGGGTGATCCCGCGCAGCAGGTGGCGGCCGTCGCGTACGACGTCCACGTCCTGGGTGCGCAGCAGCGGGCCGTCGAAGGACGGGACGGACGAGCTCATGGGGGCGGACCTCCGAGGTGCGGCGCCGGACAGGGCGCGGGCGAAGCGCCGTACCGGACGGGCCGGCGCCGACCGTCTGCGTGCAGAGTACAACCGTCACCGCACGCGGGTCCGGGCCGTCCGAGGAGTGGACGCTCCAGAACCCTGTCACCCTGCGGGAGTTGGGAGGATGATCTGGGCATTCGGAGGGGACGAGGGGAGCGCCGATGCCGACCGACGGGGAAGCGGCCGAGGACCGGGCGGCCGACACGCTGCACGGGCTGGTCGAACTGCGGGCCGGGCAGGCACCGCAGGCGGTGGCCGTCCGCTGCGGCGATGCCGAGCTGACGTACGGGGAACTGGACGCGCGGGCCGACGCCCTGGCCCGCCACCTGGCGGCGCGCGGCCTGGCCCCCGGCGGCCGGGCGGCGGTGGCCCTGGGCCGCGGCACGCGGGTGTACGTCGCGCTGCTCGCGGTGCTGAAGGCGGGCGCCGCGTACGTGCCGCTGGAACCGAGCGCGCCGGACGCGCTGCTGCGGCACGTCCTGACCGACGCCGCCCCGGACCTGGTGGTGACCGAGGAGAGCCACCGGGTGCGGCTCGCCGACGCGAGCCCGGCGCGGATCGTCTGCCTGGACACGGCCGACCTCACCGAAGAGCCGCCCGACCCACCGGGGGCGCCCACCGGCCCGACGGACCTCGCCTGCGTCCTCTACACCTCGGGCTCCACCGGCCTGCCCACCGGGGCCCTGGTCGAGCACCGCAACCTGCTGTCCGCGTACCGGGGTTGGCACGAGGTGTACGGGCTGTCCCCGGCGGACCGGATCCTGCAGACGTCGAGCCTGGAGTTCGACGTCTTCACCGCCGACTGGGTCCGCGCGCTGGGCTCCGGCGCCACCCTGGTGGTCGCCCCGCGCAACCTCACCCTGGACCGCCGGCGGTGACGGCCGCTCGGCGCTGACGACCTGCGCTGACGGCCTGCGCTGACGACCGGTCAGCGCAGCGCCTCGAACATCCCGGCCAGCCCGTGGTGCGCGGCCGTGAGCAGCGCCTGCGCGGCGTCCAGCGCCTCAGCGCTCGGCCCGGCGAGAGCGAGGCCGACGGCGGGCTCCGGGTCGTGGCCCGCCGTCGGGATCAGCGGCAGGAGGGTGACGTCGAGCCGGGCGCAGCGCGGCCGCAGCCGGTCGAGGTGGTCGTGCAGCGTGCCCGGGGCGAGCCGGGCGCCGAGCGGCATCGCGTCCAGGGTGCGGACGAGGTGGCCCGGGCCCCGCACCTGGTCGAGGCGGGCCCGCAGCATGAAGGCCACGGCCGGGCCGGTGAGCCGCAGGTTGATCTCGGTGGGGGCGAGCCGGCGCCGCCGGTCGGTGACGAAGTCCACGTCGTACCAGCCTCGGTAGCCCTCGGCGGCCAGCCGCTCCCCCACCGCGAGGGCGAACCGGCGGGCCGTCGCGGCGGCGCCCCGGGGCACCGCGTCGGGGCCGACGGTGACGCCCTGGTAGCGGGTGCCGGTGACGCGCATGTCGCCGGCGCCCACCGGGTGCACGGCTCCGTCGGGGCCGACCAGCGCGTCGTAGGTGAGGTCGCGCAGCCGGGCGGCCGGGCCCGGGTCGACGTGCTCCTCCAGCAGCAGGCCGCCCTGGGCGGGCAGGAGTTCGGAGCGGACCAGGCGCCGCAGCAGGGCCCGGCCGCCGCCGGCGGCGAACAGGTCGGCCGGCTCCACCACGACGGTGCCGTAGCCGCCGACGCCGTGCGGGCTCTTCAGCACGGTGGTCAGCCCCCGGGCGGCGCGGGCGGTCAGCCGGCGGGCCGCCCGGCCCCGGCCGTCCGGGCGTTCCTGCCGGGGGACGACGACGCCCGGGTGGTCGGGGGCGAGTTCGGCGAACAGGTCGTGGGCCGCCGCCTTGGACTCGTAGCGGTGCACCGCGGCCAGTTCGGGGCCCTCGCCCTGGGCGGCGGTGCGGCCCCAGGTGACCACCGGCCGGCCGAGGGCGGCGATCCGCGCGGCCAGGGCCGGCCGTTCGGCGAGCGCCCGGGCGACCGTCCGCTCGGGCGCGACGCCGCCGTGCACCTCGACCGGGCCCCACTCCAGCTCCCGGGCCAGCCAGTCGGTCCACTCCGGGCCGACCTCGGCGGGCAGCACCAGCAGCGCCGGTTCGAGGCTGTAGCAGGTGGCCAGGCAGGCGTAGTGGTGTGCCTGCCGCAGCCGTCTGGCGCGCTGGGCGGCGTCCATGCCCGAGGCGAAGAACTGCTCGTTGAAGTCCGCGACGTTGCCCACGTGGACAGCCGCCCGACCGCCGGTCCAGGCCCCCACCCATCCGTCCATGGGGGCGAGCCTAGGGCCTCGTCAGGTCATGCGTCATGCGTCGGAACGCGATCGGCCATATGCGGCACGGGTGTTGATTTCTGCTCACTTTTGATTTGAACAGGACACAACTTGGCAAAGATATGACCATTCCTCTAGCTCTATCTGACTGATCGCCGTCAATGTCGGTCGCAGCTCTTTTCCCTGCAGCTACCCCGACTGGAGTCCGAGTGAGCCCCACCTCCTCCTCCCGCCGCCCCCTCGCGGCCGGAGCCATCGCGGTCGTCGCCGCCCTCGTCGCCGTCGCCGTCCCCACCGGCACGGCGACCGCCGCCCCCGGCATGCGCGAGGCCGCGATATCCCAGGCCCGCGCCAACGTCACCCACAACGCGGGGGTGTTCGGCTTCGGCGCCGGCCAGGACCTCGTGGTCAAGGACGTCGTCCTCGACGCCGACGGCACCCAGCACGTCCGCTTCGACCGCACCTACCAGGGCCTGCCGGTGGTCGGCGGTGACCTGGTCGTCCACCAGGACGCCCGCGGCCGGCTCAAGGACTCCTCCCGCGCGGCCGCCCACGACGCCGCCGTCGGGTCCACCGTCCCGAAGGTGCCCGCGCAGGCCGGCGCCTCCGCCGCGCTCACGGCCGCCCCCGGCGTCCAGGACGCCACCAGCACGCCCGAACTGGTCGTCTGGGCCGCCGACGGCACACCCCGGCTCGCCTGGCGCACCACCGTCGAGGGCACCGGCGAGCACGGCCAGCCGGCCGGCAAGGTGGTCGTCACCGACGCCACCACCGGCGAGCAGATCGAGACCTACGACGCCGAGCACCAGGCCTCCGGCACCGGCCACTCCGAGTACACCGGCGACATCACGATCGACACCACCGCCCAGAGCGGCGGCGGCTACACCCTCAAGGACTCGGTCCGCGGCCACGTCACCAAGGACGCCAACAACGTCGCGGCGAGCGCGCTCAAGGCCGGCTCCGGCACCGCGTTCACCAGCACCACCAACGTCTGGGGCGACGGGAAGAAGTTCTCCACCGACCGCTCCACCGCCGCCGTCGACGCCCACGCCAACACCGCCTGGACGTACGACTACTACAAGAACACCTTCGGCCGGAACGGCATCAAGAACGACGGCAAGGGCGCCACCGTCTTCGTCCACGTCGGCACCAACTGGGACAACGCCCAGTGGTCCGACAGCTGCTTCTGCATGATGACCGGCGACGGCGACGGCAGCACCGACCCCGAGCAGGTCGACCTCGACACCATGGGCCACGAGATGACCCACGGCGTCACCAGCGCCACCGCCAACCTGCGCTACAGCGGCGAGTCCGGCGGCCTCAACGAGTCCACCAGCGACATCTTCGGCACCATGGTGGAGTGGTACGCCAACAACAAGGTCGACACCCCCGACTACCTGTTCAGCGACCAGTCCACCCCGCCGTGGCTGCGCCGCTTCGACAAGCCCTCGCTCGACGGCCGGTCGGCGGACTGCTGGAGCAGCTCGGTCGGCAAGCTCGACGTGCACAACTCCTCGGGCGTCGGCAACCACTGGTTCTACCTGGCCAGCGAGGGCAGCGGCAGCAAGACCATCAACGGCTACACCTACAACAGCCCCACCTGCAACAACTCCACGGTGGCCGGCATCGGCAACCAGAAGGTCGCCAAGATCTGGTACCGCGCGCTGACCGTCTACATGACCTCCACCACCACCTACAAGGGCGCCCGCACCGCCTCCCTGAGCGCGGCCAAGGACCTGTACGGCCTCAACAGCACCGAGTACAAGGCCGTCGCGGCGGCCTGGAGCGGCGTCAACGTCAACTGACGCGCACGGTCCGGGGGGGGGGGGGGGGGGGGGGGGGGGGGGGGGGGGGGGGCGAGGGGGGGGACGGGGGGGGGGGGGGGGGGGGGGGGGGGGT
>NZ_JBWKER010000104.1:0-11938 GCF_056435345.1 Kitasatospora sp. NPDC043950
TGGACGATGGAACCCCGCGAAGACGGCTGGCGCCGCTACCTGGCCCTCGTCCTCGACGGCCTCACCCCCACCGGGGCCCGCCCGCTGCCCTGCCCTGCCCCGCCCCCGCACTGCACACCCGCACACCCTGACACCGAGGCGGATGCCGGCCACCCCGCTGTACCGGGGTTGAGCAGCTCCGCAAGGAGTTCGCCGAGGGCAAGGCGGGCGAAACCGTCGGTGTGCGTCTGCGTGGTGTCAAGGGCGACGGCGTCGAGTCGGTCTCGCCGGGACACACCGCCCAGGTGGAGGTCACCCTGACCAAGCCCGTCGCGATGGAACACGGTCTGCGGTTCACCATCCGCAAGGGCGGCAGGGCCATCGGCGCCGGGGTGGTGTCCAAGATCATCGCTTAGGGCCGGACGAGCGGCGAAGCGGACCGGGCGCCGGAGGCAATGACCGGCGCCCGGCGAGCCAGCGTGTCCCCCACACGGTCTGGCCGAGACCCGATCCACTTCACGAAGTCGGCGCCTGCACCGCTTCGCCCTGCTGAGGGCAGCAGGCCAGGCCTGTGCCGTCGATCAGGCGGGCGTAGGGGTTGTGGCCTGCGAGCTCGATGGCAGTGGTCACGGCGCCGTACAGTGACCGCCGCAGCGCGAAGCCGAAGGGGCCCTGATCATAGGTTTTGCTGACGATGTGCTGGTAGTCGATGTTCAGATGAGCATCGCTTTCGCCCGTCGGTGCTGCTGGGGCGTGGGAACCTGCGATGAGGTTGGTCCAGACGCGGCTGACGAGCTCTGCCAGTTCTTCCACGACGTCTGGGTCGGGGGCGTTGCTCGCCGTGCTCATGCTGGGATGCGTGGCGATGAGACGGAACAGGTCACGCCAGCGGTCCGCCATCGACCGCAAGGCGGGCCCGTCGGTCAGGCACGCGGCTTGCTCGATGATGTCCCGGGTCAGCGCGGTGCAGCGTTGGCCGATGGGGTGCTGGGTCTGGTCGGTGGCGAAGTAGCGCCGGGTCGCACGGTGGGCGAGTGCCTCGGCCCACGTGGTGTCGTCCGGTTCGGGCGCGGTACGCCAGAGCGGTGTCCAGTTCGGGGAGTACATCATGTTGCCGGGCGGGAGCACGGTGGTGGCGGTGGCCCTGGCTGCTTCCTGTGACGGGAGGAAGGAGCCGTTGGTGTGCGGGGCGGTGTGGGACAGCGCCGCGAGCTGGCGCCGGAGGAAGTAGCGGGGGGTGAGCGCGAAGTAGACGCACGCGCCCATGGCGATCTCTGCCGCCACCTGGTGGCCGTCGCGTCCGCAGTCGCAGGCGATCGCCTCGTCGGTGGCCGCGGCGAGGGCGTCGGCGAAGCCGATCAGGTTGCGGCCGTCTCCGCTCGCCAGTGCCAGGTGAAGCTCGTTGAACGCCTCCTTGGCACCGTAGTCGTGGAGTAGATCGACGCTGGCGTTGTAGTAGAGGGGGCCGTTGATAGCGCGGAACATCCTTCCGCATCGGTCACTGCCGGGGAAGTATCCCCGGTCGGTGGACAGGTGCCGGTAGGGAGCCCAGCCGACCGTGAGGCGAAGGATCGCCGGCAGGTCTCCGTCCCACCAGCGTGCGACCAGATAGTCGGCTGGTGCGGGGGCCGAGGCGGGTGGGACAACGGCGCAGGGGCCGGCGGCCGGAACAGCGTTCAGGAGTTCCGTCCGTATCTCCTCTTTCATCTGGATGACCGCACAGGTGACTGTGCTGTCCCGGAATGCCTGTTGGGCGGCGCTCCCGCTGAGGCAGGCGATGCCCTCACTGCTCGCGTCGATGTACGGCTCCAGCCCGACGGCTCCGCTGTCGTCGGGTGCGTCCGGGTAGTCGATCCCCATGCTCGCAGCCATCAGCGAGGCGCTCAGGTCGGGAATGCGCCAGTCCGTACACCGGATGGTGACATCGGCCTGGAAGGCTCCCCAGAGGTCCCGTACGGCCATCGCTTCGAGAGAACGCCGCTCGGGCTCGGCTCCCCGGCGCAGGTACTCTTCCGCCACCTCGGCGACTTCGCCGCCCTTACCGGGAATGATCCCGCACAGCTCGGCGAGTGCTCGCGCCGACTCGGATGAACGGCCGTCCCACAGCCTGTCCTTGGCGAACAGGACGACCTTCCGCGTCGTGTCCCCCACGGCGCTTGAGGCCACCGACTCCCGGAGTTCGCGCGACCTGGTCACCGCGATGGCCGACCAGCTCATCCGCTCGCCCTCCGGGTGCACCTCCATCCGCGGAGACTGGTAGGGGACATAGGCGGGCGCTGTGGCGATCCGCAGGACCGTATCGTGCTCCCGTTCCCCATGAGGCGCCCCGGCATGACTCTGCCGGTGGACGTCGTCCGGGTCGGTGCTGTCGTCTTCCGCGGCGGACCCGACCCGTAGGCCCGACAGCAGCTCAGCGGGCCTTGATCCCGCAGGGACCAGACCGGCAGCCTGAGCGTTCCAGTACACGGATTCCTGGGTGTCTGTGGTCACGGCTACTTCTCCTTGGACGTGATCTGCGGTGCGCGCGCGGCAGAGCGAACTGCCGGTGCTGGTACGTGTTCGCGATGGGCTCCGCACGGCCGTAGCCGTGGTGAGAACTCGGTTGGCCCGGTCACGGAACAGGTGGATCAGGTGCTCGATTTCGGTGCTCCGCACGGCCTGAGCGACCTCTCCCGAGGGCCCGGACGGTGGGACCCGCACCAGCCCGGCAGTCACAGGGGCGGCCAGGACGGGCGGTCGCCTTCCGGTGCGACTGCGCTCATGTGGTCCTCTTCGTCGCGGCCCGTGCGAGTTCGCGCAGGGTGGCGGCCACGGCGGGCGGGATCGTGCTGCGGGAGAGGGCGTGGTCGGCCTGCGCGCAGCGGGCCCGGATCATCTGCTCGACCATGTCGCGGGCGCCGGTGGCGGTGATGACGCGTCGGGCGTCCTCGGCCTGCTCCTCGGTCAGGTCGGGGTCGCCCAGGAGCCGGCGCAGCCGGGCGACCTGGTCCGGGGTTGCGAGTTTGAGGGCGAGGGCTGCGAGGGTGGTGTGCTTGCCGTCGCGCAGGTCGTCGAGGGTGGGCTTGCCGGTGCGGTCCGGGTCGCCGTAGACGCCGAGGAGGTCGTCGCGCAGTTGGAAGGCCTCTCCGAGGGGGAGGGCGAAGTCGCTGAGGACGGTGCGCAGTTCGTCGTCGGCTCCGGCGAGGGTGGCACCGATCTGCAGGGGGCGTTCGCAGGTGTACTTGGCGGTCTTGTAGTGGATGATCGCCAGTGCCCGGTCGACGTCGTCGGTGGGGTGCCCGGTGGAGGCGAGGTCGAGGTACTGGCCGTACATGACCTCGGTGCGCATGGCGTCGATGAGCGGCAGGATGCGGACGAGCCGGCCCGGGGTGAGGCCTGCGGTGTGGAGGAGTTCGTCCGACCAGGCCAGGGCGAGGTCGCCGACCAGGATCGCGGAGCCGACCCCGAGGTCGTCGGCGGCCGCCTCGCTGCGGCCCTCGCGTTGCAGGGTGGCGAGGGCACGGTGGACGGTGGGGTGGCCGCGGCGGGTGGTGGAGCGGTCCATGATGTCGTCGTGGATGAGGGCGAAGGCGTGGAACATCTCCAGCGACGCCGCCACCCGCAGTACCGGCCGCGGATCGCCTTCGCCACCCGCCGCGCGCCAGCCGGTCACGCACAGCAGGGGGCGCAGGCGTTTGCCGCCGGAGGAGAGGAAGTCGTGCAGGATCCGGGGAATCTCCCCGGGCAGGTACCGCGCGGTCGCCGCACGGGCCTTGGCGGTGAGGAAGCCGTCGAGGATGCCGTCGACCTGGGTACGTACCACTGTCAGGTCGGGTGATTCGGAGCCGAGGGTCCTGGCCGTCATCATGCTTCTCCGTTCGGTACACCGGTTGCCGCCCCGGCCGAGTGGTGCTCTCACTCCGGGGGCGCACGAAGGGCTTTTCACCGGGGCGCTTGCCAGACCTGCCTGGCTGCGCCCACAGTGTGTCCAGTAAGCCCTGGCGAGCCGCTTCGACGTAACTCTGCTTAGCGGCAGGGTTGTTGAACCTCTCGCCGTGTTGAACGCCCCGCACCCGCCCACGACGTCGCTTCCGCCGCGACCACGAGGTTCACCGTGAGTCCCCGAAACACACCCAATCCCCGTCTGCGGGCTCTGCTCGACGAGACAGGCTGGACCAACGAGCAGCTCGCCCGAGCCGTCAACGCCGTCGGCAGCCTTCGCGCCCTGCCCCTGCACTACGACCGCACCTCGGTCGCGCACTGGCTCCTCGGCTCCCGCCCCCGCCCCGAAGTGGCCGACATCGTCTGCCACGTCCTGTCCGACGCCCTCCACCGCGCGATCACGCCCCAGGCCGCCGGCCTCTCCCCCTCCGCCGCCACCGTCGAGAAGCCCACCACCCCGGACATCGCCGTGCGGCTGGAGCAACTCGGTGCCGCCTCGGCCGTCAGCCCCCGCACCCTCCGCCTGATCCCCTACGACCCGACCCTGCGGTCGCCCGTGGCTGTCGCACCCTCGCCGCGCCCGAGCGGTAGAACGCGGGTCAGTACCGCCCACGTCCAGGCCGCGAACCTGATGGCCACCGTGTTCGCCGACGCGGACGACATGTTCGGCGGCGCCCGGACCCGCCCGGCCCTCACCACCTACCTGGCCACCGACATCGCACCCCAACTCACCAGCCCCATCGGCGCCACGCTCCACCGGCAACTCCGCCAGGCCGCCGCCGACCTCGCCTACCTCACCGCCTTCACCTGCTTCGACGAGCACCTCCACGGCGCCGCGCAGACCTACTACCGCATCGCCGCGGAGCTCGCCATCGAGGCCGCCGACCCGCTGCGGCACGCGATCGTCCTGCGGCAGATGAGCGTCCAGGCCAACCACATGGGCGACCGCGCGCAGGCCCTGAACCTGGCCCAGGCCGCGGCGGCCGACGTCACCAGACTCCCACCGGGTTCGGCCGCGTTCATCACCGGGCAGCTCGCCGTCACCCTCGCCGCTTCCGACCGGCGCCGCGAGGCGTTCACCCAACTCGACCGGGCGCAAAGCCTGTTGGACGACGCCCAGGACGAGCACCGGACCACCGGCGGTTACCACAGTGCCGCCCTCAACCACCAGCGGGCCGAGGTCTTCGCATCAACCGGCGACGTCTCGCGAGCATGCGCCGTTCTGTCCCACTCCCTCACCCGCAGGCCGTCCGACGAGCGCCGGGCCCGGGCCCTGACCACCGCGCGACTCGCCGAACTCCTTCTTCAAAAGGGACAGTTGGAGGAAGCCTGCCAGCACTGGCACGCCTTCCTGCACGACTACCCCCATCTGCAGTCGGCCCGCGCCACCGCGGCCCTGCACACCATGCGCGGCCGTCTGCGCAGCTACCAGCGCGTCCCGGCCGCCGCCCAGCTCCTGCGCCACCCCATCCACCACGAGGACTGCCGGATCCCTTAGGTCCTGTCCGGCTGATCTTGGCGGATCGGCCCGCGGCTCTCCCGGCCGGAGGCTTGGGGCGGATGCGCAGCGTCGCGGGCCCGGCAGGATCGGCCGGACAGGACCTGGTCGGCCCTGGTCCGCCGCGCCTTCAAGCCGGTCGTATCCGACGGTTCGTTCGGCGCGCTCGGTGGGTGCCTCGCCTCGGGCGTCGTCCGAACGCTAATCGGGGTACGGACGCCACCCTGCCGCCGGTGGTGGTGTGTTGGGTGGTGACAGCGGTGGGCCCGGCGCCGGAGAGGGCGTGGAGGATCCGGGTCAGCAGCGCGGGATCGGTCGTGCTGGTGGCGGTGACCCCGATGGCGGCGGTGTGCCGGAACCATTCGGGACGGATGTCCTCGGGACTGTGGATGAGGCGGGCCGGAGCGCCTGCCTCCTCGACGACCCGCAGGGCCTCCCGGGTCTCGGGCTCGTCGATCAGCCCGGCGATCAGGACGGTGTCACAGCTGTGGGCCAGGCGCCGCAGGGTGTGCGCGCGGTCGTCGGCCGCATGGCAGTAGCTGGCGGGGTTCTGCGGAAGGACGTGTCCGAAGCGGGCACGTACGGTCTCCGTGATGACTTCGGCGTCCTCGACCGGCCGCCCGGGGGCGATGACGACGGCGACCCGTGCCGGGTCGGGCACGGGCACCGCCATGGCATGTTCGAGGTTCTCGAGGACCTTCACCTGCCCGGGTGCCGCCTGGGCGGTCAGACCGGGAGTCACCGCGTCGGTGGACCGTCCGGCGACCAGCACGGCCTCGCCGCCGGCGACGAAGGCCCGGATCTGCGCGTGGAGGTCCGCGACCTTCCCGCAGGTCGCGTCGACGACGGTGACACCGCGCCCGGCCAGTCCGGCCCGGACCTCGGGCGTGGCTCCGGCCGGGCCGATCACGGCCACCGCGCCCGGAGCGACCTGCTCCGCCACGGCGACGGACACCACCCCTCGCACCCGCCACCGGGCCGCCACCAGGGCATCGACCGGCACACCGCCCACCACCGCCACCGGCCCCGCCGTCCCACTGAGTACGGCGTCGACCTCTTCACGGGCCCGCACCGCCCCTGCACACAGCGGTGCGACGCCGGCCGACACCAGCCGCCTCGTACGCAGCACCGCCGCCCAGCTGTCCAGTGCGCGCACGGCCGCCTCCGAGGGCGCATCCGCGCCTGCGGAGGTCACCACCGCCAGCCCGACCACGGCACCGTTTCGACCTACGTAGGTCACCGCCCGCACCGCTCCGCCACCCCCCGCACCCGCACCCGCACCCGCACCGAGTTCCTGCCAGGGCGGATCCCCTGTCCACAACGAGGTTCCAACTGCCCCGCCGGTCGCGGTCAGGCCCGCGGGCACGGTGAGACCCGTCGCCGTGGCGGAGGCCGCAGGCCGAAGCGCCCCGGCCCCGCCGCAGGTCGGGACGGGAAAGTCCTGGTAGCGGACCCGCAGCCCGGCGCGGCGCAGAGCCCCGGCCACGAGTTCGGCTCCACGGCAATCGACCGGACCCCGCAAGGGATGGTGCAGGAGGGTCGGGACCAGGGCCTCGTCCGGGCACAACGGCCCGACGAGAACGGCCCATTGGTCTTTTCTGAGCGTTCTCTTCACTGCGGTTCTCTCCCTGCCCACGCGTCAGTAGGACGCCGGACAGAACGGGATCCGCACACGGGAATCCCCGGCGTTGAACACGTACTCTGACGCCCCGGCACCCGGCGCCTTCACAGCGACAACGCCCATCCGCCCCGCGCCCACCCGAACGGCCGTTGGCCTCACTCGAAGGTACTGAAGGTTCCCCGAGACGCTCTGGACGGCCGACTACTGGGGCAAATTTGTTCCCATATACGGCAGTTCGGAGTCGTTCAAGGTCGTTCAACACGGCAGGAGGTTCAACAAGCATGCCATGAAGAAGAGTTACGCCGGATGACCTGGCTGGGGCTCACTGGACACACGTGAGCGTTCCCCGGCAGGTTCAGCGAACGCCTCCGCCGCAGGTCCTCTGCTCACCCATGCGTGAGTGCGCCACCGAGCCGGCGCGGACAACCGGGGCAGCGGGCCCGAAGGGCCTCCCCCGCCCGTCGGCCGCACGGACCTCGCGGACCCGACCATCCCTCAGGAGAGACTGATGCCCCTACTGGTCCGTACCGATGCGGCGGGCGCCCTGCACCGCCCCGCCGACACCACACCGCTCGCCGCCGGCCTCGCGCGTGGCCGGGTGTCGCGGTGACGGCCGAACCCGATCGCGCCCCCGAGTCCGCACCTCCTCCGCCGCCCGCCGCCCGGCGGCACAGGACGGTGGTTCTCGCCTCGCCGCGCTCGTTCTGCGCCGGGGTGGAGCGCGCGATCGACACCGTGGAACGGCTGCTGGACGCCCCGGACCGGAACGGGCCGGTGTACGTACGCAAGCAGATCGTCCACAACGCCCACGTCGTGGCGGGCCTCGCCGCCCGGGGAGCGGTGTTCGTCGAAGAACTCGACGAGGTACCGGCCGGTGCCACGGTCGTCTTCTCGGCCCACGGTGTGTCACCTGAGGTCCATGCCCAGGCCGGTGCCCGCGAGCTGACCGTCGTGGACGCGACCTGCCCGCTGGTCACCAAGGTCCACTCCGAGGCCAGGCGCTTCGCCGCTCGCGGCGACACCATCGTCCTGATCGGGCACGCCGGGCACGAGGAGGTCGAGGGCACCCTGGGTGAGGCCCCCGCCTCCATCGTCCTGGTCGAGACCCCCGCGCAGGCGGCCGCTCTCCAGGTCCCCGACGGGACCCGCGTCTCCTACCTCACCCAGACCACCCTGGCCGTGGACGAGACGCGCGAGGTCGTCGACATCCTGCGCCGCCGCTTCCCGGCCCTGCGGGAGCCCCCGTCGGACGACATCTGCTACGCGACCACCAACCGGCAACTGGCCGTGGCGGAAGTCGCGGAGCGCTGCGACCTGGTCCTGGTCATCGGCTCGGCGAACTCCTCGAACTCGGTGCGGATGGTGGAGGTCGCCCGCCGCGCCGGTGCCGAGGCGCACCTCGTCGAGGACGCCGACGGCATCGACCCGGCCTGGATCGAGCGCGCCGGCACCATCGGTCTGTCCGCCGGAGCGTCCGCCCCACCGGCCCTGGTGACCGGTGTGATCCGGGCCCTCCACCGGTGGGGGCCGGTGACGGTCGTGGAGCACACCGCCGCGGTGGAGGACATGTACTTCGCGCCGCCGGCCCCGGTCCGGGAGCGCCCGTGAGCACTCCTCGGTTCCGACTGTCGGTCACCGTCCACGGCGATCGGCGCGCCACAGCCACCATCCACTTCGTCCGCTTCGAGAAGGTGTTCACCCCATGACGGCCATCGACCCTCCATCCCGAGCCGGGGAGACCCGCCCCACCACCGAGGAGAAGAGCAGACGCACCGCCACCGGTACCGGGGTGCCCCCCACCGCTCACGGACCACTTCCCCTCCCCGGAACCCCGGCCGCCCTGCGCGCCCTGCGCCCCGGCCGACTCGACCGGCTGGCGGCCGGGATACGGGACCTGCTCGTGGACCGGGTGTCCGCCACCGGTGGCCATCTGGGCGCGAGCCTGGGTGTGGTGGAGCTGACCATCGCCCTCCACCGGGTCTTCGACTCGCCGCGTGACGCGATCCTGTTCGACACCGGCCACCAGTCCTACCCGCACAAGGTCCTCACCGGACGCGCCCGGGAGTTCGCCACCCTGCGCCAGCAGGGCGGGCTGTCCGGCTACCCGAGCCGGGCCGAGTCCGCGCACGACTGGATCGAGAACTCCCACGCCTCCACCGCCCTGGCCTACGCCGACGGCCTGGCCAAGGCCTTCCACCTACGAGGAGCGGCACGGCGGGTGGTGGCGGTCGTCGGCGACGGCGCGCTCACCGGCGGCCTGGCCTTCGAAGCCCTGAACAACCTCGGGGCCGCCGGGCGCCCGGTCATCGTCGTGCTGAACGACAACACCCGCTCCTACGACCCCAGCGCAGGTGCACTGCCCGCCCACCTGGCCCGGCTGCGCGAGAGCGGCCAGGTCATACCGGACCGCAATGTCTTCACCGACCTCGGGTTCGCCTACCTCGGCCCCGTCGACGGCCACGACATCCCCGCGCTGGAGACCGCACTGCGCCGCGCCGCTGCCCTCGGACGGCCGGTCGTGGTGCACGCCGTCACCACCAAGGGGAAGGGCTACGCCCCGGCCGAAGCCGACACCGACGACCGGATGCACGCCTGCGGAGTCATCGACCCGGCCACCGGCCGCCCCCGCACCACGGGCAAGCCGACCTGGACGTCCGTCTTCGCCGCCGAACTCGCCGCCCTGGGAGGCGAGCGCGAGGACCTCGTCGCCCTCACCGCGGCGATGCGCCTGCCGGTCGGGCTCGGCCCGTTCTCCCGGAAGTTCCCCGACCGGGTCTTCGACTCGGGGATCGCCGAGCAGCACGCCGTCACCTCCGCCGCCGGGCTGGCGATGGGCGGCCTGCACCCGGTGGTGTGCCTGTACGCGACGTTCCTGAACCGGGCCTTCGACCAGGTGCTGATGGACGTGGCGCTGCACCGGCTGCCGGTCACCTTCGTCCTGGACCGGGCCGGGGTCACCGGCCCCGACGGGCCCTCCCACCACGGCCTGTGGGATCTCGCGGTCCTGGCCCGCGTCCCGGGCATGCGCGTCGCCGCTCCCCGCGATCCGGCCCGGCTGCGGGCCCTGCTGCGCGAGGCGGTCGAGTCCGGCGACGGCCCGAGCACGGTGCGCTTCCCCAAAGCCGCCGCCGCGGCCGACATCGACCCGCTGACCACCATGGACGGCATCGACGTCCTGCACCGCTCCCCACACGCGCCCCTGGACGTGCTGCTGGTCGCGATCGGCACGACAGCCGGCGCCTGCCTGGAGGCCGCCCGACTCCTGGCGGCCCGGGGCATCGGAGTGACCGTGGTCGACCCCCGCTGGGTGGCCCCGGTCAACCCCGCCCTCGTCCATCTGGCCGGACGCCACCGCATCGCCCTGTCCGTGGAGGACGGGGTCCGCGAGGGCGGCATCGGAGCCCTCCTCGCCCAGCACGCCACCGACGCCGGGGTCACCGTCCCCGTTCACGCCCTGGGCCTGCCCACCCGGTTCCTGGCCCACGGTGAGCGCGGCGCCCTCCTGTCCGCCGCCGGGATCAGCGGTCCTGCCATAGCCGACACCGCCCGCCGCCTCCTGGAGCACGGCGCCCCCTCGGCCGCCTCCCTGCCGGCACCATCCTCCACACGGAGCACGTCATGAACAGCGTCGACCTCCCCGACCCCACCCCGCCCGGCCGTCGCGGCCCCGGGCCCGCGCCCGCGCCCGGTGATGGACCCGTTCTCGCGGCCCGCCGCCACTCCCGGCAGATCCACGTCGGCAGGGTCCCCGTGGGCGGCGGAGCACCGATCCCGGTGCAGACCATGACGACCACCCCCACCACCGACATCGACGCCACCCTCCAGCAGATCGCCGAGGCCACCGCGGCGGGCTGCGACATCATCCGCCTCGCCGTCCCCTCCGCCGACGACGCCGCCGCCCTGCCCAGGATCGTCGCCAAGTCGCCGATCCCCGTCATCGCCGACATCCACTTCCAGCCCCGCTACGTCTTCCAGGCCATCGACGCCGGCTGCGCCGCGGTCCGCGTCAACCCCGGCAACATCAAGAAGTTCGACGACAAGGTCAAGGAGATCGCCCGGGCCGCCGGCGCGGCCAGGGTCCCGATCCGGATCGGGGTGAACGCCGGCTCCCTGGACCCGCGCCTGCTCGCCAAGCACGGCAGCGCCACGCCCCAGGCACTGGCCGAGTCCGCGCTGTGGGAGTGCTCGCTGTTCGAGGAGCACGGCTTCACCGACCTCAAGATCGCCGTCAAGCACCACGACCCGCTGACCGTCATCGCCGCCTACCGGCTCATCGCCGCCGGCTGCGACTACCCCCTGCACCTGGGCGTCACCGAAGCCGGCCCCGCGTTCCAGGGCTCCATCAAATCCGCCGTCGCCTTCGGTGTCCTCCTCGCCGAAGGCATCGGCGACACCATCCGGGTCTCCCTCTCCGCACCGCCCGCCGAGCAGGTCAAGGCGGGCTGCCACATCCTCTCCTCGCTCGGGCTACGCCCGAGGAAGCTCGAAATCGTGTCCTGCCCCGGCTGCGGACGCCTCCAGGTCGACATCCACCGCCTCGCCCAACGGGTCGAGGCCGCCTTCGAGGGGTTCCCCCTCCCCCTGCGCGTCGCCGTCATGGGCTGCGTCGTCAACGGCCCCGGGGAGTCCCGGGAAGCCGACATCGGAGTCTCCTCCGGCAACGGCAAGGGCCAGATCTTCGTCCGGGGCCGGGTCGTCGCGACCGTCCCCGAAAACCGGATCGTCGAACGTCTCCTGGAAGAGGCCCTCAAGCTCGCCGAGCGCCAATCCACCGGGTCTCCCACGTAGACCGCCCGAAGGAGCAGAGTCCCATGGCCACTCCGAGCAAGCCGATCCGCCGACTGGACCGGGTGATCATCCGTTTCGCCGGTGACTCGGGTGACGGCATGCAGCTCACCGGTGACCGGTTCACCTCGGAG
>NZ_JBWKER010000105.1:0-4597 GCF_056435345.1 Kitasatospora sp. NPDC043950
TCCAACCCCAGAAGATTCTGAGGCCGGGGATGTCAACATATCTGGCGTTGACTTTTGGCACGCTGTTGAGTTCTCAAGGAACGGACACTTCCTTCGGACCGCCTTCCAGCGGGCCCTCCGGGCGCTTCGTTCTTTCGTGTTTCCAGCTTATCAGATCCTCGCGGCCGTTCTTACCGGCTTCGTTTCTCCGAATTCCCGCTGGCGGGATTTCCTTCGAACTTCGCTCCGAAGCTTATCAAAGCTTTCGATGTGCTCAGTTCGCGGAATTTTGCTTCAGTCGAAGGACGCGCATTCATAAAACGCGCTCACCTCGATTTGGCGGTGTCGTAGACACTAACGCCCGGGACTGACCGTTGTCCAGTCTGTCCCAACCGTTCAAACCTACTAGCCCACCCTCACCACGTCAATGGTTTGGTCGGGATGCGAGAAGAGTACCAGGTCAGAGGCATGTCGATCACCTCGCCTCAGGCCGCGACGGGTTGCAGATCCGCCCGATCGGCCGCGTCCAGATCACCGACTTCGCCGGCCTCGGCGGCCTTTCGGCCCCACACCAGCGCGTAGAGAAGGAATGCCGCCTCGGCCAGCACTCCGATCGAGATGCGTGCCCAGGTGGGCAGCCCGGAAGGGGTGACGAACGCTTCGAGCACACCGGAAACGGCCAGCACCGTGGCAAGGCCGATGGACATGCCGATGATGGAGCGGCCCTGTTCGGCCAGGGCCGTTCCACGGGTGCGCGGGCCGGGGTCGATGACCGTCCAGCCGAGGCGCAGACCGAGGCCGCCGGCCACGAACACCGCGGTCAGCTCCAGCAGGCCGTGCGGGATGAGCAGGCCGAGGAAGACGTCGAGTCGCCCGGCGGAGGCCATCAGCCCGACGCCGACACCGAGGTTGACCACGTTGGTCCACATCACCCAGAGCACCGGGAGACCCAGCGCGATCCCGAACAGCAGGCACTGCACGGCGATCCAGGCGTTGTTCGTCCAGACCTGCGCGGCGAACGAACTCGCCGGGCGGTCCGAGTAGTACGACTCGTACTGCCCGCCCGGGCGGGTCATCTCCCGCAGGTGATCCGGGGCGACCAGGCTGTTGCGGACCTCGGGGTGGGTGGCCATCCACCAGGCGAGCACCGCGGTGGCCAGCAGCGAGACGACCGCGACCGGCACCCACCAGCGGCGCGCGCGGTACAGCGCGGCCGGGAAGCTCACCGTGTAGTACCGGGCGACGTCGTGCCATCCGCTGCTGCGCGATCCGGTCACCGCGCTGCGGGCCCGCGAGACCAGGCCGGTCAGCCGGCTGAGCAGGGCAGGGTCCGGTGCGGCGGCCTGGACCTTGGCCAGGTGGCCGGTGGCGCGCTGGTACAGGGTGACCAGTTCGTCGGCCTCCTCTCCGCTGAGCCGGCGCCGTCGGGCGAGGGCGTCCAGCCGTGCCCACTCCCCCTGGTGGGTGGCGACGAAGACGTCCAGGTCCATTCGGCGGCTCCATGGTCGGCGGTGGGCGCGAGGGGGCCCGGTCGCGGGCGGGTGGACGGGCGGGTACGTACGGATACGCGCGGCCCAGCATGCCAGCAGCGGTGGGCCCCCCGACCGCCGGGATCTCACTTCCCGTGCGACCACCGGGCGCCGTATGTTTGCGGCTGCGGATCAGACTGCGGAGAGCAGGTCGTGGGGGCCGGTCCGGATGACGCCCCTCCCCTCGTCCGTGCCGCCCTCGGCGGCCTCCATGAGTGAGCTGTACGGCTCCACGAACGTGAACGGACAGGTGTCTTGAGCGACCTGGTGACGGGTGAGGCGGTCGTCCTCGACCTGCAGACGGCGAAGCTTCCCAGCCGGGCGCTGGCGATCACGCTGGACCTGCTCGTGGAGTTCGCCGCCCTGTTCCTGGTCTCGCTCACCCTGAGCGTCGCCCTGATCGGACTGGACGGTGCGGCGCTGGCGGCCACCCTGATCGGGCTGCTGGTGTTCTTCCTGGTGGCCGTGCCGGTGATGGTCGAGACCTTCACCCACGGGCGCTCGCTCGGCAAGGCCGCGCTCGGCCTGCGGGTGGTGCGCACCGACGGCGGACCGGTGCGGTTCCGGCACTCGCTGGTGCGCGGGCTGGTCGGCTTCATGGAGCTGGTCGCCATGACCGGCGTGCCGGCGGTGATCACCTCGGCCGTGAACGTGGACGGCAAGCGGCTGGGCGACATCTTCGCCGGGACGCTGGTCGTCCGCGAGCGCACCCCGGGCGGGGGGACGCCGCCGCTGCCGCCCGTGCACCCGCACCTGCTCCAGACGATGGGCCGGGAGCTGGTCGCGATGGACCTGTCCGCCGTGCCGGAGCCGCTCTGGCTGGCGATTCGCCAACTGCTGGGCCGCATAGGTCAGTTGGACCCCACGGTGGCGCTCCAGATGTCCACCCGGCTGGCCGGCGACCTGGCCGCCCGGACCGGTCATCCGGTGGCGCAGGGGCTGCACCCGGCGGCATACCTGGGCGCGGTGCTCACCGAGCGCCAGCGCCGGGAGTGGACGCGGGCCCAGGCCCAGTGGCAGCGGCAGCGGACCGCGGCCCCCGCACCCGCCGCGTGGCCGGCTCCCGCGCCCCAGCCGCCCACCGCGGACGGCGGGCCGCTGCGCGTCCTCGGCGTCCCGACGACGACCGCGGCAACGACCCCGCCGACGACCGCGGCCCCGGCCGCCCCCTCCTTCGAGAAGCCCGCCCCGCCCACCGCCGACCAGCCGTCCCCGACACCGGCCCCAGCCCCGACACCGGCCCCCGGCACCGGCTTCGCGCCGCCCGCCTAGGCCCACCGCGCTGTCGGGCCCGCCGCCCGACCCACTCAGCCCGGACCTACTCCCCGAACTGCGCCGGCCAGGCGTTCGGCGGCGACGCCAGCTCCTCCAGTTCGATCCCGTCGGCCGCCAGCACCACGTCCCCCGCGAGGTGCACGACCTGCTGCTCGCCGGTCTCCAGGTCCGCGACCTGGTACCGCTCGACCAGCAGCGGCCCGGAGTCGGTCTGGTGCGTGTCGACCCCCTCCAGCAGCCACCCCTGGTCGAAGGTGCGCGGCGCCAGCACCGGTTCGGTGAACGCGACCAGCCGCACCCGTGCACTCGCCCCCTCCCGCAGCCGCAGCAGCCGGGCGGTGGCGACCAGGAAGGCCGGCGAGCCGCCGGTGAACCCGTGCGCCCGGTCGTGCCCCTCCACGCTGTGCTCGCCGCCCGGGTCCGCCGCGTCCGTCCGGACCCAGGCGACGCCGTCCACCGCGCCGCCGCGCACCTGCCAGCCACCGGCCCGCAGCTCCATCCGCAGCGGGCGGGCCCGCGAGTCCAGGGTGAGGTCGACGCTGCCGATCACCCGCCCGTCCGGCGCGTAGGTCTTGGAGACGTACCGCCAGCCGGCCGCCCCGGGGGCGCAGCTGAAGCGCTCCTCCCCGAGCAGCACGCGGTCGTGACCCAGAGGAGTCATGGCTGTATGGAGCGAGTACCGGCCGTTGGGCATGCCCGAAAGCCTACGTGCGCACTTCGCATGCAACGTTCGGGGCGGGTGCCCGCATTAGGGGGGTGGACGGCGCGCACGAGCGCCGACGGTACGCGGGAGAAGGGGGGCGCAGATGGCGAAGCAGGCACGCGACGAGGAGTTCACGGAGTACGTGACTTCCAGGAGCGGCTGGCTGCGCAAGGTCGCCTATCTGCTGTGCGGGGACTGGCACCGCGCGGACGACCTGGTCCAGGAGACCATCACCAAGCTGTACGTGAACTGGTCGCGGGCAGGCCGCATGGAGAACCTGGACGGCTACGCCCGCAGGGTGCTGGTCAACACCTTCCTGGCCGAGCAGCGCACCTCCTGGTGGCGACGGACCAGCCGGCCGGGCACCGCCCTCGACACCGAGTCCGTGCCCGTCGACCTCGACGCCTCGCTGGACCTGCGCCACGCCCTGGCGACGCTGCCGGCCCGCCAACGGCGGCCGGCCTACTGGCTGGTCGACTCGGGCGGTACGGCCGCCCCGACGCTGCGCTGGCTGACCCCCGACGGCCGGTGGGCGGAGATCAGCGGAAACGGTGGCGGCCGCCTCGAAAACTTCTCCCAGGAGATCCTGCTCAGGGTCGCGGCCGATGTCCGGTACGGCCACTGGGACGTCCCCCTGCCGGTGCGGTTCACCGGCCTGCCCGAGACGTTCAAGGCCACCGACATCTCGCTCTGGCGGCCGGACACGGACGGCGTCGGCGCCTGGAGCCTGTGGCTGATGTTCCAGGTCGAGGGGAAGAACGTCTCGGTCACCCTGCGGCCGATCGGGCCGCGCCCGGTCTACACCAGCACGGACGGCTCGCCCTACACCGACCCGCACCCGCCCTTGGAGTCCGTCCAGAACGGGGTGGAGATCTCCATCGGCACCGGAGCCGGCGATCCGCCCTCCCTGGAGCAGCTCGGCGGCCTCCCCTGGATGCTCGCCCACACCGAGGCCCTCGGCCCGGACGCCACCGACTGGACCACCGACGTCATCGTGCCCTGAACCGCCGACGGCCGACCGAACGCGGGGGGGGGGGGGGGGGGGGGGGGGGGGGGGGGGGGGGGGGGGGGGGGGGGGGGGGTGGGGGGGGTGGGGGGGGGCTCCCGTTGT
>NZ_JBWKER010000105.1:4607-11854 GCF_056435345.1 Kitasatospora sp. NPDC043950
CCCTCCCCCCCCCCCCCCCCCCCCCCCCCCCCCCCCCCCCCCCCCCCCCCCCCCCCCCCCCCCCCCCCCCCCCCCCCCCCCCCCCCCCCACCGGCGTACGGCTCACCGCATCAGTAGCGGTACTGCTCCGCCTTGTACGGGCCCTCGACCGGGACGCCGATGTAGTCGGCCTGCTCCTGGCTCAGGGTGGTCAGCTTCACGCCGAGCGCGTCGAGGTGCAGCCGGGCGACCTTCTCGTCCAGGTGCTTGGGCAGCACGTAGACGCCGATCGGGTACTGCTCGGTCTTCGTGAACAGCTCGATCTGGGCGATCGTCTGGTTCGCGAAGGAGTTGGACATCACGAACGACGGGTGGCCGGTCGCGTTGCCCAGGTTCAGCAGGCGGCCCTCGGAGAGGACGATGATGGTGCGGCCGTCGGCCTTGCGCCACTCGTGGACCTGCGGCTTGACCTCGGTCTTCACCACGCCGGGCAGCTGCGCCAGGCCGGCCATGTCGATCTCGTTGTCGAAGTGGCCGATGTTGCCGACGATGGCCTGGTGCTTCATCCGGGCCATGTGGGAGGCCATGATGATGTCCTTGTTGCCCGTGGTCGTGATGAAGATGTCGGCCGTCTCGACGACGTCCTCCAGGGTGGCGACCTGGTAGCCGTCCATCGCCGCCTGGAGCGCGCAGATCGGGTCGATCTCGGTGACGATGACGCGGGCGCCCTGGCCGCGCAGCGACTCGGCGCAGCCCTTGCCGACGTCGCCGTAGCCGCAGACGACGGCGACCTTGCCGCCGATCAGGACGTCGGTGGCGCGGTTGATGCCGTCGATGAGCGAGTGGCGGCAGCCGTACTTGTTGTCGAACTTCGACTTGGTGACCGAGTCGTTGACGTTGATCGCCGGGAACAGCAGCTGGCCGTCACGGTGCATCTCGTACAGGCGGTGGACACCGGTGGTGGTCTCCTCGGTCACGCCCTTGATGGTGGCGGCGACCTCGGTCCACTTGTTCGGGGAGTCCTTGAGGGTGCGGTTGAGCAGCTCCAGGATGATCCGGAACTCGTCGTTGTCCGCGGTGGACGGGTCCGGCGCGGCACCGGCCTTCTCGAACTCGACGCCCTTGTGGATCAGCAGGGTGGCGTCGCCGCCGTCGTCCAGGATCATGTTCGGGGTCTTGCCCTCGGGCCAGGTCAGGGCCTGCTCGGTGCACCACCAGTACTCGTCCAGGGTCTCGCCCTTCCAGGCGAAGACCGGCACCCCCTGCGGGTTCTCCGGGGTGCCCTCCGGGCCGACCGCGATGGCGGCGGCCGCGTGGTCCTGGGTGGAGAAGATGTTGCAGGAGCACCAGCGGACCTCGGCGCCCAGGGCGGTCAGGGTCTCGATGAGGACGGCGGTCTGCACGGTCATGTGCAGCGAGCCGGTGATGCGGGCGCCGGTCAGCGGCTTCGACTCGGCGTACTCGGCTCGGATCGACATCAGGCCGGGCATCTCGTGCTCGGCCAGCTGGATCTCCTTGCGGCCGAACGGCGCCAGGGAAAGGTCGGCGACCTTGAAGTCACCGGTGGTGTCGGTCGACATGCGTCTGCTCCTCGCTGATGGGGTGGGCGTGGCCAAGGTCCTGTGTGTGCGGTCGCAGCGGGGGCGGGGCCGTACGGGTGCACGGCTACGCCGGGGCGGCCGGATCCGTGGTGGCGGACCGGTTCCCTGCTGCGCAGCACAAACCGTCGGAGGACCTCTCTCCCTCGACCGGGGCACACCCCACAGGGGCGGACCGCCGATCAACCGCCATCAGCAGCGACGTTCTGGCTCTGGTGACGAATCTACACCGGCGGCCCCACCGGCCGTCCGCCGATGAGCGATTTCGGCCTCGGACCGGACGGGTCCTCAAGCGGATCCCAGCCGACCCCGGCCGGCGGCGGACCGGCGCCGGTCAGTGCGAGGCGCCGGGCCCGGGCCCGCCGGGGGTGGCCGCCGGGTCCTCGCCCGCGGCGGCCTTCTCGGCGCTGTAGACGTCGGGCTCCAGGTAGATCGCCCGCGCGATCGGGACGGCGGCCCGGACCCGCTCCTCCGCCGCGTCGATCGCCCGCGCGACGCGGGCCGCGCTGTCCTCCGCGTTGACGGCGATCTTGGCGGCGACCAGCAGTTCCTCCGGCCCCAGGTGCAGGGTGCGCATGTGGATCACTCCGGTGACGGCCTCGCCGTCCACCAGCGCCTCGCGGATCCGGCGCACCGAATCCCGGTCGGCGGACTCGCCGAGCAGCAGCGACTTGGTCTCCAGGGCGAGCACCACCGCGATCAGCACCAGCAGGACGCCGATGCCCAGGGTGCCGACGCCGTCCCAGACGCCGTCGCCGGTGATCACGGTGAGCGAGACGCCGAGCAGCGCGAGCACCAGGCCGATCAGCGCGCCGGCGTCCTCCAGCAGCACCACCGGCAGCTCCGGGGCCTTGGCGGTGCGGATGAACTGCACCCAGCCCTGGCCGCCCTTGGCCTTCGCCGACTCGCGCATCGCGGTGAGGAAGGACCAGCCCTCCATCGCGACGGCGAAGATCAGCACGCCGACCGCCCAGCCCCAGGAGTCCAGCTTCTCCGGGTGGTTGACCTTGTGCCAGCCCTCGTAGATCGCGAACAGGCCGCCGACGCTGAAGAGGACGATCGCCACCAGGAAGCCGTAGATGTAACGCTCGCGGCCGTACCCGAACGGGTGCTCCTCGTCCGCCGCCCGGCGCGCCCGCTTGCCGCCGATCAGCAGCAGCACCTGGTTGCCCGAGTCGGCAACCGAGTGCACGCCCTCGGCCAGCATCGACGACGAGCCGGTGAAGCCGAAGGCGGTGAACTTGGCCGCCGCGATCGCCAGGTTCGCGGACAGTGCCGCGACCAGTGCCTTGGTGCCGCCTTCTGTACTCATGCTCCGGGTCCCTCCGCCGCAATGGCTGGTCGCGCTGCTCCGTCGAGCGCTTACCGTACCGGCCGTGCGACGCCGGCTCAGGACTGCGCGGCGGCGAGCCCGAGGTAGACGGCGGCGAAGTCGGTCAGCGCGACCAGGTCGGCGAGCGCGTGCAGCGGGTCCGGCCGGGTGGTCGCGTACTCGGTCAGCCGGACGTCGTGGGCGCCGGCCAGCCGGTGCGCGCGGGTGACGCCGAAGCTGCGCGGGCCCGCGTCGTCCTCCGGCACCTCGGCCGGCCCGTCCGCCTCGTCGGCCGCGCCGCCGGGCTGGGCCCCGGGCCGACCGCCGGGCGCCCCCGGGACGTGCCGCAGCAGCAGGACCTGGAGGTGCAGCGGATCCGGCTCGTCGACCCGGTCGCGGAAGAAGTCGTCCGGGTCCGCGCCCGCGCCCAACTGGCCGGTGAACATGCCGCGGTGGGCGGTGAGCACCTGCGGCAGCGGCCCGGCCAGCGCCGGGCGGCCGGCCCGTTCGGCGAGCTGGGCGGCGAAGCGGGTGGCGACGGCCCCGGCGATCGGGCCCTCGGCCCACAGCAGCGGGACCGTCCCGGCCAGCCGGGCGGCCAGGCCCTTGGCCGGGTTGGTGTACGCGGCGGCGTCGGGGCGGCAGCGGACGGCGGTCGCGTCCAGCAGGTCGGCGACGGCCGGCAGCGCGTCGTACGGCAGCTGGGTGATGCCGATCTTCTGGGCGAGCGCGAGCAGCGGGGTGAGGTGGGACCACAGCGCGGCCGGGTCCTCGGCGGGGAGGTCCGGCTCGGCGGCCGGGCGGGCGGGCGCCTCGTCCTCGGGCAGCGCGGAGGCCACGTACGGCAGCGGCAGCGCGCGCACCTGCAACGCGGCCTCGGCCAGCGGGCTGCCCACCGGGGCGGTGACCGCGATCGCGCAGCCGCGCGCGTAGGCCTGCTCGGCGAGGCTGACCAGGCCCGGTTCGCCGCCGTCGGCGGAGCTGACCACCAGGAGGTCCAGCGGGCCGGCCCAGCCGGGCAGTTGCCAGCCGAGCCCGGCGGTGAAGGCCGGCGGTGCGCCGGCCCGGTCGGCGCGCGGGGCGGCCGCCTCGGTCGGCGGCAGCGTGGTGATCAGGCCGGCGCTGCCGGCCAGCGCGGTCAGGATCTCGCCCGCCGTCAGGGCGCTGCCGTGGCCCGCGACCAGGACGGCGCGCGGGCGGCCGTCCGGACGCAGCCGGTCCAGGCCGGCCGCGTCGGCCAGCCGCAGCGCGGTGCGGACCCGCGCACCGGCGCCGGCCAGGGCCAGCAGGGCGCGGTCGCGGTCGGCGCGCTGCAGGGCGGCCGGGTCGTCGAGCAGGGTGTCGTCGAGCATGCGGCGGGCCTCCGGCTGCTGTCCTGTGCGCGCTGGGCTGACGGGGTGGGGGCTTCGCCCCAAGGATCAGGCCGGGCGGCGGGCCTCGTCCACCAGCAGGACCGGAATGCCGTCCCGCACCGGGTACGCGAGGCCGCAGTCCGCGCCGGTGCAGACCAGCTCGGGCTGCTCCTCGGTGCCGCCCTCGGTGAGCGCGGCCCGGCACTGCGGGCAGACCAGGATCTCCAGCAGGAAGGATTCGAGCTTCATGGGGCTCTCCAAAAGTCGGGGGGTGGCACGGCGGTGCCCCGGCCGATAGGCAACCCTACCGGCCGGGGCACAGGAGGCCTCGGTCAGGCGCGGACGATGGCGAGCACGCCGTCGCGCAGCTCGGCCATCTTCGCCGGGTCCTTGGCCTCGGCGTTCAGGCGCAGCAGCGGCTCGGTGTTGGAGGCGCGCAGGTTGAACCACCAGTCCGGGCCGGCCACGGTGAGGCCGTCCAGCTCGTCGACGGTGGTGCCCTCCAGGCCGGCGTAGGCGGCGCGGACGGCGGCGGTGCTGGCGGCCTGGTCGGCGACGGTGCTGTTGATCTCGCCGGAGGCGGCGTAGCGGTCGTACTCGGCGGTGAGCGCGGACAGCGTGCCGGGCTGCCCGCCGAGCGCGGCCAGCACGTGCAGCGCGGCCAGCATGCCGGTGTCGGCGCGCCAGAAGTCGCGGAAGTAGTAGTGCGCGGAGTGCTCGCCGCCGAAGACGGCGTCGGTGACGGCCATCTCCTGCTTGATGAAGGAGTGGCCGACCCGGGTGCGCACCGGGTTGGCGCCGAGCTCGCGGACCACCTCGGGGACGGTCCAGGAGGTGATCAGGTTGTGGATGACGGTCGGCTCGGCCTCGCCGGCGGCCTGGGCGCGGGCGATCTCGCGGGCGGCGACCAGGGCGGTGATGGCGGACGGGGAGACCGGCTCGCCGCGCTCGTCGACGACGAAGCAGCGGTCGGCGTCGCCGTCGAAGGCCAGACCGAGGTCGGCGCCGACCTCACGGACCCTGGCCTGGAGGTCGACGATGTTCTTCGGGTCGAGCGGGTTGGCCTCGTGGTTGGGGAAGGTCCCGTCCAGCTCGAAGTACATCGGGACGAGCTCGATCGGCAGGCCGTCGAAGACGGTCGGCACGGTGTGGCCGCCCATGCCGTTGCCCGCGTCCACGACGACCTTGAGCGGACGGATCGCGGTGAGGTCGACCAGGCCCAGCAGGTGGTCGGCGTAGCCCCGCAGGGTGTCCTGCTCGGACAGCGCGCCCGGCTTGACGTCCTTGGCCGGGACGGTGACGGTGTCGTCCTCACCCGTCCAGGACTCGACCAGCTCGCGGATCTCGGCGAGGCCGGTGTCCTGGCCGACCGGGGCGGCGCCGGCCCGGCACAGCTTGATGCCGTTGTACTGGGCCGGGTTGTGGCTGGCGGTGAACATCGCGCCGGGCAGGTCGAGCTTGCCGCTGGCGTAGTAGAGCTGGTCGGTCGAGCAGAGGCCGATCTGGACGACGTCGGCGCCGTAGGCGGCGGCGCCCTCGGCGAACGCCCGGGTGAGCGACGGGGAGGAGGGGCGCATGTCGTGGCCGACGACGATCGCGGACGCGCCGGTGACCTGCACGAACGCGGCGCCGAAGGCCCGGGACAGGTGCTCGTCCCACTGGTCCGGGACGACGCCTCGGACGTCGTAGGCCTTCACGAGCTGCTTGAGGTCGCGCACTGCGGCTCCACCCTGGTCTCTGTACTGGTCGGTGTGCGTGTGATCGGCGGCTGGCCGCCCACGGTCACGATACGTCGGGGTCACCGCCCGTTCGGTCGACGGTCCGCGGTGACGGTAGACGGGCAGCGTACCCAAGTCGGACGAACGCCCGGTGCGGGCCCGGGCGGGGTACGGCGTCGGCTGTGCGGCGTCAGTTGTCCGGCGAGCGCAGGACGCGCAGGTGGCCGCGGCGGCCGCCCTCGGTGGACTCGCCCTCGGACCCGCGGCCCTGACGGGGGGTCTGCGGCCGGGCGGCCTCGCGGACGGCGTTGGCGAGGGCCTCCAGGTCGTCGCTGCTGCGGCGCAGCGGCCCGGCCTCGGCGGCCAGCCGGACGACCTCCCAGCCGCGCGGGGCGGTGAGGCGCTCGGCGTGCTCTGCGCACAGGTCGTAGCAGTGCGGCTCGGCGTAGGTGGCGAGCGGGCCCAGGACGGCGGTGGAGTCCGCGTAGACGTACGTCAGCGTCGCGACGGCCGGCCGGCCGCACGCGGTCCGCGAACAACGACGTACAGAGCTCACGAGGGTGGACGGTACCGCACTCCTCGCCGGGGAGCGAAGACCGCCTGTCCGGCGGGTGTGCCGTGTCGCGGTCCGCACGCCGGTCCGCGCCCCGCCGCCCCGGGCGTTTCCCCGTCGGAGTAGTCCACTTCCGACCGTCCAAGGACTACCCTCGGCAGTGATATGGACAGCTCTGCACCGCAGTCATCGACGGGACCCTCGCGCCGTCCCCGGCATCGCGACCGGCACGGCAGGGGGCTGCGCGGCCCGCTGGCGCCGCCCCAGGTGCCGATCTCGCTCACCCGCTCCGAACTGTTCGACGACTACGTGCGCGAATCGGTGGAGCGTCTTGAACGGCGCTGGCCGCAGTTGATCGAAGTGGAGTTCGCCGTCCAGGAGGTGCCGCTGCACGAGCCCGACGCGGCCGACGGCGAGGACGGCGTGCCGCTGGGGCGGGTGTTGCCGGGCAAGCAGGGCCGCAAGAGCCAGATCGTGGTGTACCGGCGGCCGGTGGAGATCCGGGCGAAGACCCGGGAGGACCGCGCGGCACTGGTGCACGAGATCCTGATCGAGCAGGTGGCGGAGCTGCTGGGGCTGTCCCCGGACGCCATCGACCCGCGCTACGACGAGGACTGAGCACGCGGACGGGGGGGGGGGGGGGGGGGGGGGGGGGGGGCGCGGGAGGGGGGGGGGGGGGGGGGGGGGGGGGGGGGGGGGGGGGGGGGGCCGCGATGCTCTGGCAGGGGTTGTCGT
>NZ_JBWKER010000106.1:0-11602 GCF_056435345.1 Kitasatospora sp. NPDC043950
TCCCCCCCCCCTCCCCCCCCCCCCCCCCCCCCCCCCCCCCCCCCCCCCCCCCCCCCCCCCACGGCGAGTCACCCGGCGGGCTGCCCGGTGAGCTACTCGGTGGGCTCCAGGCCGGCCCGGATCAGCCCGTAGGTGTAGGCGTCCTCCAGCGCCAGCCAGGAGGCGGCCACCACGTTGTCGGCCACCCCGACGGTCGACCAGGTGGACGTGCCGTCGGTGGACTCGATCAGCACCCGGGTCTTGGAGCCGGTGCCGTGCTGGCCCTCCAGGATGCGGACCTTGTAGTCCACCAGCTCGAACCGGGCCAGCGGCGGGTAGATCCCCTCCAGCGCGGTGCGCAGCGCCTGGTCCAGCGCGTTCACCGGGCCGTTGCCCTCGCCGGTGGCGATCCGGCGCTCCCCCTTCGCCCACAGCTTCACCGTCGCCTCGTTGCCGGTGAACCCGTTCGGGCCCTGCTCGCTGATGGTCCGCCAGGACTCCAGGGTGTAGAAGCGGTCCCGGCCGCCGCGCACCTCGTCGCGCAGCAGCAGCTCGAAGGAGGCGTCGGCGGACTCGTAGGTGTAGCCGAGGTTCTCCTGCTCCTTCACCTTGGCCACCACCCGGCCGGCCAGGTCCCGGTCGGTGGACAGGTCGTAGCCGAGCTCCTTGCCCTTGAGCTCGACCGAGGCGCGGCCCGCCATGTCGGAGACCAGCATCCGCATGGTGTTGCCGACCCGCTCCGGGTCGATGTGCTGGTACAGGTCCGGGTCGACCTTGATCGCGGAGGCGTGCAGGCCCGCCTTGTGCGCGAAGGCCGAGTAGCCGACGTACGGCTGGTGGGTGGAGGGGGTCAGGTTGACCACCTCGGCGATCGCGTGCGACAGCCTGGTCATCTCGGCGAGCCGGCCCTCGGGGAGCACCCGCCGGTCGTACTTGATCTCCAGCGCGCCGACCACCGGGAACAGGTTGGCGTTGCCGACCCGCTCGCCGTAGCCGTTGGCGGTGCACTGGACGTGGGTGGCGCCGGCGTCCACCGCGGCCAGCGTGTTGGCCACCGCGCAGCCGGTGTCGTCCTGGGCGTGGATGCCCAACCGGGCGCCGGTGACGGCGAGGACGTCGGCGACGGTCTCCCGCACGCCGGCCGGCAGCATCCCGCCGTTGGTGTCGCACAGCACCACCACGTCCGCCCCTGCCTGGTGCGCGGTGCGGACCACGGCCAGCGCGTACTCGCGGTTCGCCTGGTAGCCGTCGAAGAAGTGCTCGCAGTCGATGAACACCCGCCGCCCCTGCGCGCGCAGGAACTCGACGCTGTCCCGGACCATCTCCAGGTTCTCGTCCAGGGTGGTGCGCAGCGCCAGCTCCACGTGCCGGTCGTGCGCCTTGGCGACGAGGGTGACGACCGGGGCGCCCGAGGCGACCAGCGCGGCCAGCTGCGGGTCCTCCGCGGCCTTGCCGCCGGCCCGGCGGGTGGCGCCGAAGGCGACCAGCCGGGCGTGCCGGAGGTCCAGTTCGGCGGCGGCCCGGGCGAAGAACTCGGTGTCGCGCGGGTTGGCCCCCGGCCAGCCGCCCTCGATGAAGCCCACTCCGAACTCGTCCAGGTACCGCGCGATGGCCAGCTTGTCCGCCACCGTCAGGTTGATGCCCTCCCGCTGCGCGCCGTCGCGCAGGGTGGTGTCGAACACGTGGAAACTGTCGTCGGTACGGCTGACCTCGGTCATGACCCCTGGTTCTCCGTTCGGGGAGGTTCGTACTGCTCTGCCGGATTGCGAGTCCCGGCTCCACTGTCCAGCATCCCGCGCGCGGCTCCGGTGTCCCCGAGCCCCTTGTGGGGGCTCCCGGCCGGTCCGGAGGCTGTGTTGATCGGGGCGATGCCCGAAAAACGAAAAAACCCCTCGCGGGTGCGAGAGGTCTGCGCGCGGGTCTGGACGCTGGTGGTCGCTCCGCATCGGGTCCTGCGGGAGCGGTCACTGCGGACCGGCGCGCCTGCTGTTAATAATCAGCGACAGCGAGGACACGTTCGCAGTCTGGCACACGTCCCGGCATCCGGCCCGCCCGTCTCGCGATGCGAAACGGGCCAGGCCGGAGCGGGTGCCGCCTCAGACGATCTTGTGCAGCCAGCCGTGGGTGTCGGGGGTCTGGCCGCCCTGGATGGCCAGCAGGGCCCGGCGCAGCTCCATCGTGGTCGGGCCGGGCTCGCCGGTGCCGACCGTCCAGTCGGCGGCGGCCGACTTGACCGAGCCGACCGGGGTGATGACGGCGGCGGTGCCGCAGGCGAACACCTCGGTGAGGGTGCCGTCCGCGTTGGCCTGCTGCCACTCGTCGGTGGAGATCCTCCGCTCCTCGACGGCGTAGCCGAGGTCGGTGGCGAGCTGGAGCAGCGAGTCGCGGGTGATGCCGGGCAGCAGGGCGCCGGACAGCTCGGGGGTGACGATCTTCGCGTCCTTGCCCTCGCCGAAGACGAAGTACAGGTTCATGCCGCCCATCTCCTCGATCCACCGGTGCTCGGCGGCGTCGAGCCAGACGACCTGGTCGCAGCCCTTCTCGGCGGCCTGGGCCTGGGCGATCAGCGAAGCGGCGTAGTTGCCGGCGCACTTGGCGGCGCCGGTGCCGCCGGGCGCGGCCCGGACGTACTCCTTGGACAGCCACACCGAGACCGGCTTGACGCCGCCCGGGAAGTAGGCGCCGGCCGGCGAGGCGATGATCATGAACAGGTAGGAGTTCGCCGGGCGGACACCCAGACCGACCTCGGTGGCGAACATGAACGGACGCAGGTACAGGCTCTGCTCGGGCTCGTTCGGCACCCACGCCTGGTCCTGCTGGACCAGCAGCTCGACGGCCTCGACGAAGGTCTCCACCGGCAGCTCCGGCATCGCCAGCCGGCGGGCCGAGGCCTGGAAGCGGGCCGCGTTGGCCTCCGGGCGGAAGCTCGCGATGGAGCCGTCGGCCTGGCGGTAGGCCTTGAGGCCCTCGAAGATCGACTGGCCGTAGTGCAGGGTCATGTTCGCCGGGTCGACCTCCAGCGGCGCGTACGGCGCCAGCTGGGCGTCGTGCCAGCCCACGCCCTCGGTCCAGCGGATGGTGACCATGTGGTCGGTGAAGACCCGGCCGAAGCCGGGGTTGGTCAGCCGGGCCTCGCGCTCCGCGGTGGGCAGCGGGTGGGCGGAAGGCTTGAGGTCGAACGTGATGGGCGCCTGGGTGGGCGTGCTCATGGCTGTTTCCTTCACCGTGGGGTAGGTCCGGGCCGCCACCGCCGGGTGCCCGCCGCGGCCAACCAGCACCGGAACGAACGCACAACGGCACGACCCACTGTCGATACTCGCATCCAGAGGGCCGTGCCGAACAGCTGCCCGCTCCTTGGGGAGCTGCAAGCTGCGGTTATGTGGTGCGGCCCGCCGGGCCGCGACCGTTGTCGGCCCCGGCCCGTGGGCCGGAGTCCGTCAAGCGGATCCGGCCCGTCAGCCGGCTACTCGGGTGACCAGCGCGTCGCCGACCTCGGAGGTGCTGCGGGTGCCGGTGCGCTCGGCCAGGTCCGCCGCGACGGCGGCCTCCACCCGGGCGGCCTCGGCGGCGAAGCCCAGGTGCTCCAGCAGCATGGCGACCGACAGCACGGTGGCCGTCGGGTCGGCCTTGCCCTGGCCCGCGATGTCCGGCGCCGAACCGTGCACCGGCTCGAACATCGACGGGAACTCGCCGCCCGGGTTGATGTTGCCGCTCGCGGCCAGGCCGATCCCGCCGGTGACGGCGGCGGCCAGGTCGGTCAGGATGTCGCCGAACAGGTTGTCGGTGACGATGACGTCGAAACGCTCCGGCTGGGTGACGAAGAAGATCGTCGCCGCGTCGACGTGCAGGTAGTCGGTGGTGACCTCCGGGAACTCCCGGCCGACCTCCGCGAAGATCCGCGACCACAGGTGCCCGGCGTGCACCAGCACGTTGTTCTTGTGCACCAGCGTCAGCTTCTTGCGCGGACGCGCCTGGGCCCGGCGGTAGGCGTCGCGCACCACGCGCTCGATGCCGAACGCGGTGTTCAGGCTGACCTCGGTGGCCACCTCCTGCGGCGTCCCGGTGCGCAGCGAGCCGCCGTTGCCGACGTACGGGCCCTCGGTGCCCTCGCGGACCACCACGAAGTCGATGGCTCGTCGTGTCGGAGACGCGCCGTCGGACTCAGTGCCGGCCAGCGGGGACTTCACCCCGGGGAACAGGCGGCCCGGACGCAGGTTGATGTGGTGGTCGAAGGCGAACCGCAGCTTCAGCAGCAGCCCCCGCTCCAGCACGCCCGACGGCACGCTCGGGTCGCCGATGGCGCCCAGCAGGATCGCGTCGTGCGACTTCAGCTCGGCCAGCACGCTGTCCGGCAGGGTCTCCCCGGTCCGGTGGTAGCGCCGGGCGCCGAGGTCGTACTCGGTGGTCTCCAGCTTCACCTCGGCGGGAAGCACGGCACCCAGGACCTTGAGACCTTCGGCCACCACTTCCTGGCCGATGCCGTCACCCGGGACAACTGCGAGACGAATCGTGCGAGACATGCTCGGACCCTACTCCGGTGTCCCAGGGGCTGACACCCGGCGTCCACCATCCGGACGTCCGGGCATGGAACGTTGTCTGACGGGCGGAGAAGACCAGGCCACCGAAGAGCAGCTCGGTGTGGGGCGGGAGATCCCGTAGCCGATCCAGGTCGTCCGCGGTGTAGCCGGTAGCCGGAGGGCGCAGCCACCCCGGCATCGCAAGGTCGGGTTCCCTTTCCACGGGGGCACCATCGCAGGCCGATCCGCCGGGCTGCCACCTCATCACCCCTACGAGGGAGCGCGGGGGGCCTGATCCGTGCGGGGAGCGCGCTTAGGGTGACGGGGTCCGGCAATCCCTCGCGGAAACGGGGTCGAGCAGCAGATGGGCGTGCGGCGACGGGATGTGCTGGTCTGCGGGAGCGCGGCCGGGCTGGCGGTGGGCGGGTACGCGCTCGCGGTGGGGCTGCGCGGGGCGTGGCCGACGGGGGCGGGCGAGGCCGCCCTGCCGTACCACGCCCACCTGTGGGACCTGATGCACGGGCGGGCCGCCGGGGACCTCCTGTTCAACTGGAACAGCGGCTACGGCGTCCCGTTCCTCGCCGACTTCTTCGCCTACCTGATGAACCCGTTCTCCTGGGCGACCGCCCTCCTCCCCCGCGACCAGGGCCGGTTCGCGCTCCTCCTGGTCACCCTCGCCACCATCGGCCTCGGCACCGCCCTGATGGCCCACCTGCTCGGCCGGCTGCACGCCGGCCCGCACTGGCTGCGGGCGCTCGCCGCCGTCGGGTACGGGCTCTGCGCCTGGGTGCTCGACGTCGGCGGGGCGGCGCCGATGTGGCTCTGGGGCCTGGTCTCGCTGCCGCTGCTCGGCCTGGCCGCCGACTGGTGCCTGCGCGAGCGGCGCTGGGTGGCCGGCTCGCTGTGCGTCACCCTCGCCTGGGCCGGCAACCTGTACACCGCCGCGCTGGCCACCCTGATGGCCGGGCTGCTGCTGGCCGTCCGCCTGTTCGCCACCCCGCGGCCGTTGCGCCACCGGGTCCGGGTCGCCGGGCGGGCCTTCACCATGGCCACCACCGGCGTCCTGCTCGCCTCGCCCGTGCTGTTCGTCGCCGTCCGGGCCGCGCACGGCGCCCAGCCGGAGTCCCCGGTGCAGCCGCTCGGCCCGTCCGGGCTCGGCGGGCACCTCGCGCAGTTGCTGCCCGCCACCCACGGCGGGCGGCCGCTGCCGGACGTCGCGATCGGCCTGCTGGGGCTGCTGCTGGTGTGCGGGCTGCCGTTCAACCGGCGGGTGCGGGTGCGGGAGCGGGCGGTCTGGTGCGGGGCGCTGGTGCTGGTGGTGCTCAGCTTCGTCTGGACCCCGACCGTGGTGGTCTGGCACGGTCTGGCGATCCCGGCCGGCGGGCCGTACCGGGTCGCGTTCGCGCTCAGCGGCCTGCTGGTGCTGGCCGGTTGGGTGTCGCTGGCGCACCGGCCGGACCGGCTCACCCTGCTGGGCGGCGCCGCCGTGGTCGCGGTGATCGCCGCGCTGGCGGCGGGCCGGCACTCGGTCCGCGCCTCCACCTGGACACTGCTGGCCGTCGGCGGGGTCGTCCTGCTCGCCGCGCTCTGGACCCTCGACCGCCGGCACACCGACCGCCGGGCCACCGCCCTGGCGACCTGGGTGCTGGCCGGCGCGGTGCTCGGCAACTCCGTCTGGTCCGGGTACGCGGCGCTCGCCGCCGCCCCGGCCGACACCGCCTCCGCCAGCGCCGTCCGGGCCGGGTACGCGGCGGTGCGCGACGGCGCCGCGTGGCCCCGGGGCCGCAGCGACCCCGGCCCGCACGCCTTCACCACCAACGATCCGCTGCTGCTCGACGGCCAGGGCGGCGGCTACTTCAGCGGCTACCTGCCGACCGTCGCCGCCCTGCTGCTGCACGACCTCGGCGCGGGCTGGACGGCGGGCGGGCGGCAGACCGCCAGCGTCACCGATCCGGTCGGGCAGGCCCTGTTCGCCGTCCGCTCCCACCTCGACGACGGGCCGCCCCCGGCCGGCTTCACCCCCGGGCGGGCCGCCGCACCGCCGCTGGTCACCGTGCTGCCGCCCGGCGCCCGGCCGGACACCTCCTCGGTCTGGTCCCGGCAGGAGTCACTGCTCGGCAGCCGGGTGTACGAGGCCCCGCTGCCCGTCCCGGCCGGCGGCCCGGCGCCCACCCTGCACGGCACCAGCGGCTGGTCGCTGCCCGGCGGCGCCGAGGGCACCGTCCTCACCGCGGCCTGCACCCCCGGCGGCACGGCCTACTTCCACGGCGTCTGGTACCGGGGCACGGTCAGCGGTCTCGGCACCACCTACCGCAGCGACGGCGAACAGCCCACCACCGCCGTCGCGATCCACCGGCTGGGGCCGGTCCCCGCCGACGGGACGGTCCGGGTGACCCTGCGCTCCGACACGGTCGGCCAGATCCCGGCCCGCCCGATCGGCTGCCTGCGGCCCGGCGCCCTGGACGACGCCGTCGCCCGTCTCACCGCCACCGGCGCGACCGGCGTGGCGGCCGGCGGGCACACCCTCGCCGCGACCCTCCCGGCCGGCTCCACCGGCACCGCGCTGCTGTCCGTCCCGGCCGCCGAGGGCTGGACCTGCGCGGCGGGCGGCGGCCGGTACGTCCCGCCGACGCCCGTCCTGGGCATGATCGGCGTCCCGCTCGGCGCCGGCGCCGACCGCATCGCCTGCTCCTTCCGCCCGCCCGGTCTCACCGAGGGCCTCACCGTCAGCTCCGCCACCGCCGCCGCCCTCGCCCTGGTCGCCGTCTTCACCCGCTTCTCCCGCCGCCCGGCCCGCGCACCCCGCCGCACCCGTCGGCTCGCCGCCCGGGCCGCCCAGGCCATTGACCAGGGCTGAGGCGACCAGGCCTGAAGCACCCTGCCGGGCACGGCAGACGGCCGTCGGCACCACGGAGCCCCGTCACCGAGGCGCGGCACAACGCACGGGGGCGGCCCGCCAGGTCGGCGGGCCGCCCCTCGGGCAGGTGCGGTCAGGGGAGGGTGATCACCTGGCTCCGGCGGGCGGCGGGGTTGAGGTGGTGGAGCAGGAGCAGGCGGGAGGTGTCGCCGGGGGTGCGGTGGATGTCGAGGACGGTGCCGGGCCGGACCGGGGTGGCGAGGGCCGCGGGGCCGCCGAGGCCGGCACGGATGTCGACGGCGGGATGCAGGACGTCGAGGGCCAGGACGGGGCGGGTGCCGCGCAGGCCGATGGCGGAGTAGGACTCGGCCGGGTCGGGTGTGCCGGGGGCGACGGTGCTGGTCCAGACGCCGTAGTGGATGGTGCTGTGGCCTTCCCGGACGCCCGGGAGCGCGCTCAGCCGGACGGGGAGGACGAGGGCGTCACCGTCCAGCAGGGCGGTGTCGGTGTCGCCCCAGTGGCCGTTCAGCGGCTGGACGTCGAGCTCGGCGCCGGTTCGGGCGTCGAGGGCGCGGGAGACCAGGACGTCGCTGCCGCGCAGCCGGTCGGCTTCGAGGATGACGTCGGTGGTGCCGTCGCCGTCGGTGTCCAGGGAGACCCGGACGCCGTAGAGCCCGACCGGGGTGGCGGCCGGGGCCCAGAGCTGGGCGCCCACGTAGAGCAGGTCGGAGCTGGTGGCGGCACCGACGACCCGCAGGTTGGCGGCCCGGTCGCCGGGCTGCTGGACGCAGACGTCCTGCGGGGGGTCGGCCGGCTCGGCTCCGTCGTCGGGCCGGATGCCGGCCCCGGGCCCGACGGCGGCTTCGCTGTCGGGCGGGCAGTCGGCCCAGCGGGTGCCTTCGCCGCCGAGGGTGAGGGCGGTGACGAGTCCGGGCCGGTTGCCGGGGGCGGCGCTGCCGCCGAGCATCAGGACGGTGCCGTCCCGGGTGGTGCGGGCGGCGGCGGTGGCGGTGAGGTCGGTGGCCGGGCGCGGGGCGGCGAGGACGGGGACGCGCAGTTGGGGCAGGGCCGGGTCGGTGACGGGGGTGAGCAGGACGCGGCCGGAGAGTTCGGCGCGGTAGCTGCGGGCCTTGCCGTCCTGCACGGTGTCGATGGTGGGGTCGGGGGCCCGGCCCAGTTCCCCGGGGACGGCGAGGGTGACGTGCACCCGCGCGGTGCCGCCGGCCGGGACGTCGACCTGGTCCGGCGTCACCTCGAAGGTGGCGCCGGGCAGTTCGGTGGCCGCCGCGTAGCCGGTGCGGTAGCTCAGCGGCCGGTCCGCGTGGTTGCGCACCTCGATGTCGCGGCCGAGGGCGGTCGGCCCGGCGATCTCGACCGGCCCGTAGGAGACGCCGACGCTGCCTTCGGCCGCTCCGTCGCCGGCCGCGTAGGCGACGACGGGGGTGTGGACGGCCCGGTCGACCTGGGCGCGGCCGGCGCCGGTGCGCTCGGGGCCGTAGACCGGTCCGCCGTGGTCGTCGCCGAGCCAGGTGTCGACGGCGGTGTTCATGAGCGCGGCCTTGAGCTGTTCGACCGGCCAGTCGCGGTGGGCGGCGCGGACGAGGGCGGCGAGGCCGGTGATGTGCGGGGTGGCCATCGAGGTGCCGTCCTCGCGCTGGCCGCCGCTGCCGCTGCCGACGAGGGCGGACCAGATGGTCTCGCCGGGGGCGGCGAGGTCGGGTTTGACGATGCCGGGGACGCCGATGCCGCGGGAGGAGAAGTCGGTGAGGGTGTCGGTGCGGGCGGGCTGGTTCTGGGAGACGGAACCGTGCAGCGGGTTGCCGGGGGCGGCGAGGCGGACCTCGACCGGCCCGGCCGCGGCGGCCTGCCGGAGCCGTTCGCCGTCGGCGTGGGCGAGCAGGGCGGCCGGGATGCGGTCGTTGCCGGAGATCTCGGCGAGGTGGTCGGTGTCGGCGGCGTAGAGGGCGCCGATCGCACCGGCGTCGGCGGCGTGGTCGGCGCGGGGGCCGGAGTTGCAGGCCCGTTCGGAGTCGCGGGTGCGCCAGGTGAGGACGGCGATCTTCCCGGCGAGCCGCTGCCGGTCGGCTTCGCTGTAGGCGGCGCAGCCGTCGGACTGGTCGGCGGGCAGGGCGAGTTGGCCGCTGACGTCGGCGCTGGACCAGCCCTGGTAGCGCTCGCTCCAGTGGGCCGGGACGACACCGGCCAGGTCGGCGGGGGCGAGCACGGTGAGGCCGTCGGTGTCGCTGTGCTGGTCGACGGAGGCGGCGACGGTGACGGCCCGGGCGGCGGTGCCGGGGCTGCCGCCGATGCCGTAGACGTCGCCGTCGTTGCCGGCGGCGGCGACCACGACGGTGCCGAGGGCGGCGAGCCGGTCGACGGCGAGGGCGTCGGTGTCGTCGGGGCTGCCGAAGCGGCTGCCGAGGGAGAGGTTGACGACGTCGAGGCGGTCGCCGAGGTCGCCGTCGCCGTTGGGGTCGGCGGCGAGGTCGAGGGCCTGGGCGAGCCGGTCGGTGGAGCCGTCGCAGCCGAAGACCCGGATCGCGTACAACTGGGCGCCGGGGGCGGCGCCGGGGCCGACCTTGAACCCGGCGGGGTCGAGTCCGGGCCGGTAGGGGCCGGTGTACGGGTGGCCGTCGGCGGTGACGCCGTAGCCGGCGGCGGTGCCGGCGACGTGGGTGCCGTGCCCGTTGCGGTCGCAGTCGATCGGATTGTCGCTGGGGTGCGGGACGGGCTGGTGGTGCGGGGAGGACGGGTCGGGGTCGTAGTCGTCGCCGACCAGGTCCTTGCCGCCGATCACCTTGGCGTTGGGGAACAGGTCGGGCGGGGCGGGCTTGCCGCGTTCGACGGAGCGGAAGGCGGCCTCGGTGCCGGGGCCACCGAAGTCGGCGTGGGTGTAGTCGATGCCGCTGTCGATGATCCCGATCCGCACCCCCTGGCCGGTGTTGCCGTCGCCGGTGGCACCGGCCCAGACCTGCGGGGCGCCGATCAGCGGGACGGAGTAGGCGTTGTCCCGCTGCTTGCGGACGATCGGGTGGACGGCCCGGACGCCGGGCAGCGCGCGCAGGGCGGGCAGCCGGTCGGCGGGCGCGTTGACGGCGAGGCCGGTGATCAGGGTGCGGGTGCGGTAGAGCTCGCCGGCGGTGGGCACCGCCCGGTGGACGGCCGCGGCGAGCCGGTCGAGGGCTTCGCCGGCCCTGGCCCGCTGGGCGGCGCCGGCGTCCGAGGCCTCCCGGCGGGCGGCCTCCGGGGAACGCTGGGCCCGCCGGGCCCCGTCGGCGGCGCGCCGCCAGGCGGGCCCGGCCGGCTCGGTGCCGAGTTCGAGCAGGACGGAGGCCGTTCGGCCGGCCCTCGACGGCTCCGTCGGGGGCCCGCCGGAGGCCGGGGTGGCGGCGAGCGCCGCGCTCCCGGCCAGCAGGGCCAGGGTGAGTCCGATCCGGGTGATGGGTCGGCGGACGGATGGCAGACGCACTGGGCCCTCTTCCCCCGGCAGGGGGACTGATCCGCACACCGTGTCGCTGACGCCCGCCCGCGCGAACGTCGATCACCCTTCCGGGGGCCCCAAATTAGGATGATCGCGCCGACGAGCGCGAGCAACTTCCCTCGGACGGACGCCGGTTGCACTCGACCGGGTGACCTGACGGCAGCCCGAGCGGCCTATTCGGCGGATGAACGGCCGGGCCGGCGGCGGGCTGGCGAAGCCGCGGGGGCGCCGCCCGACAACACCTGACGGACAGACCGCCGACGACGCCCGCCAGCGGTTCCCGTCAGAGGTGCCCGGTCGAGCCGCCGTTGTCGCGGCGGTCCAGCGCCCGCTGCAGGGCGGCGGCGGCGAAGGGGTTCCGTTCGGCGGCCCGGCGACGGCGCGGGGCGCGGACGGGGGTGGCGGCGGGGGTGGGGGTGGCGTGGCGGTCGGCAGTGAGGGGCATACCGGGCTCCTTGGAAGCGGCGCCCCGAAAAGGGCGCGGGAGGGGGAGGGGTACGCGCGGGGGCAGGGATCGCCTGCCCGTGAAGGCGCACGCGGACACGGGCCGAACGCCCTGTCTACAGGGTCGGCACGCCGTATCGCCCTTCCACGGTACGACCGGGCCCGGGCCGTGTCTGCACGAATACTTGGATTTCCTAGTATCTGAGACGGGAGCCACCCGGGGGAACGCAGCGGGGGGGGGGGGGGGGGGGGGGGGGGGGGGGGGGGGGGGGGGGGGGGGGGGGGGGGGGGGGGGGGGGGGGGGGGGGGGGGGGGGGGGGGGGG
>NZ_JBWKER010000107.1:0-10988 GCF_056435345.1 Kitasatospora sp. NPDC043950
TCTGGTTCCCCCCCCTCCCCCCCCCCCCCCCCCCCCCCCCCCGCCCCCCCCCCCCCCCCTCCCCCCCCCCCCCCCCGCCCCGTAGAAGGCTCCCGCGCCGGGCGACCGGCCGTCGTCCGCCGCCGCCCCGCGTCGTCCGGTGCCGTCCGGTCAGACGTTGACGCCGAAGTCCTGGGCGATGCCGCGCAGGCCGGAGGCGTAGCCCTGGCCGATGGCCCGGAACTTCCACTCCGCGCCGTTGCGGTACAGCTCGCCGAAGACCATCGCGGTCTCGGTGGAGGCGTCCTCGGAGAGGTCGTAGCGGGCCAGCTCCGTGTTGTCGGCCTGGTTCACCACGCGGATGAACGCGTTGCGGACCTGGCCGAAGTTCTGCCCGCGGTTCTCGGCGTCGTAGATCGAGACCGGGAAGACGATCTTCTGCACGTCCGCCGGGACGCCGGCCAGGTTGACCTTGATCGCCTCGTCGTCGCCCTCGCCCTCGCCGGTGCGGTTGTCACCGGTGTGCTCGACGGAGCCGTCCGCGCTCTTCAGGTTGTTGAAGAAGACGAAGTTCCCGTCCGAGGCGACCTTGCCCTGCTCGTTGCAGAGCAGCGCGCTGGCGTCCAGGTCGAAGTCCGTCCCGGTGGTGGTCCGGACGTCCCAGCCCAGGCCGACGACCACGGCCGAAAGCCCCGGGGCCTCCTTGGTGAGCGAGACATTGCCGCCCTTGCTCAGGCTGACACCCACTTGTCCTCCAAGAATCGGGAGGCACGCCCTGGTGCCCCCGTGGTGCGGTTCGAGGCGCCGGCCGGCGAGCGGCTCACGTGCCCCACCCGGCCAACGGACCGAGCGTAGTGCGCGGTTCCCGTCCGGACGTGCGAACGGGCCCGGCGCGGCTGTTCGAAGTTCGCGGGGCCGGGCCCACGGCCACCGCCACGGGCCTCCACGCGGGGCCTCAGAGGGCGCCGAGGGCCTTCAGGTACTCCTGCTCGTCCCGGGCGTCCGGGAGGTCGTTGACGACGCTCCAGCGCACCGTGCCCGCCGTGTCGATCACGAAGGTGCCGCGCACGGGGCAGCCCTTCCGCTCGTCGAGGACGCCGTAGGCGCGGGCGACCTCGCCGTGCGGCCAGAAGTCGGCCAGCAGCGGGAACTCCAGGCCCTCCCGCTCGGCGAAGACGCGCTGGGTGAACTGCGAGTCGCAGGAGACGCCGAGCACCTGGACCCGGTCGTTCTGCAACTGCGCCAGCTCCCGCTGGATGGCGCCGAGCTCGCCGGTGCAGACGCCGGTGAAGGAGAACGGGTAGAAGACCAGGACGACGTTCCGCTCGCCCCGGAAGTCGGAGAGGCGGACCGCTTCGCCGTGCTGGTTGTTGAGCTCGAAGTCCGGAGCCTCGGTGCCGACCTCGATGGCCATGGACGTGACCTTTCTGACGCGACCGCGCCGCGCGGGCGGCGCGGCCAGCGCCATCCTCGCATCCGTTCGGGCACGTTCCGCCGAATGGATGAGGGCGGCACCCGCGCGCTCCACCGCTTTCGCCCTGGGCGAACGCGTTTCCGGGCCGGCCCCGGGGCGGACGCGACCCCTGGCGACCACGCTCCGTGACGACGAGGGCGACGCCGCCCCCGGTTCCGGACCCGGAAAACGATCGGGCCCCGCCGGAGGGATCCTCCGACGGGGCCCGGTGCGGGGCCTCAGAGCCCGCTCAGCGCTTGCCGGCCGGCTTGGCCGTGGACTTGGTGGCGAGCCGGGTGGCCGCCCAGTCCTTGGCGACCGCGATCGAGCTGGTCTGGGAGAGACCGGCGGTGCGGGCCGCGTCCGCGATGTCGGACGCCTCGATGTGGCCGTCGCGCCCGGTCTTGGGCGTCAGCAGCCAGATCAGACCGCCTTCGGCCAGGTACTCCAGGGCGTCGACGAGGGAGTCGGTGAGGTCCCCGTCGTCGTCGCGGTGCCACAGCAGGACGGCGTCGGCGACGTCGTCGTAGTCCTCGTCGACGAGATCCGTCCCGGTGAGCTCCTCGATGCCTTCGCGGAGATCCTGGTCAGTGTCGTCGTCGTACCCCAGCTCCTGGATGATCTGGCCCTCTTCGAAGCCGAGACGGGTCGCCGGGTTGGACTTGTCCGCGGGGTCCGCGGTCGCGCTCACGGGAATAACCTCCAGTATTCGGCCCGGCGTCCATGCCGAGGCTGTGGCCGTAGTCCACACGGGCGCGGCGGTTCGCGCAAGTACCCGACCCCCGATCCCCCCCAAAGGTTGACGTGCCACAGCGGGGACACGCCGTTCGATGTGTCGGGAATCACACCGATTTGCCCTTCTCTGCATGAGACAAGGATGCTTCGGGTGGTCCCGGCCCACAGGGCGTACGGATGCCCGAGATACGAACGGCATTCGGGTCCGCGCGTGCGCGGGCGTAGAGTCTCCTGTTGGCCCTCACCCCGGCCGCCCGCCATCGGGCGGACGGGACACCAGGTCGGACCACCTCTGTACGTAGCACCCGGGGGTGTGCGGGGCGGGCGAAGTCGCCCGGACCGCGCACCGCCAGACCGTCCCGCCCACCAGGCGGAACGGTTACCGATCGGTAGAGATGACGGATCTCCGAGCGCGGTAGCACGATGGAGGCGGCGCGACACACCTCAGTTTCGACCGACAGTGAAGGAACAGCGTGGCTTCCGGATCCGATCGCAACCCGATCATCATTGGCGGCCTTCCGAGTCAGGTCCCGGACTTCGATCCCGAGGAGACCGCGGAATGGCTGGAGTCGCTTGACGCGGCCATCGACGAGCGGGGGCGCGAGCGCGCCCGCTACCTGATGCTCCGCCTGATCGAGCGCGCCCGCGAGAAGCGTGTCGCCGTGCCCGAGATGCGCAGCACGGACTACGTCAACACCATCGCGACCAAGGACGAGCCGTTCTTCCCCGGCAACGAGGAGATCGAGCGAAAGATCCTCAACGCGACCCGCTGGAACGCGGCCGTGATGGTCTCCCGGGCACAGCGCCCGGGCATCGGCGTGGGCGGGCACATCGCCACCTTCGCCTCCTCCGCGTCGCTGTACGACGTCGGCTTCAACTACTTCTTCCGCGGCAAGGACGCCGAGGGCGAGTCCGGCGACCAGATCTTCTTCCAGGGCCACGCCTCCCCCGGCATCTACGCCCGCGCGTTCCTGCTGGACCGACTGTCCGAGCAGCAGCTCGACGCGTTCCGCCAGGAGAAGTCGAAGGCCCCGTACGGCCTCTCCAGCTACCCGCACCCGCGGCTGATGCCGGACTTCTGGGAGTTCCCGACCGTGTCCATGGGCCTCGGCCCGCTCGGCGCGATCTACCAGGCCCGGATGAACCGCTACCTGGAGCACCGCGGGATCAAGGACACCTCCGACTCGCACGTCTACGCCTTCCTCGGCGACGGCGAGATGGACGAGCCGGAGTCGCTGGGCCAGCTGTCGCTGGCCTCGCGCGAGGGCCTCGACAACCTGACCTTCGTGGTCAACTGCAACCTGCAGCGCCTGGACGGCCCGGTCCGCGGCAACGGCAAGATCATCCAGGAGCTGGAGTCCCAGTTCCGGGGCGCCGGCTGGAACGTGATCAAGCTGGTCTGGGACCGCAGCTGGGACCCGCTGCTCGCGCAGGACCGCGACGGCGTCCTGGTCAACAAGCTGAACACCACGGTGGACGGCCAGTTCCAGACCTACGCCACCGAGACCGGTCAGTACATCCGCGAGCACTTCTTCGGCAGCGACCTGCGCCTGCGCAAGATGGTCGAGAGCATGACCGACCAGCAGGTCCAGCACCTGGGTCGCGGCGGCCACGACCACAAGAAGATCTACGCGGCGTTCAAGGCGGCCCGCGAGCACAAGGGCCAGCCGACGGTCATCCTCGCCCAGACGGTCAAGGGCTGGACGCTCGGCCCCAACTTCGAGGGCCGCAACGCCACCCACCAGATGAAGAAGCTGACGGTCGAGGACCTGAAGCGCTTCCGCGACCGGCTGCACCTGCCGATCACCGACAAGCAGCTGGACGAGGGCTACCCGCCCTACTACCACCCGGGCCGCGACTCGGAAGAGATCCAGTACATGCACGACCGCCGCAGCGAGCTGGGCGGCTACGTGCCGACCCGCAAGGTGCGCCCGCGTCAGCTGGAACTGCCCGGCGACGACGCGTACAAGGCGGTCAAGAAGGGCTCCGGCAACCAGACCATCGCCACCACCATGGCGTTCGTCCGGGTGCTCAAGGACCTCATGCGGGACAAGGGCATCGGCAACCGCTTCGTGCCGATCGCGCCCGACGAGTACCGCACCTTCGGCATGGACTCGCTCTTCCCGTCGGCGAAGATCTACAACCCGCTCGGCCAGACCTACGAGTCGGTCGACCGCGACCTGCTGCTGGCCTACAAGGAGTCGCCGACCGGCCAGATGCTGCACGACGGCATCTCCGAGGCCGGCTGCACCGCCTCGCTGATCGCCGCCGGCTCCTCCTACGCCACCCACGGCGAGCCGCTGATCCCGGTGTACGTCTTCTACTCGATGTTCGGGTTCCAGCGCACCGGCGACCAGTTCTGGCAGATGGCCGACCAGCTGGCCCGCGGCTTCGTCATCGGCGCCACCGCCGGCCGCACCACGCTGACCGGCGAGGGCCTCCAGCACGCCGACGGCCACTCGCAGCTGCTGGCCTCGACCAACCCCGGCGTCGTCGCGTACGACCCGGCGTACGGCTTCGAGATCGCGCACATCGTCCAGGACGGTCTGCGGCGGATGTACGGCACCAGTGCCGAGCACCCGCACGGCGAGGACGTGTTCTACTACATGACCGTCTACAACGAGCCGATCAAGATGCCGGCCGAGCCCGAGAACGTGGACGTCGAGGGCATCCTCAAGGGTCTGCACAAGTACGCGCCGGGCACCGCCGGCCAGATCCCGGCCCAGATCCTCGCCTCCGGCGTGGCCGTGCCGTGGGCCCTGGAGGCCCAGCGCATCCTCGCCGAGGAGTGGAACGTCAAGGCCGACGTCTGGTCCGCGACCTCCTGGAACGAGCTGCGCCGCGACGCGGTGGAGGCCGAGGAGTTCAACCTGCTGCACCCCGAGGAGCAGCAGCGCGTGCCGTACGTCACCCAGAAGCTCCAGGGTGCCGAGGGCCCGGTCGTCGCCGTGTCCGACTGGATGCGCGCGGTGCCGGACCAGATCTCCCGCTGGGTGCCCGGTCAGTACCAGTCGCTGGGCGCCGACGGGTTCGGCTTCGCCGACACCCGCGGTGCGGCGCGTCGCTTCTTCCACATCGACGCGCAGTCGGTCGTCCTGGCGGTGCTCACCGAGCTCGCCAAGCAGGGCAAGGTCGACCGCAGCGCGCTGAAGGACGCGATCGACCGCTACCAGCTGCTCGACGTGGCCGCGGCCGACCCGGGCGCCGCCGGCGGCGACGCCTGATCACCCGCTAGACCCTGAAGGGCCGGGCCTCCGACCACGGAGGTCCGGCCCTTCGGCGTTCCCGGGTGCACCCGAGCGGGTCCCGCTGGTCCCACCGGCCCGCGGCGGCGGATGAGGGCACGCAGCGGCCCCGGACTCCATCGAGTCCGGGGCCGCTGGTCGTCGGCCGTCGGCCGCGCGGGATCAGATGTGGACGGCCGGGCCCGCGTCGACGGTGCCCCGGCGGGTGAGCAGGCCGAGCACGGCGGCGCCGAAGGCCACCACGGCGGCGACCGCGAAGGCGAGCGACATGCCGCTGACGAAGGAGTCGTGCACGGCGCCGGCCATCGCGTCCACCGCCTGCTGCGGGGTGCCGGCCGGGGCCGGCGGGGCGATGCCGAGCTGCGCGGCCTGCTTGAGGCCCTCGGCCTCGGCGCCCTGGACCGGCGGCAGGCCGGCCCGGGCCCAGTTGCCCGGCAGCACGTCGGTGACCTTGGCGGCCATCAGCGCGCCGAGCACCGCGGTGCCGAGGCTGCCGCCGACCTGCATCGCGGCCTGCTGGAGGCCGCCGGCCACACCGGACAGCTCCAGCGGGGCGTTGCCGACGATCACCTCGGTGGCGCCGACCATGACCGGGCTGATGCCGAGGCCCATCAGGACGAACCAGAGCGACATCACGCCGGTGCCGGAGCCCGCGTCCAGGGTGGACATGCCGAACATCGCGGTGGTGGTGATCAGCATGCCGGCCACGATCGGGATCCGCGGGCCGAGCTTGCCGATCGCGATGCCCGCCACCGGCGAACCGATGATCATCATGCCGGTCATCGGCAGCAGGTGGACACCGGCCGACACCGGCGACATCCCGTGCACGTTCTGCAGGTAGAAGGTCACGAAGAAGATCGCGCCGAAGAACGCGAAGGCCATCAGCACCATCAGCAGGGTGCCCGCCGACAGCGGCACCGAACGGAACAGGCTGAGCGGGATCAGCGGCTCCTTCGCCCGGGCCTGCCAGAACGCGAAGAGCACCATCAGGACCACCGCGCCGCCCAGGAACAGCAGCGTGCGGGCGTCGCCCCAGCCCCACTCGGGGGCCTTGATGATGCCGAAGACCAGCGCGAACATCGCCACCGAGAGCAGCGCGATCCCGGGCAGGTCGAAGGACTTGGCGGCCTTCTCGGCCCGCACGTCCTTGAGGATCCACAGGCCGAGGCCGAGCGCGATCAGGCCGACCGGGATGTTGATGAAGAAGACCGACTCCCAGTTGACGTGCTCGACCAGCAGGCCGCCGACGATCGGGCCGGCCGCGGTCGAGGCGCCGATCACACCGCCCCAGATGCCGATCGCCATGTTGAGCTTCTCGGCCGGGAAGGCGCCGCGCAGCAGGCCGAGCGCGGCCGGCTGGAGCAGCGCGCCGAACAGGCCCTGGAGCACCCGGAAGGCGATCACGGTCTGGATGTTGCCGGCGAAGCCGATCGCGGCCGAGGTGGCGGCGAAGCCGACGGCGCCGACCAGGAAGGTGTTCTTGTGGCCGAACCGGTCGCCGATCTTGCCGGCCGTGATCAGGAAGACCGCCAGGGCCAGCAGGTAGCCGCTGGTCACCCACTGGATCTCGGAGGGCGCGGCCTTCAGGTCCGCCTGGATGACGGGGTTGGCGATGGCGACGATCGTGCCGTCCAGGGCGACCATCATCACGCCGACCGCGACGGTCAGCAGGGTCAGCCAGGGGTGCCCCTTGAGCCCTCCCCCGCCCGGTGGCGTGCGCTGCGGCGGGACGTCCGCCTTGGCGTTCTTGACGACGGACTGGCTCATCTGGGGCCCTCCGGGGGCGTGGCAGAGAACGGAACGTGGGCGTGGCGCCGCGACCCACCCGTCCCCACGAGTGCCCGGTCGGCGAGCGCCACTTCCGGCAGATTATGTCAGCCACTGACATTCGGCAAACACTGACTTCTGACTCTGGCTGACATTTGTCAGAGCGCTAAGGTTGTGCTCCTCACCCCGCCCGCACGCGCTCGGAAGGCCCCGCCATGGCCGCTCGCACCCCCACCCCCACCGCCGCCCCGGGCACCCCCGAACGGCTGCCAGGGCTGCGCGAGCGCAAGAAGCAGCAGACCAGGGACGCCCTCGTCCAGGCCGCCCACGTGCTCTTCCTCGGCCAGGGCTTCGCCCGCACCACCGTCGACGAGATCGCCTCCGCCGTCGAGGTCTCCCAGCGCACCTTCTTCCGCTACTTCGCCAACAAGGACGAGGTCGCGCTCGCCGTGATGGCCGACGCCGAGGACTACTTCATCGAGTGCCTGTGCCGCCGCCCGGCCCACGAGTCCCCGCTCCAGGCCCTGCGCGCCGCGATCGTCCAGTCCTGGCGCGAACTCGGCGCCGAACACCGCAGCGGCCCCCGCTCGATCACCACCGCCCTCGAACTGATGCGGATGATCGAGGAGACCCCAACCCTGCTCGCCACCCACCTGCGCCGGGTCACCGAGCAGGAACGGGTGGTCGTCCGGGTGCTCGCCGAGCGCGAGGGCCTCGACCCGGCCGAGGACCTGCGCCCCACCGTGCTCGCCGCCGTCTTCGGCAGCGTGCTGCGCGCCGCCCACCTGTCCTGGACCCCCGACCAGGAGCCCGCCGGGCCCGAGGGCATGGTCGCCGTCATCGAGCGCCACTTCGACCAGCTCGGCCCGGCCCTGGCCGGCCACTGGCGCACCGGCCCGCAGTAGTACCGGCCACGCAGTAGTACCGGCCACGCGGTAGTACAGGCCCGCGGTAGTACCGCGGGCACCACTCCCGGCCCCGGAACCGTGCCGGGAGCAGTAGTACCCGGGTAGCACCCCCTACTCCGGTAGCACTCCGATGTTCGACCCCAGTGCGACGACGGGCGGACGGCACCCTCTTAGGCTGGCCCGCGATGAAGACGATCACCACGACCGAAGTCCGCGCGCAGGCCCTCCGGCTGCTCCGCTCGCTCCGGCACCACCTCACCACCCCGACCGGCGGGTACGCCCCGCTGCTCGGGGACTCGCCCCGCGCCTGGCTGCGCCGGCTTCCGTACGTCGTCGCGCTGATCATGCAGGCCTCGCTGATCCCCACCGGGATCGTCGCGCTGGTCGACTTCTACGGCGTCGCCGTGCCCATCGCCGGCGCGCTCACCGTCGCCCAGACCGCGCCGCTGCTGCTCGCCATCACCCGGCCGCTGGCCGCCTGGTGGATCAGCGCGGCCACCCTCGTCACCACGGCCTCCATCACCGCCCGGCACCACCAGTTCGGCGGCACCTGGCCGTGGACGGCGCCGATGGTCCTGGCGTACGTCTTCCTGCTGATCGCGCTCGCGCTGCGGGAGAGCCGGGCCACCCTGATCGCGGTCTGGATCGCGACGATCCTGCTCACCCTCCTCACCACCACGCTCGGCTTCCCGCACGCCGACGACGGCACCACCATGCTGCTGGTCGCCCTCGGCGGCGCCGCCCTGCTGCTCGGCTGGGCCGTCCAGGACCGCACCGAGGCCCGCCGGCTGCTCGCCGAACAGGAGCACATCAGCGAGGCCGAACGCGAGCGGCGCACCCTGCTGGAGGAGCGCGCCCGGATCGCGAGGGAACTGCACGACGTGGTCGCCCACCACATGTCGGTGATCGCCGTGCAGGCGGCCAGCGCGCCGTACCGGATCACCGGCGTACCGGCCGCGGCCACCGAGGAGTTCACCGCCATCGCCGGCACCGCCCGCGAGTCGCTGACCGAGATGCGCCGGCTGCTGGGCGTGCTGCGCAGCGAGGAGTCCGCCGCCGAGAAGGTGCCGCAGCCCGGGATCGAGCAGCTGCCGCAGCTGATCGAGACGGTGGGGCGGGCCGGGGTCCCGGCCGAGCTGACGGTGGATCCGGGGCTGGCCGAGGCGGTGCCGAAGGCCGTCGGCCTGTCCGCGTACCGGATCGTGCAGGAGGCGCTGGCCAACGTGGTGCGCCACGCGCCCGGTTCGCGGGCCCGGATATCCCTGGTCGACGAGGGCGCCACCCTGCTGCTGACCGTGGTGAACACGCCCCCGCCCCAGCACACCGAGTCGCTGGAGGCCTCTATGGAGGGCACCGGACAGGGACTGATCGGAATGCGGGAACGCGCCCGGCTGGTCGGTGGCAGGCTGGAGACCGGCCCGATGCCGGACGGCGGCTACAAGGTCGCCGCCGTCCTGCCCCTCGAAACCCCCCGGGAGAAGCCCGCATGACCATCCGCGTGATCATCGTCGACGACCAGGCCATGGTGCGGGCCGGCTTCGCCGCCCTGCTCAACGCCCAGAGCGACATCGACGTGGTGGGGGACGCGGCGGACGGCGCGCAGGCCCTGGAGGTGAGCGGCCGCACCCACCCGGACCTGGTGCTGATGGACGTCCGCATGCCCGTCATGGACGGTCTGGAGGCCGCCCGCCGACTGCTCGACCCCGCCGTCCCCGGCGCGCACCGGCCCAAGGTGATGATGCTGACCACCTTCGACGTGGACGACTACGTGTACGAGGCGCTGCGCGCCGGGGCCAGCGGCTTCCTGCTCAAGGACGCCCCGCCGGCCGACCTGATCTCCGCGGTCCGGGTGGTCTCGGCCGGCGAGGCGCTGCTCGCCCCCTCGGTGACCCGCCGGCTGATCGAGGACTTCGCCCGCAACCGGCCGGCCCGGCGGCGGGACCCCAAACTGCGGCTCAACGGCCTCACCCCGCGCGAGACCGAGGTGCTGGAGCTGATCGCCCGCGGCCTGTCCAACCAGGAGATAGCCGGCCGGCTGGTCCTGGCCGAGCAGACCGTCAAGACCCACATCGGGCGCATCCTCGCCAAGCTCGACCTGCGCGACCGCGCCCAGGCCGTCGTCCTCGCCTACGAGTCCGGCCTCGTGACGCCGGGCCAGTGACGCCCGCCGGGCCGGTGGTCCCGGCCACCGCCACCCGGGCGGCACCCCCCGTGGTACCCGAGCGATACCCCGAGTAGTACCCCGGTAGCACCCGGGAGTTGGCCCCGCGGTGTGACGTCCGCGGGGCCGTCGCATTTCTACCTTCCTTTCCGTCGAAGTCGAACGGACGAGGGAGGGGCCGGACATGGGGAAGTTTCGGGTCAAGAGAGCCATCGCGGCCAGTACGGTGATGCTGGCCGCGGTGCTCGGTCTCGGCGGCTTCTCCACGGATGCCCAACAGGCCGTCACCGGCCCGCCGCCGGGCAGCGCCGCCTGGGTGGCCGACACCGCGCTCGGCGTCCACCCGCCCGACCCGGCCACCGCCACACCGGCCGAAGTCGCTGCATTCTTCGCCGAGTTGACGCCCGCCCAGCAGGACGCGCTGGCCGTCCGGCACCCACTGGTGGTCGGCAACCTGGACGGCGCCCCGGTCCAACTCCGGTACCGGGCCAACACGCTGGCCCTCACCGCGGAGCTCGACCGCGAACTCGCCCGGGCCACCGACCCGGCGCTCACCCCGCAGGACCACGAGCAGGCCCGCACCCGCGCCGAGCGCTACCGCGCCCTGCTGGACGGCGACCGCCGGATCCTCGTCTTCGACCCGCGCGGCCGGGGGGGGGGGGGGGGGGGGGGGGGGGGGGGGGGGGGGGGGGGGGGGGGGGGGGGGGGGGGGGGGGGGGGGGGGGGGGGGGGGGGGGGGG
>NZ_JBWKER010000108.1:0-10882 GCF_056435345.1 Kitasatospora sp. NPDC043950
CCCCCCCCCCCCCCCCCCCCCCCCCCCCCCCCCCCCCCCCCCCCCCCCCCCCCCCCCCCCCCCCCCCCCCCCCCCCCCCCCCCCCCCCCCCCGGGACCCCAGCCGTCAGCCGTCAGCCGTTGGGGAGGATGACGGCGCGCCCGTTGATCCGGCCGCTGTGCAGGCGCTCGTAGGCGAGCGGCGCCTCGTCGATCCCGTAGGTCTCGACGTGCACGTCCACCGCGCCGGCCCGGGCGAGGTCGAGGACCTCGATCAGCTCACCGCGGGTGCCCCAGTACGGGGAGGACACCGAGACCTCGTACGGCAGGGCGCCGAAGCCGACGGCCAGGGTGCCGCCGCCGAGGCCGACGATCGTCACGTCGCCCTCCACCGCCGCCATCGCTCCGGCCGCGGCCGCCGTGGGCGGGGCGCCGACGAAGTCCAGCACCACCTGGGCGCCGATGCCGCCGGTGAGTTCGCGCACCCGGGCGGGCGCGGAGGCGTCGGAGCGGACCGTCTCGTGCGCGCCGACGCCGCGGGCCAGCGCGAGCTTCTCCTCCGTCACGTCCAGGGCGATCACCCGGGCCGCGGTCATCGCGCGCAGCAGCTGGATCGCGACGTGCCCCAGGCCGCCGGTGCCGATCACCACGGCGGTGCTGCCGGGCGTCAGCTTGCCGAGCGAGCGCTTGATGGCGTGGTACGGGGTCAGGCCGGCGTCCGTGAGCGGCACGGCCCGGACCGGGTCGAGGCCGCCGAGCGGCACCAGGTGCCGGGGGCTGTCCACCACCATGTACTCGGCCATCGCCCCGGGGGCGCCCAGGCCGGGCGGGCGGATGCCCAGTTCGGCGGCGCGCAGGCAGTAGTTCTCCTTGCCCTCCGCGCACTTGGCGCAGTTGCCGCAGCCCCACGGCCCGTAGACGGCGACCGGTTCGCCCTCGGCCAGGCCGGTCACGCCCGCGCCGAGCGCGGCCACGGTGCCGACGCCCTCGTGCCCGAGGGTGAGCGGCAGGGGGAAGGAGAGGCGCTCGGCGGGCATGCTCATCATGGCGATGTCGGAGTGGCACACCCCCGCCGCGGTGACCTTGAGCAGGACCTGGCCGGGGCCGGGCTCCGGATCGGGGACGGTGACCACCTCGGGGGCGGCGCCGACGCTGCGGTACTGGACTGCCTTCATGGGTTTCGGACTCCCTCTCTCGGTCCCCCCGGACTTGCCTGTCCCCCCGGTTGCGCTGCCCCGGCTCCCGGACGGGCCGGTGGCGGGCCGGTCAGCGGGCCGCGTAGGCGCCGTCGACCAGGTGGTAGCTGCCGTGGATGAAGGAGGCCCGGTCGGAGAGCAGGAAGGCGGTCAGTTCGGCGACCTCCTCGGCGCGACCGAGCCGGCCGGCCGGGTGCAGGGCGACCAGTGCCTGACGGGCCTCCTCGTCGGCCGCGCTCAGCAGCGGGGTGTCGATGAAGCCCGGGCCGACGGCGTTGATCCGCACGCCCTGCGCGGCGTACTCCAGGGCGGCGGTCTTGGTCAGGCCCACCACACCGTGCTTGGCGGCGGCGTAGGCGGGCGAACCGGCGAAGCCGTTGGTGCCCAGGATCGAGGCCATGTTGACGACGGCGCCGCCGCCGGCCGCCAGGATGGCGGGGATCTCGTAGCGCAGCGAGTAGAAGACGCCGTCGAGGTTGGTGGCCAGGACCCGGCGCCACTGCTCGGGCTCGTACGCGCCGGTGGGGGCCTTCGCGCCGCTGATGCCGGCGTTGTTGACGGCCAGGTGCAGGGCGCCGAGACCGTCCACGGTGGCCTGGACGGCGGCCCGCACCGACTCCGGGTCGGTGACGTCCGTCCCGATCGCCAGGGCCCGGGCGCCGGCGGCCTCCAGTTCGGCGGCGGCCTTGCGGGCGCCCTCCAGGTCGAAGTCGGCGACGGCGACGGCCGCGCCGCCGGCCGCCAGGCGGCGGGCCACGGCGAGGCCGATGCCGGAGGCACCACCGGTGACCAGTGCGGCCTTGCCGGTGAACTCCTGGGGGTGGTCGGTGCCGGTCATGGCGTACGTCCTTTCGTGCGGGTGCGCCGGGGGGGCGCGGTGGTTCAGGCCGGGCCGTCGGGGGGCGGTTCGGCGGCGAGCAGGTCGAAGGCCCGTTCCACGAGGTCGGGCAGATCCGGTTCGTCGGCGCCGACGGGGTGGCGGACCCAGGCGCGGGAGGCGGCCTGGAGGGCCGCCACGCCGAGGCCGACGGCGACGGCCGGGCGCAGGTCGTACTCCGCGTCCAGGCCGAGGCGGGCGGCGGCGATCCGGATGGAGGCCTCCTCCTCGTCGACGCAGATCCGCCGGTAGGCGGCGGTCAGCGAGGGCTCGGCGGCGATCAGGCCGAACAGCTCCCGCACGCCGGGGCGCCGGTGCCAGGCCGGGTCCCGCTCGTCGCCCAGCCAGACCCGCAGCGCCGCGCGGTAGGCGGCCACCGGGGCCTCGGCGGCGGGGCGGGCCGCCAGCGTCGCGTTGATCCGGCCGAAGTCGGCGCGCAGGCAGTCCAACACGGCGTCCTCGCGGGAGGCGAAGTATCGGCTGAAGGTGCGGCGGGAGACGTCGGCCCGGTCGGTGACGTCCTCGACGGAGACGGCGGCCAGGCCGCGGTCCAGCACCAGCTGGAGGGCGGCGGCGGCCAGTGACTCGCGGGTGCGGCGCGCCTTGCGGTCACGCCGCCCCTCGGTGCTGTGCTCGGCCTTCTCGGTGGTCACGGGAGCCACCGTACACCCGGAAATGTCTCATTGGGACATGAGTCCCGACGGGACGCGAACCCGCCCCGGGCCCCGCGGGAAGGCGGGGGCCGGGGCGGGCTCGGAGGCGGGTCGAGTGGAACGGGTCAGACCGACGGTTCAGGCGGCCGGGTCAGGCGGCCGGGTCAGGCGGGGACTATCGCGAAGGAGCCGTTGCTGAGCGGGGTCTCGGTGTAGGGGCCACTGTTGATGGCCTGCGGGGAGTAGCCGTCGAAGACCTGGCCGTTGACCGTGACGCCGGAGAAGTCCAGGCGGCTGAAGGAGGGGTAGCTCTGGCTCGGGGACTCGATCACGGCCTCGGCGCTGACGTTCTGGCCGTCGAGCTGCTGGCGGGTGCTCTCGCTCCAGCCCTTGGTGGTGTCGGTGATCTGCAGGGTGTAGCCGGAGCCGCCGTCGTTGACCACCGAGGCGGTGAAGCTGTCACCGGCGTCCACCGGGTCGCTGAAGTACTGCGGCGGGGCCGGGTACATCTCGTACCAGGCCGAGTAGACCGGGGAGCCGCTGGAGCAGTCGGCCTGGACACCGGTCTGCTCGACGGTCTGCGAGCCGTAGCCGTCGATGCCGACCCACGGGGCGAACAGGTCGTTGGCGGAGTTGCACTGCACGGCGGGCATGGTCCAGGAGCCGGAGACGCTCTGGAAGCCGCTGCCCTGGGCGACGTAGCCGCCCCAGACTCCGCCGTCGTAGCGGGCGCCGTGGCCGAAGCGATGCGCGGCGCCGTAGCCGTGCGCGGCGGTGTGGGTGGCGGGGGCGGCGGTCGCGGGGGTCACGGCCGCGGCGGCCGGGAGGGCCAGCAGGGCGGCGAGCACGAGCCGGCCGGTGCGGGAAAGGGCCATGGGGGGCTCCTTCACTGGGGGTTGAGGGGGTGCCGCCCAGCTTGCGGGCGTCGCGGGCGGGCCGGGAAGGGAGCCGCGTGGGCAGGAACCCGACATGGCGGGAACATGTCGACCGATCAATCCCTTGATTTCGGGCACCGAGTGGCGCACAGTCGGCTCGTCCACTGGCGGTGGAGGGCGAGGAGGGCGCAGTGTCGGGGACGGGCATGCTCGCCGGACTCGGCCTCGGCACGGTCGAGGAACAGCTCTACCTGCGGCTGCTCGGCGTCCAGGCCGCCGACCCGCAGTGGTTGGCCGCCCAGATGAACCTCCAGGCCTCGATCGTGCTCGCGGCGCTGGTCTCGCTGGCCGCTCAGGGGCTCGTGGAGGCCTGCGCGGCCGGGGCCTGGGCGGCGGTGCCGCCGGACGTGGCGGTGGAGGAGCTGCTGCTGCGGCGCGAGGTCGAACTGCGGCGCGCCCGGGGGCGGATGGGCGAGCTGATGCGCGCCTACCGGCAGGGCCGGGACGGCAGCGGCTCCGACGGGCCGGCCGAGGTGATCTGCGGGCGCAGGTCGGTCGCCGAGCTGTGGCGCACCCTGCAACAGGGGGTGCGCCGGCAGTTGCGGGTCCTGGACCGGCCCCCGTACATCCGGCGCAGCGATCCGCAGACCGAACTGGCCCTGCTGGCAAGGGGGGTGACGACCAGGGTGGTGTACCACAGCCAGGTGCTGCGCGATCCGGAGCGCCTGGCGGAGATCCACTCCTTCACCACGGCCGGGGAGCAGGCCCGGGTGCACACCGAACTGCCGCTGAAGCTGGCGCTGTTGGACGACCGCTGGGCGCTGCTGCCGGTCAGCGCGGGCACCGAGCTGCAGAGCGTGCTGCTGATCCGGCCCTCCACCCTGCTGGACGCGCTGGCCGGGCTGTTCGAGCTGTACTGGGCGCAGGCGATGCGGCTGCCCGCCCTGCCGGAGGAGAACCCGGAGGACCGGCACCGCCGGCTGCTCCCGCTGCTCGCGGCGGGGCTCACCGACGAGTCGATCGCCCGCCAGCTGGGGGTGTCCACCCGGACGGTGCAGCGCTGGGTGCGGGAGCTGATGGACCGGTTCGGGGCCCGGACCCGGTTCCAGGCGGGCATCCAGGCCGCCCGGGCCGAGCTGCTGTGAGCCGGCTGCGCCACCGTCGGGCCGGCCGCCGGGGCCGGAGGCCTGGCCGAGCGGCCTGAAGGCCGCCGCCGAGGGCGGTACCGCGGGCGGTACCGAGGACATCGCCGACGACGCCCGGGCCGGCTCCCGCACACGCGGGCCCCGCCCCGCTCCGCGCGAGTGCGCAGGTCAAGGCCGGGCCGGGTGCGCGCGGGAGGCCCGGTGACCGGGAGAATGGTGCGGACAGTTCACCGGAAGTACAGAGAAAGCGAACCCCCACCATGGATCTCGGCGTGCGCTGGAAGCTGCACGGTGACGGGCGTACGCCCGCGCCGGGGGCGGTCGTCCGCCCCGACGAACGGCTCTCCTGGCCCCGCACGGCAGGGCTCGGCGCCCAGCACGTGGTGGCCATGTTCGGCGCGAGCTTCGTGGCGCCCGTGCTGATGGGGCTCAACCCCAACCTCGCGATCATGATGTCCGGCGTCTCGACGATCATCTTCCTGCTGGCCACCCGCGGCCGGGTGCCCAGCTACCTCGGCTGCTCGCTGTCCTTCGTGGGCGTGGCCGCGGTGATCCGGGCGCAGGGCGGCACCAGCGCGACCGTGACCGGTGCGGTGTTCGTGGTGGGCGCGGCGCTGTTCCTGGTGGGCCTCGCGGTCCAGCGGTTCGGGGCGCGGATCATCCACGCGGCGATGCCGCCGATCGTGACCGGCGCGGTCGTCATGCTGATCGGCTTCAACCTCGCCCCCGTCACCGCGTCGACCTACTGGCCGCAGGACCAGTGGACGGCGCTGCTGGTGATGCTGTTCACCGGTCTGGCCGTGGTGTGCCTGCGCGGCTTCTGGTCGCGTGTGGCGATCTTCCTCGGGCTGCTCTTCGGGTACGGGATCTCCTGGCTGTTCGACCAGGTCTTCGGCAAGATCCACTCGGTGGACGCCGGCGGCCACCTCACCGACCACTGGCGCCTGGACCTGTCGGGCGTCGGCAAGGCGGACTGGATCGGCCTGCCCGCCTTCCACGGCCCCTCCTTCCAGTGGTCCGCGATCCTGGTCGCCCTGCCCGTGGTGATCGCGCTCGTCGCGGAGAACGCCGGGCACGTCAAGGCCGTGGGCGAGATGACCGGCCAGACCCTGGACGACAAGCTCGGCGTCGCGATCTCCGCCGACGGCGTCGGCTCCATGCTCTCCACCGCGCTCGGCGGCCCGCCGAACACCACCTACTCCGAGAACATCGGCGTCATGGCCGCCACCCGGGTCTACTCCACCGCCGCCTACTGGGCCGCGGCCGGCTTCGCGCTGCTGTTCGGCGTCTGCCCGAAGTTCGGCGCCGTCGTCGCCGCGATCCCCGGCGGGGTGCTCGGCGGCATCACCGTCATCCTGTACGGCATGATCGGCCTGCTCGGCGCGCAGATCTGGATCAAGTCCAAGGTGGACCTGCGCAACCCGCTGAACCTGGTGCCGGCCGCCGCGGGCATCATCATCGGCATCGGCAACGTCACCCTGAAGTTCACCGACACCTTCAGCCTCAGCGGCATCGCGCTGGGCACCCTGGTCGTCATCACCGGCTACCACACGCTGCGGGCGCTGGCCCCCGCACACCTCAAGACGCAGGAGCCGCTGCTGGACGAGGGCACCTCCTCCTACGACGAGGGGTCCGGCGAGGACGGCGAGTCGGGCGGGGCGCAGCGGCGCACCCCGTAAGCGGGGCGGTGGCCGTGGCCGTGGCGGTGCCCTCGGCCACGGCCACGGCTACGGCTACGGCTACGGCTACGGCTACGGCTACGGCTACGGCTACGGCTACGGCTGGAGCCGACCGGCGGAAGTGACCGAAAGGTACTTCCGCCCGTGCTTCCGCCTGGCCCGACGGGCCGTCAGGTGGTCGAATCGCTCCGTGCACCCGGGCCGGCCGGCCCGGGCGCGTCCGTTCCGGCCACTCATCCCCCCGGGAGAGGCATGTCCCTTCTGTCGCACCACCGCAAGGTCGCCGTCGGCGCCGTGGCCCTCGCCACGCTCGCGATCTCCTGCGGCTCGGCCACCGCGAGCAGCTCCGCCGTCGTCGCCGGCCCGACCCGGGCCGCCGCGGCGGGCAAGGTCCTCTGGACCCCGAGCACCAGCAAGGGCCCGTCCTCCTTCGCCTCCGTCCAGTGCGCGTCGGGGAACTTCGACGTCGTCAAGGACCCCGCCAAGGGCAGTGTGTGGCGGGCGTTCCAGGCCGCGGGCGAGGAGCGCTGCGAGACGCTCAGCCCCAACCTGAAGGAGGGCGACACCTTCTACCTCGGCTGGTCGTCCAAGGTCGACATCCAGGACTCCAACAGCCGCTACGTCTTCCAGCTCAAGTGCTCGCCGAGCACCGACACGGCGAACCACCCGATCGAGATCGACGCGACGACCGGACGCATCCGCCTCCAGGAGTGGGACACCGACCACGTCGCGCACTCGCTGTGGACGGCGCCGACCACCAACGGCCAGTGGCACTCGTACGCGCTGAAGATCCGCCTGGGCCGCACCGACGGCACCATCGACTTCTGGTTCGACGGCGTGAAGCAGACCTTCACCACCGGCTCGGGCACCTTCACGGGCACCACCTGGGACGGCGACCGCAACTACCTCAAGTGGGGCTCCTACCACCCCTCCTCGGGCGACGCGACGAACACGTTCACCAGCCCGATCATGGCGACCACCCTGGAAGCGGCCACGGCCGGCTCGTAACGACGCCCGGCCCAGATCCTGTCCGGAGGCCCGGACCGCAGCTCGCGGTCCGGGCCTCCGGCCTTTCCCGGCACGGCGCCGGAGCTCGTCACGGCCGGCCCGCCGCCGGGCCGACCCGCCCTCCCCGCCGGCCGATCAATTCGCAGCACCCGAGCGGCCCGACCGGTGAATTCCCCCGGACATCGACCGGTGCGACGTGACCCCGGTCACACGATCGGGGCCTTCGGGGGCCTCCGGGTGAGAAGGGTCACGCCCGGCGGGCCGGCGGGCGCCCGGACGGCGACAGGGCCCGGCAGGACTGGGCGGGCGGGGTCGCGACACGGTCCGAGGTCCTGTCCGCTTCGGGACCTTGGTCGCGACTTCGGCCGACCTTCGGCCCGGTGGCGCCCCCCTCGCACCCGGGCAACCGTGGACGGTCGCCCGGTGTGAGCGGGCGATGGCGCCGTCCGCCGGACGGCGTCCTTCCCTGCCGTCTACCCGGCGCACGGTGAGCGGGCCATCCGCCGCCGTACGCTCCGGAGGACCCCCAGCACATGTCCCAGACCATCGACAACGCCCCGTATACCGCCTTCCACCGGAGACTGGCCCTCGCCTGCTCCGGTGGGCCGCTGCTCGACGGCTACATCCTGAGCATCGTCGGCGTCGCCCTGATCGGGATGCGACCCGAGCTCGGCCTGTCCACCGCGGAGGTCAGCCTGATCGGCGCCGCCGCGCTGGTGGGCATGTTCGTCGGCGGCGCGCTCTTCGGCGTGCTGACCGACCGGATCGGCCGGGAGGTGATGTACACCGCCGACCTGCTCGTGATGGTCGCCTGCTCGGTGCTCTCCTTCTGGGTCGACACGGTGTGGGCGATCGCCGTGCTGCGCTTCGTGCTCGGCATGGCCGTGGCCGCCGACTACCCCATCGCCACCTCCCTGCTCGCCGAGTGGCTGCCCGCCAAACAGCGCGGGCGGCTGCTCGGTCAGCAGATCATCGCCTGGTACGCCGGCTCCGTGCTCGCCTACGTGGTGGGCTACGCGTTCCTGGAGCTGGCCGGGCCCGGCAGTTGGCGGTGGATGCTCGCGAGTTCCACGGTGCTGTGCGTGGTGTTCCTGGTGATCCGCCGCGGCACGCCGGAGTCCCCGCGCTGGCTGGCCGCCCACGGGCGGGTCGGCGACGCGGTGCGCGTGGTCGAGAAGCACCTCGGCGTACGGGTGGACGGCCGCGAGCTGATGCCCGACCCGGCCGAGCGCGGCCGCCCCGGCGGGCTGCGCCTGCTGATGACCCCGCCCTACCGGCGCCGCACCCTGTTCTGCGGCCTGTTCTTCCTCTGCCAGGTCGGCCCGCTGTTCGCGATGCTCACCTTCGGCCCGCAGATCCTCTCCTCCTTCGGCATGCCCGGCGGCACCGTGATGGAGACCCTGGGCACCGGGCTGATCAGCCTCGTCTTCCTGCTCGGCTGCTACCCGGCCCTGCGCCTGATCGACACCCGCGGCCGGCGCCCCGTCATCATCTGGTCGTTCGCCCTGATGGCCGTCCCGCTGGCCCTGCTGGGCGTGTGGCCCACCGCCCCGGCGGCCGTCGCCCTGACGGCGCTGTGCGCGTACGCCTTCCTGTGCGGCGGGCCCAACGTCCTCGACTGGACCTACCCCAACGAGCTGTTCCCCACCGAGATCCGGGCGACGGCGGTGGGTGTGGCGACCTCGGTGAGCCGGATCGGCGCGGCCGTCGGCACCTACCTGCTGCCGCTGTCGCTGTCCGGACTGGGCACCGGTCCGACCATGCTCATCGCGGCCGGCACCACCGTGGTCGGCCTGCTGGTGTGCGTTCTGTGGGCCGAGGAGACCCGGGGCACCGCCCTGGGCGCCGCCCCGGCCGCCGGCCGCACGGCCGCCAGGCCGGCCGTCCCGGGCCAGCGCGTCCCGCAGACGGCGCGCTGAGGGTGCGCCGAGGTGCACTGACGGCCACCGCGTGACGCACCGGCGGCGCTGTCCGGGACCTTCCGGGCAGCGCCGCCCGGCCGACCGGACCTGAGGTGTGACGCTCGTCACAGGCGATCGGAACGGCTCGCCGACACCCTCGGGGCGGTGCGGGGCGGCCGGCGCCCCGGCGTCGCCGCCTGTCGCACCGGAGGGCGGGCGGGCTGTCGCAAGAACGGGCCGCGCCCGCCGCCGCCGGCCGCCCGACCTGCGGGGGTGGGACTCGCCGGCCGGAGCCGGCACCGGCGCCGCTCGCCGGCTTCACCCCTCGGCCCGTCCGCCCGCGACGGGCCGCCGCAGCACATCGCGGTGGTCGCCCCGTGGCGCGAAGCTGGCCGATCCCGGGCTGGTCGGCGGATTCTCGCTGAACCCGACTCAGATGTTCATCCGTAGGTTATGCGACGGTCGACCGGTGGTGGGCCGCTGGACGGAGGGATGGACGATGGGACGAGTTCTGACCGAATTGGTGGGCGACGCGGCGACGTTCGCCGAGGCGCTGGAAGAACGCCGGCCGCAGGTGTTCCGCACCGCGGGCTGGCCGGCGGGGCTGCCCCGGCCGGGCGAGTTGGACGAGGCGCTGCGCGGCGGACTGCTGCGGGTGCCCTACGTCGAGATGGTCCGGGCGGGTGCGGTCGTACCGCCCGCGGAGTTCTGCACGACCCGGGTGGTCGCCGGGCGCCGGGAGGAGGGCTTCGCCGACCCTGACCGGATCGCCGCCCTGCTGGCCGACGGCGCCACGCTGCTGCTGCCGCAGCTGGACCAGTGGCACGCGCCGGTGCGCGCGCTGGCCACCGACATCGCGGTCGAACTGGGCCGCCGGACCGAGGCGTTCTGCTTCGCGACGGGTGCCGGCCGGCGCGGGCTGGACGTGCACCGGGACGACGCGGACGTGCTGGTCGTCCAGCTCGCGGGAAAGAAGGAGTGGACGGTCCACGAGGCCCCCGCCGACGGGCGCTGGCGCCCGGGGCTGGCCCCCGAACCCGGCGCGGTGGCGCTCAACTCGGTGCTCGGGCCGGGCGAGGTGCTGTACGTGCCGCGCGGGGCACCACACACCGCGACGGGCCACCAGGGCCTGTCGGTGCACCTCTCGTTCACGATCCGGGAGGCGGGCACGGGGCAGCTGCGCGGCGCCGTCGGCGAGTGGCTGGCCGGCGGCGACTGGGCGGCCGGGCTGCCGGAGCGCCCGGCGAAACCGGCGGAACTGCTGGACACGGCCGCGGAGGTGCTGCGACTGGGCCGCGCCCGGCTGGCCGAACTGACCCCGCAGGAGCTGCTGCGGCTGGCCCGGGGGCCGCTGCCCGCGCCGGTGACGGACGACGGTCAGGCGGCGCCGGGTCACGGACCGCTGGCCGCCGGCGGCTGAGCCGGGCCGAGACCGGGCGGGGCCTGAACGCACGAGGGCGGGGGGGGGGGGGGGGGGGGGGGGGGGGGGGGGGGGGGGGGGGGGGGGGGGGGGGGGGGGGGGGGAGAGAGAGACGGGGAAAGAGGGGGGGGAGAACAACAAAAGTAAGGG
>NZ_JBWKER010000109.1:0-9510 GCF_056435345.1 Kitasatospora sp. NPDC043950
GGGCGCCGCAACTCGTCGGCGAGCAGACGCCCCAGGACCCCCGAGACGTAGAGCGCACGAGCGGACACACAGCCTCCAGAGACAGGGCGGCCACGCACGGGCCGATACCGGGAACAGCGCGTCGAGCAAGGAGAGAGCCGCGTTGCCCCGGCTTTCCCCCCGGTTGCCCGGTGCCGTTTCGTCTGTCTCTTGTCCGGTGTCCTACGTGGTCCGGCCGGTCGGGAGGCCGTCGCGGACGGCGGCGGACAACAGTTCCGCTGCGCCCGCTGTCGGCCCGGGCACGAGTGTGGCGAGGAGTGCCTGGACGAGGACCTGGTAGGTGCACTCGCCGCCGCTGCTGTCCCGGGCCCGGAACCGGAGACCGCTGCGCACGTCGTCGGCCAGCTCGGCCAGCGAGACCGGCCGGTAGGTGAGCGCGTCCACCAGCAGCCCGTTCTCTGCCCGGACCAGCTGGCGTTCCACCTCCGCGTCGGTCGGCGGGCCGGACACACCGGCACTGCCGACCCCGTTGTGGTTCTTCGGGTCAGTCATGTGTCGGCGAAGCCTTGGACAGGCGGGCGAGCTCTTCCCGCAGGGCGGCCAGTTCCGCCCGCAGGCCCGCCAGCTCCGCCCCTTCGTCTCTCTCGCCCCCGCCACCCGCAGGGCGACAAGGGGTGTCATCGGAGGGCTTGCCCCCCGTGTTCTCCTTCAACGGGTCGTTCTCCTCCAGCAGGTCGATGATGGCGTCACGGAGGTTGCACTCCAGCTCCGCCGCGCGCTCGATGAGTTCGTCGGCGATCTCTTTGGCGTCGTCGACGATGGTGCGCAGGGACCGGATGATGCCGCGTCGCGGCCGGGACTCACTCATGAGGGGGTGTTCCTCACTGCTGGGGTGTGAGCACGCGAGAAGGCCTGATCGCCCGCGATCCTCCGGGTCGGTGGCCGAAGGTTCGGACGGAAAGCGTTCAGTTCTCTGAGTGCACGCCAGTACGCACCTCGGTGGCAACCCCGCGTGCGGGGGGCTCGGGAGGCATCGTGTTCCGGCTGCCGGCGCAGAGCGCGCCGTACACGCGCCCGCTGCCCCGGCCGCGACCGTTTCCCGCCGCCCCGACACCCGTGGGAAGTCCGCGGGATCGGGTGGTAACGCGAAGACGGGAACGGGGCCGCCGGGTCGGCCGCGCGACGGTCGACACGGGGGCCGCGCCGGACCCAGGCGCGCGCCGTCGGCCCCAAATGCCTTCCCCGCCAGGGATGTTCATGGAGGGGATGGCCCGTCTCATGGTTCCGGCGGCCACCGACCTGTGGTGCGACGGGTGTAGGCGTGGGGGCCGGGACGAGGGCGCGAGCCGGAGCCGGCCGTGCTCCGATGTTCGGGCCGCACGCCGTACCGGGGCAGCTGTGGATCTGTTGGCATAGGGACCATCGCGCTGAACGCTTACGAAAGCGGCCGGCAAGGACCCGTCGTGCCCGGCCGGACCCGCCGCCTCCCGCCCGATCCTGACGCACTGCCACTCGAAGGCGAGGCCCGGTGTCCGACGAACCCCGCGACTGCGAACGCATCCTGGCACACAGCGCGGACACCGTCAGGCCGTTGATCCGCACCCAGGTCAACCGCCTGCCCGCGCACATCCGTCACCTCGCCGGGCTGCACTTCGGCTGGTGGACCGACGACCGCGTCCACCTCGACCACCCGACCGACGGCAAGGCCCTGCGCCCGGCCCTCACGCTCCTGGCCTGCCGGGCCGTCGGCGGCGACCCGGCAGCGGCCCGTCCCGCGGCCGTGGCCGTGGAACTCGTCCCCCTTACCACCGCCCTGGGGGCCCGCCAAGTGCTGACCGGCACAGGCATCGCCATGATCTTCGTCGCCGCCTGCGCTGCAGCACTACGGATCCGCAGCACGAAACGGCACCAGATCCGCACCCACGCACTCCCAGTTAGAGACCCACGCTCCTAGCCCTGGCCCAACGTTGCGTCAGCCGATCGGGCTACCGAGGGCAGTAGAGCTCCCCCATGCCACCCACGAGCAGGACGACCAGCCGCGGATGCACCAGGAACTCGGCGACGACCGCTGAGCACCGCACGCTGTGCCCCGCCACCCCCCCCAGGCCCGGGCGGGGCACGGCGTGAACCGCCCCGTGGCACAGTGGAACGGCTCGGTTTCCAGGGGAAGCGCGAGGCGGCGCTGCTTCCCGGGGCGCGTTGCCCGGACCGGGCGATGGCAGGACCGCTGTGTCGCCTGAGCGGCTGGCCGTGGGTGCGGTGTGCGGGCTGGTGTCAGCTGTTGACGTTGACGGCTGACCAGGTGTCGGCGACGGTTGCGTAGGCGGTGCTGCCGGGGCCGTAGAGGTCGGCGGCGGCTTGGAGGGTGGCGGCGCGGGCGTCGTGGTAGTCGGTGGTGGTGGTCATGTAGGTGGTCAGGGCCCGGTACCAGATCTGTTCGGCGGCGAGGCGGCCGATGCCGGTGATGGTGCGGCCGTCGATGGTGGGGCTGTCGTAGTCGATGCCGTTGATGGTCTTGGGGCCGCTGCCCTCGGCGAGTAGGTAGAAGAAGTGGTTGGCGGGGCCGGAGGAGTAGTGGACGTCGATGTCGGCGATGCCGTCGTACCAGTAGTCGGGGGAGCGTCCGTCCCGGGAGGGTCGGTCCAGGTAGCGCAGCGGGGTGCCCTTGCCGTTGAGGTTGAGGCGTTTGCCCATGAGGTAGCCGGGGACGTCGGTGGGGTTGTCGGTGTGGAAGGCTACGGCGGTGGCGAGGATGTCGCTGGTGGCTTCGTTGAGTCCGCCGGACTCGCGCTGGTATTCCAGGCCGGCGGTGGCGGAGGTCAGGCCGTGGATCATCTCGTGTGCGGCCACGTCCAGTTCGGTCAGCGGTTTGGCGTTGCCGGGCCCGTCGCCGTAGGTCATGCAGAAGCAGCCGTTGTCCCAGTAGGCGTTCGTGTAGTTGTCACTGGCGTGGACACGGCTGTAGGCGCCGACACCGTCGCCGCGGATTCCGGTGCGCCCGTGCACCTGCTGGAGGTAGTCCCAGGTGGCGGCGGCGCCGTAGTGGGCGTCGACGCCCGCGGTCTCGTCGTCGCTCTGGGTGCCGTTGCCCCAGCGGTCGTCCTGGTCGGTGAACAGTTCGCCCTGGCCGGTGGAGGCGTGGTGCAGGTTGTAGGTCCGGTGGCCGCCGCGGGCGGTGTCGTTCATCTCGTACCGGAACAGGCTGTGCTTGGTGCCCAGGGGCACCGTGCCGTTGTACTGGCCTTGGCCGATGCCGGTGTGCACGGCCTCGTAGGTGTAGAGCTGGGTGCCCGAGGTCGCGTCGGTCACGATGTGGCGTTCGCTGGGGGTGCCATCTTCCTGGGTGCCGTCCAGGACGGATTCCCATGCCAACGCGGGGGTTTGGGCGGCCGACCAGACGACCAGGCGCGGGAGCGTCGTGGTATTGAGCGACTGCATCACCTGGACGGCCGGAACCGTGGGCGTGAGGGTCGGCACACTGATCGGCGCCCGGTGGGCGCGGGTGTCGGTGAGGGCGCCCTGCGGGGTGCGGTGGACGATCAGATCGCCGCCGAGGACCGGCAACGCGGCGAAGGTGCGGTTGTAGCGGAAGTGGACCGTGCCGTCCGCGTCCCGGGTGGCGTCGTCGATCAGCAGGCTCTCGCGCGGGTCCAGGTTCAGCGCCTTCGCTGTCGCGATGGCGGCTTGGGTGGCCTCCTTCAGGAGCTCGGCGTGTTCCTGCGGGGACAGCGCGCCGCTTCGGGTCTGCGAGGCGCCATGGGGAGTGCGGGCGGCGGCTCCTGTCGATTGGACGCCCGTCAGTGCCAGGGTGGTCAGGAGCGCGAGGGCGGCGGTCAGCCGGGCGGGCCGACGGCGTCCGTGATGGGGGGATGCAGGCTGCAAAGGGGGATTCCTCGGTGCGTGCGGCCACGGTGCGTGTCCACATGATCGTGTGCCGACCCGGGGGGGCGGCATCGGATGGCGTTGCCGCCCGGGGGCCGGGTCGTCGTGCCCCGGCACCGGAACCGGCTGAAGGCGGCTGCGAGCGGCCCGGCGACCCCGGACGCTACCTGACGTTGGCGATGGGGGCGTTGGTGGCGACCTGGGGGGCGGCTTCCGGGGCGATGTCGGCGGCGGGTGCGACGGCGGGCTCAAGGTCGGCATCCGGCTCGAAGGCCATGAAGCAGCAGGATCGGCCGTAGCCGAAGTGGCCGAGCTCGTCGCCCTTCCTCACTTCCTGGTCCGTGCGGACGGTGGGAGTGACGGAGGAGATCTCGCTGATGCCGACGACGGCGAGGCAGACCATGCCGATGCGGGGAGCGGTGCTCTCGATGAACACCAGGGCCCGGGTGCTGGACGCCGCCGCACCGCCCAGCGACGGCCCCTGGCCGGCGGGGCCCGAACCGTCGAGCCCGGCTGTGCCGAACAGCAGGCCGGGGACGATCTCCATGTGCCGGACCACGCCGTCGACCGGTGCGTGCCAGCGGTGGTAGCCGGTGGCGGGGAGCAGCTGGAGGACGTCGCGGACAGCGGGAAGAGGATCCGTTCCTCGGGCTTGGCGCGGTATTCGGACGCGGTGGTGATGATCTGGTCCACGCACTGCAACAGGTGCTCGACGCCGTGGACCGGCTGGAGGCCGCGCGGGAGCCGTTCGAGCATCTCGGATACCAGCGCCTGGATGCCGGTGTCGGTCTCGATCAGCTTCTTGAGGGTCACGACCGCGGGACTGCGCGGCTCCCTACGGTCCCGGGCCCGGTCCGCGAGGTCCGCCAACCAGGCGTCGACCGCCCGGCGGTCCTTCGGAAGATAGCCGGCGACCCGCCCGAACGAGGTGCGGTAGCGGGCGTCGGTCAGGGCGCCGGTGAGGTCGCCGAGCATGTCTGTCTCCTTGGCATTCGATCGACCACGTCCAGGTGGAGATCCTCGCGAGTCTCACCCTCGCAACAGGCGAGGAAACACGGTTCGTCGCCAAAGGGACTCGAAAGGATGACGGTGGCCGTTGACGTCACTCACGTGATGGCCGACGTGTCAGTCAGCCTTCGGTCCCGCCGATGACGGGGCAGAGCCGTTGAATGTACAGAACAGGTTGAGGCATCGCCGTCTCCGGATCTGCCGAGAGGCAGGGCGAGCTCAGGGAGGCGACCGGGTGGCCGTGCCTGCGGGCCCGTCGCCTGTTGCCGTCGAGGATGACCGCGAAGTGACCGGGAACGTGCCGGGGGCCTGCGGCGGGGTGGGGTCCAGTTGGCCGATGTGGGGGACTGCGGATGTCATCGGGGGTTCCCCTTTTCCGGGAGCGGTAGGCCGTAGTCGGGTCGGCGTCGGGGGCGCCACCATCGGATTGGCCGCTGACCTGTCGAATGGGTTCCGGGACGGCTTGGCATGATTGACGTGTCGTCAGTCTGGCGAGTTTCTTCCCTTTTCTTCCCTGGTCAGGCTTCGGCAGGGTCGGGGTTGAGCTCCGGGACCGGGTTGAGCTCCGGGACGGGGATGTCGACGGGGCCGGTCGGGGTGTCGTAGCGTCCGGTTTCCAGCTGCCAGGCCAGGCCACCGCCGATGCAGTGGTACGCCGCTTCCAGCCAGCGCCAGGCAATGCCCTGCTCGGACCGGGACAGCTGGAGTTCGTCCATGATGGCCGGGAGCCGGTGCTGGACGGCGAGGGCGTCCCGGCACACGGCTTGGTACAGGGCGTGGGTCCGGTCCACCGCCTCCTGCATGTCGTGGGTCTCATGCCAGTAGAAGACGTAGACCAGGTTGTTCACCGGGTGGAATTGGGTTCCATGGCCAGCGAGTTCATTTCGTTGGACCACGCGATGATGTTGCTCAGGTCGGTGGTGAGTTGATCGATCTCCTTGTGCCTGATGAACCGCTCGGGCGGCGTGGCCCGGACCGCGTACTCGACGAGGTCGACGGTCATCTTCATGCCGGAGGTCCACAGCCGATTGGACGTGAACTCCGCGAGGCCGGGGATGCGGTCCTCGATGCGCAGGCCGGTCTCCCACAGGTAGCCGTGGAGCCAGAGATCGCAGTGCTCGATGAAGCTGTCGCACCAGGGTGCCGGCATTGCGGCGAAGAGCTCGCCACGCAGGTGGTAGAGCGTCCAGTTGCGCAGGTCCGAGTGCTCAGGCCGGCGTCCCCGGAAGACTTCGCGGGTGGCCTCGATGGTGCGTCGGGTGCCGGGCAGGTCATGGCCGAGCGGGCCGTTGAACTGGTCGTCGTAGTAGAAGTACCACCACATCCAGCGGTTGAGGTGCTCGCAGTCCTCCAGGCCTGAGGCGGGGTACTCCAGTGAGGTGAGACGGCCGCTGTTGAGACCGTGATGGTAGGACTCGATGGTGGAGTCGTCGATTCCCATCTGCCTCGCCCAGGGCTCCTCGCTTCGGATCACCATGTGCTCGAAGGGGGCCGGGCGAACCGGCAGGGGTATCTCGTAGGTCGGAAGAGTGACGGTGACTCGTTGCTTCCACATGGTGCGGCTTCACTCCTGTCGCGGATCGTGGTGTGGTGCGTGGGTCGATGGGCGGAGGCCGCTGTGCGCCGGCCCCGCGCTCGCGGCGAGCCGGCCCTTCTCTGCGCCGGTTCGGTGCGTGGCCCTCGCCGTGGCCTGGCGGCTTCGGTACGGGTGTGCCCGGGCCAGGCGGGTTTCCTCGTCACGGCCCGTGCGGGTTCGCGCACCCGACGGGCCGGGCGCGGCCGTCGGGTGTCCGGTAAGCCCCGGCGAACTCCCTCGATGGCACCTTTCTTCGCCGCGAGGCTGTTGAATCCCAGCTCAGCGGGTGGTGATGTGCGCGCCCGGGGCGGGGCCGCTGACGGTGCGGACGCGGCGGACGGCCTTGGAGGTGGCGAGGGCGCGGGCCACGGACTTTGCCGTGTGGGCGTCCGCGGCCAGGAAGGCACAGGTGGGGCCGGAGCCGGAGACGATCGAACCCAGGGCGCCTGCGGTCCTTCCGGTGTGGAGGGTGGCGGCCAGCGCGGGGTGGAGGGAGAGGGCTGCTGGTTGGAGGTCGTTGACGAGCGCTGCGCCGAGTGCGGTGGCATCGCCGGTCTTCAACGCGGCGAGCAGGGCCGGATCGGCGGGAGGTTGCGGCCTGAGGCGGGCGTCGGCGGTGCGCAGGGTGTGGAGGCGGTCGTGTTCCGCGTAGACGGCCGGGGTGGCGAGTTCTCCGTGTGCGAGGGCGAGGACCCAGTGGAGGGGGCCGGTGACGGGCAGGTCGGTGAGGATCTCGCCGCGGCCCCGGCCGAGGGCGGCGTGGCCCAGGAGGGCGAAGGGTACGTCGCTGCCCAGTTCGGTGGCGAGGGCGTGGAGTTGGGCAGGGGTAGCCCGGGTGTTCCACAGGGCGTTGCAGGCGAGGAGGGTGGCGGCGGCGTCGGCACTGCCGCCGGCCATGCCTCCGGCGACGGGGATCCGCTTGGTGATGTGCAGGGCCACTCCGGCGTCGGTCCCGTGGTGTTCGCGGAGGAGCTGTGCGGCGCGTGCGGCGAGGTTGGTGGCGTCCGTCGGCACCCGTTGTGCGTCGGTGCCAATGACGGTGACGGTGGTTCGCCCGGTGGCGGCGAGTGTGGCCGTGACGGTGTCGTGGAGTGCGACGGCGAGGAACACGGTGGTGAGTGCGTGATAGCCGTCGGGGCGGTGGGCGCCTACGGAGAGCTGGACGTTGATCTTTCCCGGTGCCGTCGCGGTGACGCTACGGGGCGTTGGAGGCGTGGCCGTGTTCATGTGGTCGACAGCTCCCTGGCCTGAGTGCGGGCCCAGGAATCGGCCTTGCGGACGTCCGCCAGGGTGAGGGCGGCGCTGGGGACGGGGCGGGAGGTGGCGTGCAGGACGCGGCGGACGGTGTCCACGATCGCGGTGAACGGGATGCGGCCGGTCAGGAAGAGACGGACGCATTCCTCGTTCGCGGCGTTGAGGACGGCCGGGGCGAGGCCGCCTTCGTCGCCTGCCTGACGGGCGAGGGAGACGGCGGGGAAGGTCTCGGTGTCCAGCGGGAAGAACTCCCAGGTGGCAGCGGTGGACCAGTCGCAGGCGGGTGCGGCGTCGCGGATCCGGTCGGGCCAGCCCAGGCCGAGCGCGAGCGGGATGCGCATGTCGGGCGGGCTGGCCTGGGCCAGGGTGGAGCCGTCGGCGTACTCGACCATGGAGTGCACGACGGACTGCGGGTGGACGACGACGGCGATGCGCGACAGCGGCACGTCGAAGAGGAGGTGGGCCTCGATGACTTCGAGGCCCTTGTTCATGAGGGTCGCGGAGTTGACGGTGACCAGCGGACCCATGTTCCAGGTGGGGTGGGCGAGGGCCTGGTCGACCGTCACCCGGTCGAGTCGGCTCCGGGTGTAGCCGCGGAAGGGACCGCCGCTGGCGGTCAGGATGAGTCGGCGCACCTCGCGGCGCTGGCCGCCGCGCAGGCACTGGAGCAGTGCGGAGTGCTCGGAGTCCACGGGGATCACCTGGCCGGGGCGGGCGAGTCTTCGGACGAGGGGGCCGCCGGCGATCAGGGACTCCTTGTTGGCCAGGACGAGTCGTGCCCCGGATTCCAGGGCGGCCAGGGTGGGGGCGAGTCCGATCGAGCCGCTGATGCCGTTCAGGACGCGGTGGCAGCCGATGGCCGCGACCTGGGTGGCGGCCTCAGGTCCGGCCAGGACGCGGGGCAGCCGCCGTCCGTTCGCCTGGGACTTCAGGGCCAGGCGCAGGGCCGGTGCGGCCTCGCGCCGGGAGGTGGCCACGGTCTCGACACCGAGGTCGAGGGCCTGTTGGGCCAGCAGTGGCAGGTTGCGCGTGCCCGCGGCCAGTGCCACGGCGCGTAGGCGGTCGGGGTTGCGGCGGATCACGTCGACGGCCTGGGTGCCGATCGATCCGGTGGATCCCAGGACGGCTACGTCCCGTCGCCCCAGCGGCGGATCACCGGGGAGGTGGATGTCGGCGATGGCCATGGGGGCGTGGGTCCCGGGAACTGCCATGGATCTTCGTCCTGTCTGTTCGTACTGTGCCGGGGTGATCGGGTGTGCTTGCTCTTCAGGCGACGGTCCAGGAATCGGTTCCGGTGAGCAGCGTGGTGAGGCAGCCAGTGCCCATCTGTTGTGAAGCAATGGCAAGTTGACCTGCCATCAGCTCGTCGTAGACGGGTCGGTGGACGTCGCGCAGGACGCCGATCGGGGTGTGGTGGAGGGTGTCGGCGTCGGCGATCCGGGACAGCGCGAAGGCGGTGGCCGGGTTGGCCGCGTGGGCGTCGTGGACCAGGACCCGTGCCTCGTTGTCCGCGGTCACCGGCGCGGTGAACAGCTCGCCGTCCGGGCCGCGGAACACGCCGCCGGCCAGGTCCGCGCCGAAGCGGATCGGCTGCCCGTGTTCCAGCCGGATCAGCGCCTCGTCCCGGGTGCCGGGCTGCTTCAGGGCCTCGAACGCGCCGTCGTTGAAGATGTTGCAGTTCTGGTAGATCTCCACCAGCGCCGTGCCCTCGTGCGAGGCCGCCGCCCGCAGCACCGACTGCAGGTGCTGGCGGTCCGAGTCGATCGTGCGGGCGACGAAGGTCGCCTCGGCGCCGATCGCCAGCGAGAGCG
>NZ_JBWKER010000110.1:0-8364 GCF_056435345.1 Kitasatospora sp. NPDC043950
AAGCCACCCCCCCCCACCCCTCCCCTCCCCCCCCCCCCCCCCCCCCCCCCCCCCCCCCCCCCCCCCCCTCCTCCCCCCCCCCGCCCCTTCCCCCCCCCCCCCCCCCCCCGGGCCCCGGGGTGTGTCGCGGGGCTCTTAGGCTGGAGGGACGGGACGATCCGGACGGCAGTCGACGGGAAGCGGAAGTGAGCAGGGTGAGCGAGCAGGGGCAGGCGCGGGAGCCGGGGCAGGGGCAGGGGCAGGGACAGGGACAGGGTGAGCAGCAGGGGCGGGAGGAGCGGCCGGCGGCGCCGAAGGCCCGGCTGGTCTTCCGGGACCCGCTGGACCAGCAGTCCCGGGACGACACCGACACCGGCTGGGGTGAGCGCCCCGGGGCGGGGGAGAGCGGTGGGCGGGGGCTGGACTGGTACCTGAGCCAGCGCCCGCCGCACCACGGGGACTGAGGAGCGGTGCTCAGCGCTGCGGGGCGATCAGCGCGTCGCGGATCTCGGTGAGCAGTTGGACCTCCTTGGCCTCGGCCTCCGCCGCCGTCTCGGCGGTGCTCTTCCGCCTGGCGGCCAGCCTGTTCATGGGCACGATCAGGACGAAGTAGACGACGGCCGCCGTGATCAGGAACTGCAGCAGGGCGCTGAGCACCGATCCCCACAGGATGAGGATCCCGGACGTGACCTCGCCGGTGGCGTTCAGCTCGCAGGGGCCCTTGAGGCAGGAACTGTAGGACGCCAGGTCCTTCGTTCCGAAGACGCCGACGATCGGATTGATGACGCCCTTGACGAAGGCGTTGACGATGTTGGTGAAGGCCGCGCCGATGACGACGGCGACGGCGAATTCGACGACGTTTCCACGCAGCAGGAATTGCTTGAAGCCTTTCATGCCGCCGTGAACGACGAAGTCGTTGCCCGGTCACGGGTGATCTTCCGTTGGGCCGGATTGACAACCCGTCCGGCCCACCGGGCCGCCCGGCGGCGCCGGCAGCCCGGCCCGCGCGGGCCCGACCGCGAGCGCCGCGGCCACCGCGAGCAGCACCAGCGCGGGCACCCCGGCCCGGTGCCGTACGGCGTGCCGCCAGCGGTGCCACCCGCCGGCCCCGCGCCGGATCGGCGGGAAGCGCGGTACCTCCCGCCGGGGCGGTACGGCGGGTGCGGGCAGCGGTACGGAGAGGCTCATGGTCGTCATGGTCACCACCGAGGTCGTGGGGGCCGCTCCTGTGCGGACCGGTCGTTCTCCGGCGACCCCTACGATGTGCGCCGCGTGCCGCCCCGGAAAGCCCTTATCCGCAGCCTGTGGACAACTCGGGCCCTGTGGACGAATTCGTACACCCGCACGAGTGCATCCGGCCCGCCCGGGATGACGAACCGGGGCGACGAGTGGTGACGGCGAACCGGGACGACGAAGGCCCGCCGCCCCGCGAAGAACGCGGGGTGGCGGGCCTTGTCGATGCGCTGGGCGTCCGGCGCCGAGGTCAGCTCGCGGCCGGAGCCGGGCTGGAGGAGCTGGAAGAGCTCGAAGAACCGGAGGACGAGGACGTCGATGACGTCGAGGACGACGCCGGGGTCGAGCCGGACGACGACGCCGAGGAGCTACCGGAGGAGCCTGCGCCCACCGTGCTGCTGGAGGACGAGCGGCTGTCGGTGCGGTAGAAGCCCGAGCCCTTGAACACGACGCCCACGGCCGAGAAGACCTTGCGGAGCCGTCCCTGGCAGTCGGGGCACGTGGTCAGCGCCTCGTCGGTGAACTTCTGCACCGCCTCCAGGCCGTTGCCGCACTCGGTGCACTGGTACTGGTACGTGGGCACTTGTCTTCCTCCTGGCACTCTCGCCTGATGAGTGCTAACGATGGTCAATGATGCGGCATTCCGCTGGATCAGTCCAGCGACTCCGATGTGAGATGAGCCGTGGCCGAGCCGCGCACGCTCTTCCACCGCGGCTCCGCGCCGCCCCCACCGCGCGCCGCCCACGGCTTCGCGCGGTGCGCCACCGCGTGCCCGCTCAGCCCTTGGCCGCGCCCACCAGCTGCGGCGCGGCGCCGCGCTCCGGTGCGGCCGCGACCACCTGGCCCGGCGCGGTCAGCAGGTGCCGCAGCGACACCAGCGCGATCAGGCCCAGGCCGGCGCCGGCCACCGGCACCAGGAACCCGCTGGACGGCCCGTGGCCGTCGATCAGCTGCCCGGCGATCATCTGGCCGACCGCCAGGCCGAGGCCGATGGCGCCGGTCAGCCAGGTGAACGCCTCGGTCTTGGCGCCGTCCGCGACGAGCGTCTCGACCAGGGTGTAGCCGCTGATCAGGGTCGGCGCGATGGCCAGGCCGCAGACCAGTCCGGCGACGGCGAGCGCGATCAGGTTGGGCATCGCCCACAGCGTCGAGCAGCCCAGCACGAGCAGGGCGTAGCTCATGATCATCCGCTGCTGCACGGCCCGCCGCCAGGCGATCACGCCGTACAGCACGCCGGCCACCATCGAGCCGCCGGCGAAGATCCCGTACACGGTGCCGGCGGCGGCGTGCTGCCCGACCGAGTCGGCGAAGGCGTTCACCGAGACCTGCATGCCGCCGAACACGGCGCCCACCCCGAGGAAGGCCCCGGCCAGCAGCCGGACGCCGGGGGAGGCGAGTGCGGAGGCGCGCCGCACGCCGGGCTGGGGCACCGCCCGGGCGGGCGCGGTGCGCCGCTGGGCGGCGAAGGCCAGGCCGCCGACGAGGGTCAGCGTGGCCTCGGCGATCAGCCCGGCCGAGGGGCTGACCGTGGTGGCGACGGCGGTGGCCAGGATCGGGCCGATCACGAAGGTGAACTCGTCCGTCACGGACTCGAAGGCGAACGCGGTGCCCACCTTGGCCGCGGACGAGGCGGACGCGCCGTCCGCGGTGAACTCGGCGATCCAGCGGGACCGGACCATGGCGCCGATCTGCGGAACGCTCGCGCCGGCCGGGACGGCGGCCAGGAACAGGCTCCAGGCCGGTGCGTGGCCGAGCGACAGCGCGATCAGCGCGCCGACCGAGGCCGCGTGCACCACGACGGTCGGGACGAGGACGGCGGTCTGGCCGTACCGGTCGGCGAGCCGGCCGGTCTGCGGGCCGATCAGGGCCTGGGCGACGGCGGCGACGGCCGCGACGGTGCTCGCGGTGCCGTACGAGCCGTGGGTGTCCTTGACGAGCAGCAGGATGCCCATGCTGAGCATCGCGTACGGCAGCCGCGCGAGGAACGCCGGTGCCAGGAACGTCCAGGCGCCGGGCGTGCGCAGCAGCGCGCCGTACCCGACCCGCACGGGGGCGGGGGCGCCGGCGGCATCGGCGGTGCCGTCGGCAGGGGTGGCGTTGGCGGTGTCACGCGGGGTCGCGCTGTCCGCGGGGTCGTCGACCGTTCGGCGGGCCGTCACGGTCGGTCCTTCCTGCTGCCTGGTAGCGCGGCAGGGCATGGGGTGGCCCCGACGGCGCCGAGAGTCGTCCTCTCGCGCGTCGACCGGGGTAGATACCGGGCCGGCCCGGTGTGGTGGCCGAGGTCCGGACCGCGGCCGCCGAACGGTCGCGCCAACTCTGCTTCAGGCAGATGCTGGGTGTGATCTGACCATCATACATATACGCGCGTAGATGTCGCGCTGATCCCCAGACTACAAGGCCCGTCCAAAATTGTCCTGCCCATCGAAGGTGAACAGCTGGTGAGGCCTTCCGGTCTTCCGGCCTTCCGGTCGCCACCCGCCGCCCACCCTCCCGGCTCAGCGCCCGACGGCGGGTCTCAGCGCCCGACGGCGGGTCTCACCGCCCGTTCAGCCACCCCGCGAGCTTGCCGCCCTTGTCCACGGCCCGCAGCCGCCGCTCGGCCGCCTCGCCGACCTCGTCGGTGGTGACCACCAGCAGCTCGTCCCCGCCGCGCAGCACCGTCGCCTTGTCCGGCACGAAGGAGCTGCCCTCCCGCACCACCAGGGTGACGGCGGCCCCCTTGGGCAGCCGCAGCTCGCTGACCTCCACGCCGGACATCCGGGAGCCGGGGGAGAGCGCGACCGACAGCAGGTGCCCGTGCAGCTTCTCCAGCGGGGCGGACTCGATGTCCAGGTCCTGGCCCATCGAGCCCTCGCCGATCCGCAGCTGCTTGGCCACCCAGGGCAGGGTCGGGCCCTGGAGCAGGGTGAAGACGACGACCAGGATGAAGACGATGTTGAAGACGTCCTGGGCCTTCGGCGCGCCCGACACCAGCGGGATGGTCGCCAGCACGATGGGCACCGCCCCGCGCAGCCCGGCCCAGCTGAGCAGCGCCTGCTCCCGGCCCGGCACCTTGAACGGGGTCAGCGTCAGCACCACGGACAGCGGCCGGGCCAGGAAGACCAGCACGCCGCCGATCACCAGCGCGGGGACCACCGCGGAGCCCATGGTCTCGGGCGTGCAGAGCAGGCCGAGCAGCACGAACATGCCGATCTGCCCGATCCAGGCCAGGCCGTCGGCGAAGCCCCGGACGGCCGGGCCGTGCGGCAGCTTGGCGTTGCCGAGGATCACCGCGCAGATGTAGACGGCGAGGAAGCCGGAGCCGTGCAGCAGCGCGCCGCCCGCGTAGGCGAGCACGGTCAGCGCCATCACCGCGATCGGGTACAGGCCGGAGGAGGGCAGCGCGACGTGCTTGATCCCGTACGCGCCGAGCTTGCCGACCGCGAAGCCGACCGCCGCGCCGATCGCCAGCTCGGCGATGATCGTGCCGACCAGGACGTACCAGGAGTCCAGCTCGCCGGTGGTGGCGAAGGCGACGACCAGGATGACCACGGGCGCGTCGTTGAAGCCGGACTCGGCCTCCAGCAGGCCGGTGAGCCGGTGCGGCAGCGGGACCATGCGCAGGACGGAGAAGACGGCGGCGGCGTCGGTGGAGGAGACGATCGCGCCGAGCAGCATCGAGGTCCGCCAGTCCAGGCCGACCAGCCAGTGCGCGCCGGCCGCGGTGACGAACACGCTGACCCCGACGCCGACGGTGGCGAGCACGGTGGCGGCCGGCATCACGGGTCTGACCTCGCGCCAGCTGGTCTTGAGGCCGCCCTCGGCGAGGATCACCACGAGCGCCGCGTAGCCGAGCACCTGGGTCAGCTCGGCGTTGTTGAAGGAGACGCCGATGCCGTTCTGGCCCAGGGCGACGCCGATCCCGAGGTAGATCAGCAGGCTCGGTAGCCCTGAGCGGGTGGATATCCGCACGGCGACCACCGCGACCAGCAGGATCACGGAGAACTCGAGGAGGAGCTGGTTCAGGTGGTCGATGTTCACGCAGTGGCACCTCGTGCAGGCAGGGGCGGGCGGGGTGTCTGGTGGTGCTGGAGGGCGCGACCCGTTAAGAAGGCGTCAATGCTCCTGTTGCGGATCGTTACTCAGTCTAACATTTTGCCATATCTTTAGTTTCTTTTCCTCCTCGGGCCCCCAACCGCCGCTTCCGGGCCTCCTCGTTGACCTCCTCCGATCCCACGGTGAGCGTCCCCCGTGCACGCCGCTCGGCCGACTCGGCCTAATGTGGTGCCCTGTCACGGCCCCCGGCCCTGGACACGCCCGCCCGCCCCGAAGTCAGGACCGCAAGGACCCAGATGCCCCGCTCGAAGAAGTTCCGGCGCGCCCGTCTGATCGTGATCGTGCTGGTCGTGCTGCTGGTGGCCGGCGTCGGCTACGGCGGCTACCGCGGGGTCACCGCGGTCCGCGCGTCCTTCCCGGAGGTCGACGGCACCGTCAAGGTGGCGGGCATGAGCGCGCCGGTCGACGTCAAGCGGGACGCCAACGGCATCCCGCAGCTCTACGCCGACACCAACGAGGACCTCTTCCGCGCCCAGGGCTACGTCCAGGCGCAGGACCGCTTCTGGGAGATGGACGTCCGGCGGCACATCACCGCCGGCCGGCTGTCCGAGATGTTCGGCGACGGCCAGGTCGACACCGACGCCTTCATCCGGACCATGGGCTGGCGGCAGGTGGCGCAGAAGGAGTTCGACACCAAGCTGTCGGCCGACACCAAGAAGAACCTCCAGGCCTACGCGGACGGCGTGAACGCCTGGCTCGCCGAGCACCCCGGCGGCGAGAAGGCCTCTCTGGAGTACGCCCTGCTCGGCGCCGTCAACGGCGACTACCAGCCCGAGCAGTGGAGCCCGGTCGACTCGGTGGCCTGGCTCAAGGCGATGGCCTGGAACCTCTCCGGGAACCTCCAGGAGGAGATCGACCGCTCGCTGCTGGCCCAGGACTTCGGTCCGGACAAGATCGCCGAGCTGTACCCCGACTACCCGTACACCCGCAACGGCACGATCGTGAAGACCGGCACGGTGGCCGGCGACAACTACCGCCCCGCCGACGGCTCGCCCCCGTCCGGCGGCGGCACCGCCACCACCCAGGGCGCGGCCACCACCAAGGCGCTGCTCCAGGGCCTCACCGACCGGATCGACGGCATGCCGCAGCTGCTCGGCCGCCCCGGCCAGGGCATCGGCTCCAACTCCTGGGTCGTCGCCGGCACCCACACCACCACCGGCAAGCCGCTGCTGGCCAACGACCCGCACCTCGGCCCCGGCCTGCCCTCGGTCTGGTACCAGATGGGCCTGCACTGCCGCACCAGCTCGCCGGCCTGCCAGTACGACGTCTCCGGCTTCAGCTTCGCCGGCATGCCCGGCGTGATCATCGGCCACAACAAGGACGTCGCCTGGGGCTTCACCAACCTCGGCGCCGACGTGACCGACCTCTACCTGGAGAAGGTCACCGGCCCGGACACCTACCAGGTCGACGGCAAGGACGTGAAGTTCGACCTCCGCAAGGAGACCATCAAGGTCGCCGGCGGCGACGACCGCACGATCACCGTCCGCACCACCCAGACCGGCGCCCCGCTCATCTCCGACCAGAGCACCGAGCAGCAGAACGTCGGCAAGTACGCCCCCAACGGCAGCGCCGCCCCCGACCGCGGCACCGGCGGCTACGGCGTCGCCCTGCAGTGGACGGCGCTGAACCCCGGCAAGACCATGGACGCGGTGTTCGAGCTGGACCGGGCCCGCAACTGGGACGAGTTCCGGGCCGCCGCCAAGGACTTCGCCGTCCCCGCGCAGAACCTGGTCTACGCCGACGCCAAGCACATCGGCTACCAGGCCCCCGGCGACATCCCGGTCCGCGGCAAGGGCGACGGCACCTACCCGGCCCCGGGCTGGGACTCCACGTACCAGTGGAAGGGCTCGATCCCCTTCACCGCCCTGCCGTACAGCCTGGACCCGTCCGCGGGCTACATCGTCACCGCGAACCAGGCCGTGGTGGACCCGAGCTACAAGTACTCGCTCACCAAGGACTGGGAGTACGGCACCCGGGCCAAGGAGATCACCGACCAGATCGAGGGCCTACTCAAGAACAACGGCAAGATCTCGCCGGACGACATGCAGACCATGCAGCTGGACAACACCAGCATCATGGCCAAGACGCTCGTCCCGCTGCTGCTCAAGCAGCAGATCGACGACCCGTACGTGCGCGAGGCGCAGGACCTGCTGAAGGACTGGAACTACCACCAGGACGCCGACTCGGCCGCCGCCGCCTACTACAACGGCGTCTGGCGCCAGCTGCTCAGCCTCGCCTTCGGCCAGAAGTTCCCGGCCGACCTGCGGGCCAAGGGCAACTGCCTGCTGGTCCGCCAGCAGGACGACCCGACCAGGCCGGACAGCTCCAGCAAGATCGTCACCGAGTGCGGCACCCGCGACCCGGGCAAGGCCCAGCCGGACGGCGGCGACCGCTGGACCGAGGTGGTCCGGCAGCAGCTGGACAAGCCGGACAGCTCCTGGTGGACGTACATCGACTCCCAGCACAAGGAGCAGAAGGGCCTGGACAACCTGCTCAAGGAGGCGATGAAGGACGCCCGGCAGGACCTCACCTCGCTGCTCAGCAAGGACATCTCCACCTGGAGCTGGGGCCGCCTGCACAAGCTGACCCTGCGCGAGCAGACCCTCGGCACCGACGACTCCTCGATCGCCTCCGGCGCGGTCCACCGGCTGCTCAACCGCGGCCCGTACCGGCTCTCCGGCGGCTCGGCGGCCGTCGACGCGGCCGGCTGGAACGCGGCGGCCGGCTACCAGGTGGACTGGATCCCGTCGATGCGGATGGTGATCGACCTGAGTGACCTCGACTCCTCGCGGTGGATCAACGTCGGCGGCGCCTCCGGCCACGCCTTCCACGACAACTACAACGACCAGACCGACCTCTGGCTCAAGGGCAAGCTGCTGACCTGGGCCTACACGCCGGACGCGGTCGAGAAGGCCACCAAGCACAAGCTGGTGCTCACCAACGGCTGACCCCGCACGACCCCGGGGGGGGGGGGGGGGGGGGGGGGGGGGGGGGGGGGGGGGGGGGGGGGAGGAGGGAGGGAGGGACGGGGGGGGGGGGGGGGGGGGGGAGAAAGGG
>NZ_JBWKER010000111.1:0-8000 GCF_056435345.1 Kitasatospora sp. NPDC043950
GTCAGCCCCGTCACCTACGAGCAGCAGCAGTCAGCTACCCTGGCGCTCGCCGCATAACCACACAAACCCGTGTCTACCAACCAGGGTGAAGCCCCCAAGTCGCCGTCCAGTGGCAGAAGGCATCCGCCGGCGACTGGGCCGCCGACGTCAGCCGCCGTGTCTCGGAGAACCGATGAAGCTACCCGTCACCATCCACCAAGCACGGCTCGGATCCGTGGAGTTCAAAGTCATCCGACCAGCCCAGCCATTGATCCACGCCGTGCTCACCGACCACGATCGACGCCTGGACGCCTACCTCGATCAAGACGCCGCGCGGCGAATCGGCGGTCTATGGACGCTCGCTGCCTCTTCACCGCGCTCACTGGTCCACCTGCCGATGCGAGGCAACCAAGCCCCCTCCCGCGAACTGCCGGAAGACGGCATGCGTCAGCTTGATCTCGTACTGCTGCATCACTCGCTCCAGTTCGCGCCTTCACGATGGAAGGAGGTGCGCGGGCGACTCGGCCCGGGTCGTCCGCAGACCGTGACGCTGCCCGATCCGGGACATCCAGGCGACGCCGTGATTGACCACGAGGCACGGCATTACCGGGAGAACCGGGACCTGTTCCACCAGCATCTCCACGCCGAGACCCTGTTCATGACCGGCAGCGCGAAGGTGTTCAGGGAAACCGCCCGGCACTTCCTCAACGTCGCCCGAAACGGTCCCAGCCACGTCCCCGTCCATCCCAGCTACCCGTACTTCTGCACAGAGCTCCACTCCAACGACGGCATTCTCGGCGACGCGCGCGAGATCCATATCGAGTACTGCGACCAGTGGGACTCATGAAAGGCCGCGGCCCCTCCTCCTGCTCTCGAAGGAGCCGCTATCGTGCAGCCGTGACCGGTTTTGCCGCACAGCCTCCACTGCTCTTCCTCGATGTCGACGGTCCGCTCATTCCGTTCGGGGCAGCGCCTCAGGAGTATCCCAATGCCGCGTAGTTAAGGACTGGTTGGGCTGGTCAAGACCACGTCCGGGTGGTTGTCCAGCCGGTCGGGAACGGCCCATTCGGGAGCCAGGATGTAGGTCACGGGGGCGACTTTGCGCAGGATTCCCTCCCTTTCCCAGCGGATGAGCTCACCGGTCAGGCTTCGATGGTGGGGAAGGCCGAGTTCCTTGGCGATCTCGGTGGCGTGCCGGGCTCGGCCGGGGTCGGCGCGCATGAGTTGGAGCGTGCGATCCCGTCGTCCCTCGGGGGCGAGTTCGGCGCTCTGGTGGACGGTGACCGTGATCCCGGTCATGCGGGCGGTGGCTCGGAGACGGCTCTGGTCGGGCGGGTTCGCGTAGCGGGAGACCGGGCACTTGACGCGGCGCGGTGCGATGCACGGCCGACGCCCGGACAGCCGGTTATCCAGGACCGCTCGGCCGATCCGGCCGGTTTGAAGGGGGCGGGTGAGGTCGGGCAGGATGCCATCGGCGGCGACGACCTGGTCTCTGGCGGCTTCGAGGGCGGCGGTGAACGCGGCCCGATCGGGGTCGGTGCCGGGCTCGGACTCTGCGGCTTCGGCCATGGCCCGGCGAAGAGCCTGGTAGACAACCAGTTGGGCCCAGACCTCCTGCTGTACCCCGAGGGGGTCGTGCGAGCGCAGGACGAGCCCGCTGGCCAAAGAATGCCGCAGGGCGTAGAACGCCGATTCGATCTCCCATCGCTCACGGTAGAGGGTGACGAGCTCCGCTGCGGGGTAGCGGTGGTGGTCGAGCAGCGTTGTGGCCAGGCGGTAGTGGCCGGTGATGCGGACGCCCCCGTGGACTGTCGCGGTGACCTGGGCGTCGATGACGCGCAGGCGTACCCCGCGGATCCGCGTCAGGTAGGAACCATCCGACAGATGGGCCCACTTGGCGGGAGTGCGGCGGTTGTCGAGGCGGACCAGCAGCTGGGCTCCGGTGGCCGCGCAGCGGGCCAGGAACTCATCGGAGTCGAAGCCTCGGTCGTTCAGCAGCAGCATGCTGTCGTCGAGCAGCGGCAGCAGTTGCTCGGCGTAGACGGTCTCTCCTGGGGCTACCGGGCCGAAGACCGCACCAAGCAGGGCGCGCGTCCCGGTCTCGCACAGGGCCACGAGTTTCAGCATGGGGTAGCCCTCCTGTCCGTAGCGGTGCTTGATCTTGCCGAGCCAGTCGCAGACGCGCGGCCGGTCCGGGGCCTTGGCAGAACTGCAGCCGTCGAAGGCCACGGTCCGCCAGCTCCGGTAGCGCACGCCAGGCGTCGTCGGCTGGGCGACCGGCCCGGCGAGGCTGTCGAACAAGAGCTCCAATGGGGCCGGCCCCAGTCGCCGACGCAGGTCACGCAGGGCCTTCTCCGAAGGGCAAAGGAGGTTCAACTGCCTTAGGCCGGCGGTGAGTTTGTCCCATACCCGCAGGTAGCCCAGGCTCGGGAAGAGAGCCAGGGCTAGAACGAAGTACACGCCGACCCGCGAGGGCAGTATCCGCAGCCTGGCCTGCGTGGTGCCCGTCCGCGCCAAGACGTCGTCGACGAGTTCGAAGGGAATCTGCCGGGTCAACTCCCCCAGATGTCCCGGCGCGTACAGGCCCTTCGCGACGGTGACGGTACGAGCAAGCACGACAGTGGCACAATCATCAGGCAACGGGACCCCTTCGAGCAGGAAGACCTTGGTCGGCTTCCTGGCTCTACCCGGGGTCCCGCATTCATGATCTCCGCCACTGCCTTCGGCGAGTTGGGAAACCACCCGGACGTGGCCTTGACCAGCCCAACCAGTCCTTAACTACGCGGCATTGGAAGTACCCGCCCGAGTTGCGGCAGCGAGCTGTTGCCGCGTACCGGGCCGCCGACCCGAAGCCGGTGATCCGGCAGATGGCCCGGGACCTCGGGGTTCACCACGAAGCCCTGCGCAACTGGATCCGCCAGGACGAGGCCGACCGGGGCGAGCGCGACGACCGGCTGACCACCGCCGAGAAGGAGGAACTCGCCCGGCTGCGTAAGGAGAACGCCGAGCTGCGCCGGTCCTGCGAGATTCTCAAGGCCGCCTCGGCTTTTTTCGCCCAGGAGCTCGACCCGACCCGGCGACGGTACTGAAGCTCATCGACGAGCACCAGGACCGCTTCGGGGCCGAGCCCGTCCTCCGGGAACTGCACATCCCCGCCTCCACCTACTACCGCTGGCGCCGTGACCTCGTCGAGCCGTGCGAGCGCAAGCGCCACGACGCCGAGCTGACCGAACACATCCGCCGCATCCACGCGGAGTCCGGCGAGACCTACGGCTCCCCGCGTGTGCACGCCGTCCTGCAACGCGAGGGCACCCGCGTCGGCCGCAAACGGGTCGAGCGCCTGATGCGCCAGGCCGGGCTGCAGGGCGTCAGCCCGCGCCGACCCCGCGGCTTCACCCGCCGCGACCCTGCCGCCGACCTCGCCCCGGACCTGGTCCAGCGGGACTTCACCGCGAACGCCCCGAACCGGCTGTGGGTCGCGGACATCTCGCTGATCCCCACCGGCGAGGGACCGTGGTGGCTGGCCACGATCCGCGACGCCTTTTCCCGCCGGATCGTGGGCTGGCACACCTCCGAGCGGGCCGACGCCGACCTCGTCCTCACCGCCCTGGAGTACGCCCTGCACGGCCGCCCCGTCGAACCCGGCCAGCTGGTCCATCACAGCGACCACGGCTGCCAAGGTGGGTTCAACCGGTCGTCGCAACACCTCGATCGTGGAGGTGTCGGGTGGGGCGGCCTGTGGGGTGGACAACGAAGGTGACGGGGCGTCCGGCGATGCGTTCGCCGGGTCGGCCACCGGTGCGTCGGGACGTGGAACGCGCGTTCTGGTTGAAGATCGCCGAGGGGCTCACGAGCGAGGATGCCGCGCTGGCATGCGGGGCGTCCGGGCCCGTCGGTTCGCGGTGGTTCCGCGATCGTGGCGGGATGCCTTCAATCCAGCTCAGCCCATTGTCAGGCCGGTATCTGTCGTTCGCCGAGCGTGAGGAGATCTCCCTGTTGAGGGCCCAGGACGCCGGCGTGAGGGAGATCGCCCGCAGGCTGGGGCGGTCTCCGTCGACGATCTCCCGTGAGCTGCGACGCAACGCGGCCACTCGGTGCGGGCAACTCGACTACCGGGCCTCGATCGCGCAGTGGAAGGCCGAGCTGGCCGCTCGCCGGCCGAAGACGGCCAAGCTCGCGACCGACGAGCGGCTGCATGAGTATGTCCAGGACCGGCTGGCCGGCGTGATCCAGGCGCCGGACGGCAAGACGGTGTCTGGTCCCACGACCGAGCGGTGGAAGGGACGGAACAAGCCCCGCCGTCAGGACCGGCGTTGGACGACGGCGTGGAGTCCGGAACAGATAGCCAAACGGCTGCCGATCGACCACCCCGATGACGAATCCATGCGGATCTCGCACGAGGCGATCTACCAGGCCCTCTACGTCCAGGGCCGCGGCGCGCTCGACCGTGAGCTGGTCACGTGCCTGCGGACAGGGCGTGCCCTGCGGGTTCCTCGCTCCCGCGCCCGCAGGAAGGCGGCCGGTCACGTCACGCCCGACGTGATGATCAGCGAGCGTCCCGCCGAGGTCGAGACCCGGGCCGTCGCGGGCCACTGGGAAGGCGATCGTGCGACACGAAGTTGCACGAGTTTGAGTGGACTGACCGATTGGAGGGGCGGCTGATGAGGCCGTAGGTGCAGTCACGGGTCCGTGTCCGTATGACCCGTCCCCGCCCTTGACGTGCGACGACGGTAACGGCGTGGTGCGAAGCTCAGGGGAAAGCCCATGGACTCCCGTTCCATCCGGGAGTTACCGGCAAGGGGAAGACCGGACGGGTGAACGCAAGTGAACTCTCGTTGATGCCTCGTGATCCCAAGCCCCGCCGATGGAAAGTACCAGCGGGGTGCATGGCTGGCCGCTGAGAAGCGGCAGGCGCTGGCCGGTAGAGGTCACTCCGGCCAGGTGGACACCGCCGCCTCGGGGTAAAGAGAGCACCCACCCCGGTCGTATCTCACTCGTGTGGAACGTGGAAACCCCGTTGGGGTCCGGGCCGTCGTGGCCCGGTCGGCCGACCGTGAGGAAGGCTCAACTCCCCAGCGGGAACAGGATGGCCCAAGAAGCCAATGCCGGAAGCCGAAAGGAAACGGGAACCCGGGGCAGCATGATCGGCTTCTCCGCCGATCGCCTCGCATAACCGTCCGGATACAGGCTGCTGCCTGGACCCGAAAGGGTGCTGACGTGGGCCGGGTGAGCCTGTGCGGACTCACTGGACAACGACGACGGAACCGAGGGGCAAGTTGGACACCATGACGGATGCGGGCGGAGCGGTCCCGGCCGCCCTGGTCGCCGCCGCGACGGTGAACGGACCCGAGGGCGAAAATCTGGACTGGGCGTCGATCGACTGGCGCCGGGCCGAGGAGGACGTACGGCGTCTGCGGCAGAGAATCTTCACGGCATCGCAGGCAGGGGACCTCAAGAAGGTCCGCAACTTGCAGAAGCTGATGCTCCGCTCCCGTTCGAACACGCTCCTGAGCGTGCGGCGGGTCACGGAGATCAACGCAGGACGCGCGACGGCGGGAGTCGACGGGAAGGTTGTGCTGCTTCCCCAGTCCAAGGCCGCGCTGGCCAACTGGGTCCAGCACCAGGCCCGACCCTGGACTCCCCAGCCCGTCAAGCGGGTGTTCATCCCCAAACCGGGGACCGCGAAGAAGCGCGGCCTCGGGATTCCCGTGATCGTCGACCGGTGCCTTCAAGCAGTGGCACTGGGCGCACTGGAGCCCGAGTGGGAAGCGCGGTTCGAGCCGAAGTCGTACGGCTTCCGGCCCGGCCGCGGCTGTCACGACGCGATCGGCGCCATCTACTCCACGCTGAACGGGAAGAACCCGCAGCGTGTGTGGGTGCTCGACGCGGACCTGACGGCGGCGTTCGACCGTATTGACCACGACCGGCTGCTGGCCGCGCTCGGCACCTTCCCCGCCCGGGGACTGGTCCGGCAGTGGCTCAAGGCTGGGGCCGTGGATCGAGGTCGGTTCGCCCCGACCGAGGAGGGAACTCCGCAGGGCGGGGTGATCAGCCCGTTGCTCTTCAATGTGGCCCTGCACGGGATGGAGGAAGCCGCAGGGGTCCGCTACTACACCGCCGGCCGAGACGCCGGAAGTGCCCAGCGCGGAAGTCCCGTGCTGGTGCGATACGCAGACGACTTTGTCGCGATATGCACCAGTCGTGAGCAGGCCGAACAGGTCAAGGAACGGCTGGCCGCATGGCTGACGCCCAGAGGGCTCGCCTTCCACGAGGACAAGACACGCATCGTCCACGCGGAGGCCGGGTTCGACTTCCTGGGGTTCAACGTCCGCCGGTATCACGGCAAACTGCTGATCAAGCCGAGCACAGCGGCCCAACGACGGATCCGGGAACGGCTGCACGCCGAGATGCTGGCCCTGCGAGGGGCCAACGCTGCGGCCGTGCTCAAGAAGATCAACCCCATCGTGCGGGGCTGGTCGGCCTACTACCGGATGGTGGTATCCAGCGAGGTCTTCACGGCGCTGGACAACTACATGTGGAAGCTCGCCTACAAGTGGGCCAAGCACAGCCACCCGAACAAGCCGAAGCACTGGGTCTCCAGCAAGTACTTCGGCAGGTTCAACAAGGCCAGGAAGGACCAGTGGGTGTTCGGCGACCGCGACAGCGGCGCCTACCTGCTCAAGTTCTCCTGGACGAAGATCGTCCGGCACCAGTTGGTCAAGGGCAGGGCGTCCCCGGACGACCCGGCCCTGGAGTCGTACTGGGCCGAGCGGCGTCGCAAGGGACCCCCTCCGCCGGTCGACGGCATGACCGTGCGCCTGCTTCAGGCTCAGCGCGGTCGTTGCCCGGTCTGCGGAGGGCTCCTGCTGCACGCCGACCACCCGCCGCGAAGCCCCCAGGAATGGGAGGTATGGCGGGCCGTCATCAAGAAGGCGATCTCCAAGCAGTACGTCGCGTTCCTGGGCGGAAGCACGCCGGGCGATCAACGAATCCGTCTTCTCCACACCCAATGTCAACGGCGGAGCGGAGCCGCCGAGCTGACGAGTCCAGCACCTTCGCCTGCCCGCGAGCCCATGGGGCTTGCTTGAGCCGTGTGCGGTGAACAGCTGCTTGCACGGTTCTGAGGGGGTGCGGCGCAGTAATGCGCCGTACCTACCCGACTGATCATCGGGGCGAACCGGTCCGCCATCGGCACGCTCGTGGAGCGCACGAGCAGGTTCACGATCCTGGTCCACCTGCCGCGAATGGAAGGCTACGGCGTCGAGCCACGGGTGAAGAACGGCCCCGCGCTGGCCGGATACGGCGCCGAGGCGATGCGTAAGGCCCTCACAGTCCAAATGGCAAACATCCCAAAGCAGTTGCGACGATCACTGACTTGGGACCGGGGGAAGGAGCTCGCCCAGCACGCCCAGCTGAAGGCCGACACCGGCATCGCCGTCTACTTCGCCGACCCGCACAGCCCCTGGCAGCGCGGCACGAACGAGAACACGAACGGGCTGCTGCGGCAATACTTCCCGAAGGGCACAGACCTTGCCCGCTGGACCGCTCGCGACCTCGCAGCCATCGCTGGGGCACTCAACACCCGGCCGCGGAAGACACTCGGCTGGAGAACTCCCGCAGAGGCACTCGACGATCAGCTACTCTCGCCCCAAACCAGCGGTGTTGCAACGACCCCTTGAACCCGGTTTGCGACCCGCGATCGGAGTGAAACACCACCCCGGCTACCTCGCCGCCCCGGGCCGCCACTGCCATCTCAAGGGCGTTGACGACCAGTTCGGCCCGCACGTGCGGGGCCATCGACCAGCCCAGGACCCGGCGTGAGCAGATGTCGATCACGCAGGCCAGGAACAGCCACCGGCCGCCGACCTGGATGTAGGTGATGTCGCCGCACCAGCGCTGGTCGAGCCGGGAGGCGGTGAAGTCCCACTGCACCAGGTCCGGCACCGGCGGCGCCACCGGATCGGGGAGGGTGGTCCGCTTCCGGCGGCGAAGGTGGCGGCCGATGATGCCGTGCTCGCGCA
>NZ_JBWKER010000112.1:0-7801 GCF_056435345.1 Kitasatospora sp. NPDC043950
CTCTCCCCGATGGAGTTCGAACAACAGCAACGCACGACGGCTAAACTCTCACTCGCGGCGTAAACCCCTGTGTCCACAATCCGGGGGTCACCTCAAGGTGGCCGGTCGGGGTAGTGCCACCAGGCGGCTGAACGCCGCAGTCAGTTCGTGACGCCAGGGCCAGGTGGCGGCGATCCGTAGGCGTAGGCGGCGGGCTCCGGGCGTGATCCGGGCGGCAGCGTGCAGAAGGCGGTAGCGGAGCTTCTTGGGCTCAGCGGTGGCCAGCTCGCCGTCCAGCAGCAGGGTTCGCGTCCAGGCCAGCAGGTCGATCGCGGTCAGGGAGAGTTCCAGCCAGGCCTGGTTGATGGCGAAGTGGCGGGAGGGGAAGCGGCCGAAGCCGGTGGTCTTGCCGCGGCGGATGTGGTCCTCGACCCGGGCGTGAGCCCGGTGGCGGACCTCCAGGTACTGGATCGAACCGCCGCCGGCGAGGGGCGTATCGGTGAGGAAGACCTGGTGGCGCATGCCTTCGTCCTGGTCGAACAGCGACAACTGGGCGCCCGGATGGGGACGCTCGCGGCGGACGATGGTGCGGGTGCCGTCCGGGTATCCGGTGAGGTCGACCAGGCCGGACAGCTCAGCGACCTCGGCGCCGGCACGAAGGGCCCCGTCCTGCTCCAGTGCGGGATGCCAGACCTGGCCGGGCAGGACTCTGATGGCCTTGCGGACCTGTTCGGTGACGGCGTGCCCGACGGAGAAGGTGGTCTGGATCCCGCGTTGTCGCAGGGCGCGTAGGTGGGCGAGGAAGGCTTTCGCGCTGCCCGCGCTGTCGGCGCGGATGAGGACCGGGGTGCCGTGTCGGTGGGCGTCGGGAATCTGCGAGAGGGCCTGGTCGAGGACGGTGATGTGGTCGGCTGCGGTGTTCGCCCCGGCGTTGCCCGGCCGCAGGACGCCCGCGAGGGCCTCACCGGTGTTGTCCAGGAAGCAGAGCATCGGGTGGTAGCCGAAGCCGCGTTTGTAGGTGGCGGCGGACTGTTCCTTCTCGGAGTGGCAGGTGACCAGGGTGGCGTCGATATCCAGGACCAGGCCCGGTAGTTCACGCCCTCCGGCATGTGATGGGGGTATGGGGTGGCCGGTCTCGTCCGCTTGCAGCCAGGCGACCTCTCGGGTCCTGGCCCTGGCTGCCCGCAGTGCGTTCAGGGCGGCGGCGTCGATACCGGCCAGCACTCGCCAGGCGGTCGGGGTGGAGGCGACGGGGCCGAACACGTCGCGCTGGTCGCGCAGCACGGCCAGATCGGCGATCGCCTCGCCTCCGTCGGCGAGCATCACCGCCAGGTCCACCGCGACGCGGCCGGGATCATGCCCGGTCCCGCGCGGCCGCAACCGGTGCAGGGCATCGCTGAAGGCGCTGGTCAGCGAGGTGGCGTCGGCCAGATCCGCGAGCAGACGCGAGCCGGCGTGATTGACCACCCCCTGCCCGTCGGCGCTGACGACGAGCTTGGGCCGTGACCGGGTAGTGTGCACGCAGAAAGTGCCTTCCTGCTGGAACGACTGGGACCTTAGACAAGCCTCATCGTTGCAGCTCAGAAGGCACTTTCGCTTTTCCGATCATGATCCGGACGCGACCCCGGATGAAACGCGCAGGCTAAGGGCTGTCCCGTATAAGCGGGTGAGCCGGGGCGAGGAGGACGGTACGGTGCCCGGATGGAGCCCTCGAACCCCGTATGTCCAGCTCACGGACCTGACATCGATCCCGCGTCGCTGATCGGTCGTCGGCTGGTGCGGCTTGTGGCGTCCTGGCACGTATATGAGGGACGAGAATCTGACACCCCGGTCGATCTGTGGCTCATCGATGACCAGGGGGTGTCCACCCACATCATGAGCGGAACGGACTGGTGCCTTGTGGTTGAGGCGTCCGAGCCGTACGAGGGCTACGACATGGGCGACTGGGGCAGGATCGACGTGCGACCCGTTGACGAGGAGACCCCGCTGGCGAGCCGCGTTGGGGAAGTCGTGCTCGGAGTCCGAGAGGAGTGGGAGCCGCTGACTGGGCGGATGGGCCTTGAGTTGGACTTCGCATCAGGAAGCGTCCGTTGCGAGAGCTGGTCTGGTGACCTCCGCATTCGAGCCATAGGCTCGATGCCATGATCCCGTTATGGCTGGTGTGATCACGGCGTCGGAGCCGTCCTGAATAGCCCCGTTGACCGGGCTGAGCCCGCAGGACTTCCGCAAGCTGATGACGGTGCTACGCCGCGAGGGCGGAGCAATAGTCAAGAGTTGTGGGTGAGGCCCTTCTGCTCGACAGCGGTGAGCTCGGCTGCTGCGAGCCGAGCCTCCTCGCGAACCTCTGGGTCGGGGTGATGGAGGAAGGGCTCGATTAGCGGCCGGGCCTGCGGGTCGTGGGTGGCCCCGAGGATGTAGAGCGTGTGGATGAGGAGTTGGCGTTCCATCGTCGGCATGGCTGCGGTCAGTGGTTCGACGAGGGCCAGAGGCAGGCGGTAGTGGTCGAACGCCTCGCTGGTCGAGTTCAGGGCGGACTCGCGCACCTTGGTCACCGGTTCGTTGACGGCCACGCTGACCAGACGTCCGACGACCAGGCGAGCGGAGTCCGCGTCGAGTGCGGTGCCGCGCAGGAGGTCCCCGAGGACGTCGGCGGCGACGTCCCGACGATCCGGATCGCGGTCGGTCAGAGCTTCGAGTGCCTCGAACATGTCGTTCATGCTGCCACCTCGGGCCGCTCGACCAGGACGCCGTTTTCGAAGCGGGCGCCGGCGCGGACCAGCGGCACCAGGTGGGCGCCGGTGATCGCGCGCCATCGCGCCTGGGCGGACCGACGAGCTTGAACACCATCGCCAGGGCAGCGGCCGGGCTGCCGGCGCCTCGTGTGACCTTGGTGCGGAGTTTGACCGTGGAGAAGGTCGACTCGATGGGGTTCGTGGTCCGCAGGTGGATCCAGTGCTCGGCCGGGAAGTCGTAGAAGGCGAGCAGCTCGTCCCGATCGTCGGTGATCTTCGCGACCGCCTTGGGGAACTTGGCGCCGTAGGCGCGTATGAAGGCCTCGATCGCCCGCTCGGCATGGCCACGGTCCTCGGCGTTGTAGATCTCCTGCATCGCCTTCGTCGCGCCAGGCTGTGCGGACTTGGGCAGGCAGTTCGTGACGTTACGGCTTTTGTGAACCCAGCACCTTTGGTGCCGTGCGGCCGGGAACACCTCGGCGAGCGCACGCCACAGGCCCATGGCGCCGTCCCCAACCACCAGCTCGGGGTCACGCATCCCGCGGCAGCGGCAGTCACGCAACAGGTCGGCCCACGACTCGGTCGATTCTCGCAGGCCCTCGGCGAGAGCGATGAGCTCCTTGGTGCCGTCCAGGCGGACGCCGAGCAGGACCAGGACGCACGAGTGGGCCTGGCCGAGGCGGACCTTGGGGTGCACACCGTCGGCCCACACGTAGACGTAGTCCCGGTCGGACAGGTCCCGGGTCTGGAAGGCAGCGTGGTCGTCGCTCCACTGCTTGGTCAGCCGGGTCACGGTGGCCGGCGACAGGCCGGGGGTGCCACCGAGGAACTGCTCCAGAGCGGGCACGAAGTCCCCGGACGACAGGCCGTGCAGGTAGAGCAGGGGCAGCACCTCGGAGATCTTCGGCGACTTGCGGCACCACAGCGCCAGGATCTTCGAGGAGAACCGCTTGCGCTCTCCAGTCGTCTCGTCCACGCGCCGGTCGTTGATCCGCGGGGCCCTGACCTCGACCGGCCCGGCCGCGGTGACCACCGACCGCGGCCGGTGGTGGCCGTTGCGGACCACCAGGCGCCGCCCACACTCGTCCTTCTCCGCCGCCAACTCGGCTATGTACTGGTTGACTTCTGCTTCCAGCGCGGCAGCGAGCATGCGCCGGGCGCCCTCGCGGACGATCTCGTCGATCAGGGAGCCGGACTCCGTCGAACCATCGGCATTCACTACGCTGAGCACGGGCGTGCCTTCCCGACCTGCGCTGCAACGCGGGCCTACTCGGTGACCATCACAGGATCATTCGGGAAGGTATGCCCTCCGCGTCCCGCCCGGGGTTGATCCACAGGTCTTGAGCATTGCTCCCGACATGCCACCACGTCGCCCAACCCTCGTCAGGCGGCTTGGTTGGCTCAGCGACACCGCCTATGACGCTGACGACGAGTGCGTCGCCATCGGCGAACGCCACTTCGGCGAGCGGTTCCTCGACGAGTATGGGGAGATGCGCGCGTTTCGGGATCTGCGCCCGGCGCTCTTCTCCGCTGTTCATCCTCTCCTCGACCACGATCACGCCGACGTACGCGACGCGGCCCTGCTCACCGCCATCCCCCTCGCAGAGCGCCCCCTCCTCGCTTCGCACCGGGGCGTGCTGGTCGACCACGCCCACCGTCTGCTGGCCACCAGCACTGACCGCTACAACCGAGACCGCGCCCTGGACGCACTGAAGGCATGGGGACACGACACTGGCGATCTGGAGAACGCGGATGACATCGCGGCCCGCGAACGCCACGCCTGTCTCGTGGCCGAACGAGCTTCCTGGACAGGCGGCTACACCGAAGATCCGCCGTTCTGACTCGGGGACGTGCAGTGCCTTCAGACCGGCCACTGATCACCGCGCGTCATCACACGGCACAAACTGAGCTAGAACCGGGTCGACCCGCCACGAACACATCAAAGCTCCGGTTGAACGGGGTGACCTTCCCAAGTCGCCCTGAACCACCGGAGCTTCGATGTGCCGCCAGTCTGCCACCGTCTGCCTGATCAAGTCGCCCGCTCTGAACAGTGTGGCGGGATTGTCGCTGGTGGAGCGGTTCCGGTTGCTGCCCGATCCGCGTCTGCGTCGAGGGGGGCGTCACCCGTTCGTGGCGGTGCTGCTGGTCGCCGCCTCGGCGGTGGTCGCCGGCGCGCGCTCGTACGCGGCCATCGGCCAGTGGTCCGCGAACGCTCCGCAGCACACCCTGGTCCGGCTGGGGGCCCGGGTCGTGGGCGCGCTGGGCGTGCGCGTCGCACCGAGCGCCGCCACGATCCGGCGAATCATCGGCCTCGTTTGTCCCGGCGGATTGGCCGACCTTACTGGCGCCGATCCGGCCGGCTCGGACTCGATCGCCGTGGACGGCAAGGCCGCCCGCGGCTCCCGGCACGGCACCTCGCCCGCCGCTCACCTGCTGGCCGCGATGACCGGCGACGGCCGGACCGTCACCCAGCTGCGAGTGTCCGACAAGACCAACGAGATCACCTGCTTCGTTGCGCTGCTGGAGCCCTACGACCTGACCGGGGTCACGGTCACGGCCGATGCCTTGCACACCCAGCGCGGCCACGTGCGCTTCCTGGTCGAGGAGAAGAAGGCCCACTACGTGCTGGTGGTCAAGGGCAACCAGCCCGAACTACATCGCAGGCTGCGGACGTTGCCGTGGAAGGAGGTCACCGCGCACCGCTACGACCGCGAGACCGGCCACGGCCGCAAGGAGACCCGCGTAACCAGAGCCCTCACCGTCACCGACCTGGGCCTGGACTTCCCCCACGCCGTCCAGGCCGCACGCATCCTGCGCTACCGCACCGGCCTCAAGACCGGCACCGTCAGCCGCCAGACCATCTACGCGATCACCGACCTGACCTCGCAACAGGCCTCGCCTCAAAGGCTCGGCCAGCTCGCCAGATCGCAGTGGATCATCAAGAACCGGCTGCACTTCGTCCGCGACACCACCTTCGCCGAGGACGCCTCGAAAATCCGCACCTGCCACGGCCCCGAGAACATGGCAACCCCCCGCAACCTGGCGATCAACACGCTGCGGCAGCACGGGCATCACAACATTGCCGCGGGCCTCCGACACGCCTCCTACGAGCCCTTCACCCGCCCGCTCGACCTCCTCAGCATCGCCTGACCAGGCACACTCACAAGATCACCGGACTTTGCAACGGCCCTGGGGATCGCCCTGAGGCCCAACGGCGCCGGGGATGGCGTGACCACCAGGCAGAACCGTGGCCCGCCTACTGGGTTGTCAACTTAGCGTTCCAGTAGGACTTTTAGGTGCACCAGTCTGCATCAGCCGGGACCCTCTGCGCGAGTCGCTTTCACCGACGCCGGGACCTTGGCGACCGCGGCGGCGACGATCCCGCCGACCATGTGCCGTTCGGGAACTCATCGCTGCTGCCCGGAGTGGATCTGGCGCGCCGTCACGCCTCCTTGTTGCCGTAGCCCTGTCGCACGAGCCGGAAGTATTCCTCCCGCTCCGCACGGAGCTTCCGGGGCCCCTGTGGCTTCCGCTCCCCGCGGATCTTGAAGCCCATCTCATCCCCCGGGCTGGGGTGTTGCGACAACCGTTAGAACCCAAGCACTGGTTAGAACACGCATTGTCGGATCGTGACCGTAAGGACCGGGCTCGGGGAGAGAAGTGGTGAGGACCGTGGGCTTCCCTACGGTGCTCGCCGCCACCGAAGTGGCGAGCACCGGACTGCAGGCGCCCGGCTGGGTGCCAGCCGGGCGCCTGCGTAAATTATTGCGGCCTGGTCAAACCAACTGCGTATTGTAACGGGTTCCAGAAACCGCGTCGTTCGAGCGGATTTTTAAATCCATGCTCACGTGTGGACTAGTGTCCGCCACTAAACGGAAGATCCGGCAAGGTTTGCAGGAGGGCCCGCACATCATCCATCGACGCGCCTACGCGCGTCTCGAAGTCCCGTTCATCGCCAGTCTCAAGCGCTTCACTCATGAGCGAAACGACGAGAAAGAATTCTTCCCGCGCCATCGTGACCATGATCTCCGCTCCACAGTCTTCCACCTCCATTAAATTTTTCTCCTATTCAGACTTGAAGTTCTTGAGGAAATATCCGTAACCCTCCTTGGGTGCGAATACGGTACCACCGTCTCGGGCATTGGGGTTACAGATTACAATCACACCATTTCGCCAGTACGCACTCCTTCCGCCGGCGCCGATTCTCCGTTCACCGTTGAGAATTACTTCCTCGATCATCTCGGCGAACTGCTCGCGCGTTCGGATGCCTGGAAACTCCCCCTGGGTTATGACGTGCTTATCGAATGCGTGCCCATTAGCCCCTGCAAGCTCCTCTGCGGCGAGTTTGGCCTGCAGGCGTCGCCCGTCAGCAACGTTGTCCTCTACTCTCCTGAATCGCCGCGCATCCTGGGCTATCTCCACAATGGATTTGGACTTCTTGGCGATTTGCGCGAACTTGCCGCCAGGGAAGAATCCGATGGCGGTTTCCGCACAGGCGCTGACGCTCTTCTGCTTGATGCATTCCTCTGCGGTGTCAACGCCCAGAATGGCCTTGACGATCCTGACGGATTCCTGCGCATAGGGATCGATGACCCTACCGACCTCGGCCATGTCGTCCAGCGGGGCGTATCCGAAGACGCCCTTCTTCCTCGGCGAGCACACGGAGAGGTTCGGCATCTTGGTGCAGCCGATGATTCGCTTTCTCCGCTCCTCATCCATCCGCTCCTGTCGCTCCTCCTCCATCACGGCATAGCGGATCTGCAGTTCGAGTTCCTTCTTGAACTCCTCCTCGACCTTCTTGGCCTCGGCCTGGATCCCCTCTTCCTCAGCCTTCAGCTCGGCATCGCGCTCCTGGCGCCCCTTCTCTGCGGCGATTCCCCACGCTTCGTCCGCGGCCTGGTTGGCCTGAGTGGCGTCCTTACTGCCCTCGGCGCTTCAAGGTGATTGGCCTGTTTGTGTAGCTGACTGGCAGTCATTTGCGCGCTATGCCCTTGGTATGCGCTATGCGGATGGGGGCGGGCTGACGGCGAAGGCACGTCAGTGTCGAGAGGCGGTGCGGCTGGAGGCCGCCGCGTTGTTCGACGAAGGTG
>NZ_JBWKER010000113.1:0-7792 GCF_056435345.1 Kitasatospora sp. NPDC043950
CCCTCAAACGCTCCCAACACCGCAACTGGCCGCAACCAGAACCGGCGACAGTCACCATCACCCAGCCAGGAGCAACCTAAAGTCACCGGCATTGGTACTAGGCCGCGCGCGGCTGTCCTGAGGCGGTTCTCGCCCACGCCGCATTTGAGCTGACGGACGCCTACACCGCGCCGCGTGTGCGGCTGGCTGACCGAATCGCCGAGACGCGGAACCTGGGAGCCAATCGATATCAAAGCCTTCGATCAGAAGGCAATTTTCTGAACAGAACGTTAAATACAAGGCCTTGTCTCGTATTTGGGTGTAGCCTCTGAAGCGCAGAGGTGGTCCGAAGGGTCGGCATCGCGGTGACGCCGACGGATCACCCGCGGACAGGGAGAGCACCATGAACTACCACCTCGAGGTGGCGCGGGCGACGATCGACGAGCGTCTGCGGGAGGCCGAGAAGCACCGCCTCGCGCGCGCTCTCCGGCTCAAGAGCCGCGCCGAGCGCACCACCCGACGCGCACACCGGGCCCTGACAGGTCTGGTCGGCCCGACCGTATGAGCATCACCCGCGATGGGCCGTCACCGCAGCACCGGTGACGGCCCATCTGCGATCTGCAAAGAAGCCTTCGGCGAACCGGTCCGGTGGCGCTGGCCAACCGGCAGGAGGCGGTCGGGGACCTGTCGGCGGAGTGCTGTCGCGGCCGCTGGCGCAGGGAGGTCCGCGACTACAACGAGGACGGCTGGCGCGAGTACGACGGCGCCGTACCGGTCATCGCGACCACGCTGGAGCTGCTGGCCGAGCACGGGCCACTCGGACCGGTGTGGTGGCGCTACGGCCGCCCAGGACGGCACTCCCCCATCGAGGCGCTGGAGAACCCGAACAACCGCGCCGCCTACGACCTGCGCCAGGTCGCCCGCGAGCGCGAAGAGCACCAGGCCCACCAGGAGCTGATGGACTCCCTGGCCTGCGTGGACTGCGGCGACCTCCCCGAAGAGGAGAGCACCTACGAATACGGGCTCCACGGCCAGTGGACCCGCCGACCCGGCGGCCGCTGCTGGACCTGCCACCACGACCGCAACGAGCGGCTGGAACGGGAAGCCGAAGAGCAGTTGGAAGCAGCCCGGGCCGCGAACGCGCAGCTGCGCCCGTGCTGGACGTGCCGGGGCTCGATCGGCGGCAAGGAAGGCTCGAACCTGGAGCTGCGGGAGAAGGCCGGCCCCGACCGGCTGGAGTGCCCGAAGTGCGCGCAGGCCCGCGCCGCGAAGAACCTGGGCCCGCTGGTGCTGCCCGCCCCGACCAAGCGCGAACAGCTCGCTGCGCTGGTCTCCGCCCCGGACGATCCGTGGTAGGAGGAGCGGGTGCTGCACGCCAAGCTCTACCCGGTGAAGGACTGACCTGTGACAACGAAGTTGGACCAGTTGTCATCGAAGTCGGACCGACGGCAGTTCGTGACAGCGAAGTTGGATCGCCCCAGGTCAGAGGAGCTGAGCGAGTCTGTCGGCGTGGAGTGAGCCCAGGCCGGCTGTCCGCCCCGGGCGTCAGTTGGCGGGTTTTGCCAGGACGTCCAAGCGGTAAATCGTGTGCCCCGGGGGCACCGGGCGCGTTACCCTCGGCGCTATGAACGTCACAGGCCGAAGCATTACCGCGACCGCGCGAGCGACCAGCTCGCCGGTTGCCGCCGCCTGACGTACTCCCTACTTCCACCGGCGACCGGAAACGGTCTGCCGGTGGTTCCATGGCGTTCCCGCCCCGGTTCCGATGATCGTGCGGACCCGTTGTCCGGTGCCTCCCCGCTGCACACGCGAAGGAGCCACCCCATGAACACCGACCAGATCGTCCGCACGTTCGTCGAGTACTTCGAGGAGCGCGGCCACCGCCGGATCACCGGCTCGACCCTGCTGCCGCCGCCCGGCGACCCGGTGCTGTTCACCACCTCCGGCATGCACCCGCTCACCCCGTATCTGGAGGGGCACCCACACCCCCTCGGCAGGCGGTTGGTCAATGTGCAGCGCTGTCTGCGCACCACGGACCTCGAGGAGGTCGGCGACAACACCCATCTGACCGTCTTCGAGATGCTCGGCACCTGGTCGCTCGGCGACTACGAGGGCCCACTGAGCCTCGACTGGGGTCATGGCCTGCTCACCGAGGGGTTCGGCATCGATCCGGGGCTGCTCCATGCCACGGTCTTCGGCGGCGACAACCAGACCGGCCCCGACACCGCTTCGCTGGAGCTGTGGCAGGAGCGCGGGGTGCCGGTCGAGCTCACCGTCGAGGACAACTGGTGGTCCAACGGACCGACCGGCCCGTGCGGCCCCGACTCGGAGATCTTCCTGTGGACCGGCGACACCCCGCCGGAGTCGACGCCGACCGGTGACGACCGCTGGGTGGAGGTGTGGAACCACGTGATGATGCGGCATCGACGGCTCGTCGACGGTTCACTCGTGCCGCTCCCGCAGCGCAACGTCGACACCGGACTCGGCCTGGAACGGCTGGCCTCACTGCTGCAGGGCTGGCGGTCGGTGTTCGAGTGCGACGTCTTCGACCCCTGGCGCCGGATCGTGCCGACCTTGTGGCAGCTGGACGAACCGCCGCTGCGGCTGGTCTGCGACCACCTGCGCTCGGCCATCGTGGTGATCGGCGACGGGGTGCGCCCGGCCAACACCGGCCGCGGCTACGTGCTGCGCCGGCTGGTACGTCGGGTGCTTACCGTGCTGCGGCGGGACGATTCGTGGCGCGGCCTCGGAGACCTGCCGGACGAGCTGATCCAGCACACCCTGGACCACTTCCGCCAGGACGGAGACCCGGACGTCGTGCGCCGGGTGCTGCTCGAGGAGGAACGCCGTTTCAGTCGGCTCCTGGAGCGCGGCCGGCAGGTACTGGCCCGCCCCCGATTCCGAGGCCCGTTGAGCGAGGAGGACTTCCACTACCTCCACGACACCCATGGTCTGCCGCGCGACCTCGTCCTGAACCTGCGGCCGCGGTGACGGCGGTTCACGGCGACGAATCGAGGTCCGGAGACGTGACCCCCACCTGCGTGGTGGATCCCCAGTCACGGAAAGCGGGGATCCACCACGCAACAAGGAGCGCTGATCCGCCACACCCGCTCTCGGCCCAACTTCATTGACATAAAACGCCGTCGGTCCATCTTCGATGTCACGGTCAGCGTCAGCTTTCCTGCGCATCCCGGCTGCCGATGACCTGTGACAGCGAAGTCGGGGCGGTTGTCACCGAAGATGGGACAACGCTACTTTGTGACACAGAAGTTGGGACAGATTTGTCTCGTCGGTGGGGGAAGTGTGGGTCAGATCCATGCGGGTTTCCATCCCAGTTCGCGGGAATCGTCCACTGTCGCAACGACAGGATTCTCGGGGCCACCAAGATCCGCGTGCCACATCAACGTCGGGGTACCTGACTCGAGTGCATCAGCGATGTCCACGAGCATCGAGCCCACGCTCTCCCACAACGGCACTCCAAGGCCCCAGCGTTCGTGGTCCCAGTAGAAGACGGCGCCCTGCCACTCGCCGGACCGCAGATCGACGACCAGGCCGTCACCGTCAGGGCTCATCGCGATCGGCATGAACTCAGTCAGGAACCCCGCTTCAGCCTCACCCTTTTCGGTAAGCCCCAGACCTTCCTGCTCGGCGACCAACAGCCATATCTCTCGTGTCTCCCACGCCTCCTCCAGACCCACCGGCGCGAACGACCCCGGAAGCCAGAAGTCGGCGCTGACGCCCATCAGCCCCCACCAGGTCCGCAAATCCTCGGACAGTACCAGTCCCAGCTCCTGCTCGACCGCGTCGAGACTCGCCACGTCCGAAGCCAGCCAGGCGGAGGCTGGTCGGACGTGAGCATTGAGCCACGTGCCAATCCGCTCCCACGACTCCCGCACACCATGAGCAATCGAATCCATGGCTCACAGTCTCCTGGACCACCCCTGCGGAGATACAAGGGAGCAGGCCCGCGACGGCCTGGGCACGTGAGGCTGCATCTGGCTGAGCAGCCGAGTCCGTACCCCGACACTTTCCAACTTCAGCGTCACAAACTGAGCTGCTTCCCTGATTCGCTGACGCAAACAGCAGTTGTCCCGACTTCGATGACAACCGTCCCAACTTCGCTGTCACAGGTCAGCCGACTGCAACACGGGGTGCAACACGGGGTGCAACGCGGGCTCCGCGTTGCACCCCTGAACTGGGCTTTTGTCTCTCCGGAGGGCAGCCGGGCCGTGTTGCACCCGTGGCGGCCCGGCCCCGGCTCGCGTCGGCGTCCGGCTACTCCCAGCGCATCCCGAGTTCGGTGAGCCGGGCGGCGCGTTCGGCGGGGATGTCGGCGCGCCTGCTGCGGCTGTTGGCGATGAACAGGCCCAGGCTGATCTGCACGGTGGTGCCGTCGTCGGTGCCGTCGTCGGTGCCGTCGTCCAGGACCAGGGGCTCCTTGTGCTTGCGGGGGACGTTCAGGTGCCCCTCGCGCTCGCGGTACTGGGTGGCAGCGGCGAGGTTCCGAGCCTCTTTCTCCGCGTGGCTCACCTTCCCCGCCGGCTTCTGCTCGGCGGGCAGCGGCCCGATTCCGAGGACGTGCTCCAGCGCCCACTGCTGGGCGGGGGCGAGCTTGTCCCAGCCGTTCTGTTGGGCGCGGCCCCACCCGGCCAGGTCCTCGCCCTGGACGACGACGCTTCCCGGCTCGGCCCCGGCGAGCGTGCCGCCGTCCTTGATGTGCCGCCAGGCCAGGGCGAAGCACCGCTGCCACTCCACCGACCAGGCCGGGCACCACGCCGGGTCGATCGCGTCCAGGGCGGCCTTGCGGTCGGCGGTCAGTGCCCCGGTCCAGTCGAGGCCCTGCTCGCCGGCCTCGGCCCTGCGCTGGAGGGCTTCGGTGCGGCGTTGGGCGGTGCGCAGGTTCTTCATGATGGTTCCGACCGGGCGCCCGCCCCAGACCGCCTCGTTCGGGGGGCAGGCGTGGCCGTGTTCGGCCGCGTACCCGGCCACCGCGGTCAGGTTGTCGGTGAAGGCGGTGTCGAACGCCGACCAGATCATGCCCAGCGCGTCCAGCTCCTTGACGCGCTCGGCGTCGAGGACGTCGGCGGCCTTGTAGCGGCGCTGGTCGGCCACCCACACGCCCAGCCGGTGCCTGGACGGCGCCCGGTAGGCGTAGGGCACCTTCACGTCGCCGAACTTCTCCCGGTAGGCGAGCAACTCCTCCAGGCCCCGCCGGAACTCCTCCCGCTCCGGCTCCAGCACCCGGGTCCGCACGAACGCCGCGATCACCGCCGGGTCGCGCTGAGTGGAGAACTGGAGCAACTGCGCCTCCTCGCCGGCGGACCGGAGCGCGTCCGGTTCCCCGGCGTGCTTCGGCTCGCGCGCCGGGCGGGTCTCGGACTGGGGCATGGCCAGGCGCTCGACGGCGGCCGCGTCGTGTGCGCGCAGCGCCATCAGCAGCTTGGACAGGCCGTCGTAGGCCCGGGAGGTCAGCAGCTGGCTGCCGTTCTCGCCGGCACCGAGCAGGACGGGCACCACGATGGTGGCGACCTTGCCGCTGCCCGGCTTCATCCGCAGGGCCCGGCCGATGGCTTGGACCAGGTCGACCATGGAGCCGCGCACGTCGGCGAAGTAGACGGCGTCGCAGTCGAAGGTGTCCACGCCTTCGGAGAGCACCTTGACCGAGGCGAGGATGTACCGCAGCAGCCGCCACCCGTTGTCCTTGACCAGGGAGGCGAACGTGCCCAGGACCGCTCGGCGCTGGGCGGAGGTGTGCTCGGCCTCCAGCCACGTCGTACCGATCAGCGCCGGGTCCGGGTGCAGCGCCGGGTCCTGCTCCCACAGCACCCGCGCCACATCCGGCAGACCGACACTCAGTGCCCGCGCCTCGGCCACCATGTGGTGGAAGGACAGCACCCGCGACAGGTCCCACTCCGAACAGGCGGTCAGCAGCGCGGTCTGCAAGGCCGCCAGCCGGGCTCCCCGGTACTCCACCGACCGGTCACTCGCACCCTGCTGCTCCAGGCCCTGGAGGACCGGGTCGGAGACGTCCACGCACAGGATCCGGTACGGGGCGATCACCCCGTCCGAGATCGCGGTCCCGAGCGGGTAGTCGTGGGCGACGGGCCCGAACAACGCCTCGTCGTCCATGCTCGCGATCAGCTCGGCTGCCTCGATCCCGGCCGCCTCCGCCCGCTCCCGGTCGCTGTCCTTGACCGCCCACAACCTAGGGGTGGCCGTCATGAACAGCCGGCGGTCACATGGGATCCGGGTGTTGTCCAGGATCGCCGCCCACGGCCGCCCAGCCTGACCACTGACCCGGTGCGCCTCGTCCACGACCGCGAGCGAGAAGGCCGGCAGCCCCAGATGGTGGGCCTTCTCCAGGTGCCCCAGACCCAGGCTCGCGTAAGTGGCGAACACCGTCACCCGCCCAGGCCCGGCCGTCCACTTCACCAGCTCCGCCGGATCGGTGGTGCACCGCAGGCCCACAGGCTGCTCGTTGCCCACCAGCGAGCAGAGCCCGACCATCCGGCCGCCGTGCCCCTCCCGCTGCCAGACCTCGACCGTCTGCTCCAGCAGCGGCAGCGAGGGCACGATCACCAGCGTCCGCTCGGCGTGGAGCCGCGAGGCGACGTGAACGGCCGTCAGTGACTTGCCCGAGCCCGTCGCGGCCCGGATCTGGCACCGCAGCCCCTCCGGCGGCACCAGACCCGACGCGGGCAACGTCAGAAGTCGTACTGCCGCGTCGCACGCCTCTTCCTGGTGCGGGCGCAATTTCTTCGCCATATTGATAATTCCCCTTTCCCGGAATTCATGTGACGTTCCCGAAAAGCCAGTACCAGCCTTTCGGACTGGGTTCGGCATTCCATGAGCGGTGGTGGTGTCGGCGGTCATGGCGGGCGGTTGGCCTCTCGTGTCGTCAGAGATCGAGGGCACGGCGGTCGCCAGTGAAGCGGTCGAGCAGCGGCAGTTGCCCACGGGAGAACAGGGCTGGCCATGGCAACTGCTCGTGGTTGCCGCGGCCGAGCGCCGCGACGTATGGGCCACGGAGCGCACGGAGGCGGCGCCAGGCGCGGCCTTGCCGGGTCCGGGCCCCGGCGATGTATCGCTGGACAATCGGCTCCAGGAGCTCGCGGCCGTGCCGGACGTGCGCGGTGGCCAAGGGGCTGCGCTCGATGGGAGCGATGCCGCGCAGGGCGGGCGTCACCACCGTGTCGAAGGCACGCAGGACCTCACGGGCCACGGCCTTCCACTGCTCCTGGTCACTGAGTGTCCGCGTGGGTTCAATTCCGTTCGTGCCGTCGTCCATCGTGTTCCCCTCAGCGTTGCAGTCCGGTTTCCAGAGCTGTCTACGAGAGCGTTTCGAGGTGCCGGTTCCGGGAAGTTCTGTGGCCTCCAGAATCTCCCCATAACCCTGTTGCCATCCCAGAGTCTAGCGGATAGCCAACTTTGATGCACGAGAACGGGCGAAGCCCGCCCTCTCCACCATCCCAACGAGTGACCCCACCCCATGACCACCTATCACCATCCCACCCCCCAAGGCGCGAAGCGCCTTCACCCGCCACCCCAGACAGCCCGGGCGAAGCCCGGCCCCCACCCCCACTCACCAAGGGCCGAAGGCCCCACCTTCCATACCCCCTCAGCTCCGCAGCGAAGCGGAGGAGCTGACCCGCCACCACCAAGGACGCGCAGCGCCCGCTCTCCCGATCGGGCGCTGCCCGATCCGGCCGGCGCAGCCGGCCCTGGCCCCGCGCCGGGCGGGCCCGGCCCCGACCAACCACGAAGAGCCCTACCCCAAAGAGAGGGGAGACAAGAGACGAAGAAGCAGCGTAAA
>NZ_JBWKER010000114.1:0-7351 GCF_056435345.1 Kitasatospora sp. NPDC043950
CGGTCCGATATCCGCTCACTCGCAGGCGCCTTGACCTGCCCCACCCTCGCCACACCACAACCAACGAGACACCGACCACAAAGTCACCGGCATTGGATCTAGGAGGTCGGCCGCCGCCGCAGCCACTCGGACGGCGCGTAGTCGCCGCTGCCGAGCACCCGCTTCTCGTACCGGCTCGCGACCTGCGTCTGCTCGCGCTCCGCGAGCAGACGCAGGTCGACGAGCTCCTCGCTCGGCGCGTCCTGAGCGGCGCGCCACCCGGCGCGCGGCAGCTGGCTGTGAGGCCGGCGGCGGCCGACGGTCCCCAGGCACCAGCGGCACGCGGCAGGCCCGCGCGACGAGGTCAGATACGCGTGGAGGTCCACGAGGAAGCCCGGGTCACTGCGGATGGGCAGGCCGTCCGACGGCACGCGGGCACCGGGGGCCTCCGGGCGGTGCAGGAAGTAGCTCTGCGGGCACCGGTAGAACACCCCCTCGTGGACCGTGTGGCAGCGCCAGACATGGACGATCTCGCAGGTGCGGTAGATCCGGGCCGTCAGGTGCGGGTCCTCGCTGCCCTGTTCCGCGTAGGACTCGCGGAAGACCGGCACCAGCTTCACGTCGAGGCGGACCGCGTGTTCCTCCGCCCGTCGGCGCAGGGCGTCCAGTTCCACCGGTGTGGGGGCCTGACCGGGATAGACGGAGATCTCGATCTCGTCGACCAGCCGCCAGAGCCACGGATCGCGGGACGACAACAGCCGGCCGTTGGTGCACACCGCCACGCGGTCGGTGATCCCGGAGTCGCGGACCGCCGCGATCACCTCGGGCAGACGGGGGTGCAACAGCGGTTCGCCGCCGAGGATCTTCACGTGCCCGCAGGAGTACGACCCCGCGAGCCCGACCAGGTCCCGGGCGATCTGCGCCGGGTCGGCGAACCACGGCGGCAGGACGGGGGAGAGGTGGCTGCACGCACGGCAGCGGAGGTTGCAGTGCAGCACGACGTTGAGTTCGCAGCCCTCAGGATTGTGGAGGCGCCCGCCGACGATGCGGTAGTCGCCGCCGAGGGAGGCGCCAGGAGGGGAAGTGTCAGCCATCGGATACCGCCCGTTCAGGACAGGGACAGGGAGGACGTCGGGTCGGCCGCCGCGTGGTCGCGCAGCTTGAGGCGCCGCAGGTGGCGGCCAGCGGACGCGGTAACGGCCGTCCGGCCGTGCAGAACCCGCGAGTTGTCGAGCAGCAGGTAGTCACCACGCTCCAGCAACAGCGAGGTGACCAGCCCGGGACCGGCCAGGACGCCTTCCACCGCCGCGATGGCCGCCAGCGCGCTGCGCACCTCGCCGTCGGTCAGGCCGTGCGCGGTGCTCCGGTCGAGCGCGCGGTGCAGGAGGTCGAAGCGGTAGCGCACCCGGGCGGGCCCGCCCACGAGGCTGAGGACAGCGGCGCGGTGCGGCGCGGTGCCCGCCACGCGGCCGGGACCGAACGGGAAGTCCGGCCGGCCGAGCCTGGCGAGTTCGCCCTCGTGCCCGGCAGCCCGCAGGGCCCGCACGAGGCGGTCGGCGGTCAGCAGGAGGGACCGCCCGCTGCCGTCCGCGGCGGGCTCGGCGCACACCATGCCGATGGTGTCGTGCGGGCGGGCGGAGAAGGTGGAGTCGGTGTGGAGGTCGAACCGGTCGCGCTGCTGGGCATGGGGGTCCTCGGACGCCTGCGGGTCCTCGCGGATGTCCCACACCATGCGGCACGGAAAACCGTTGTCCTCGGCGGTCACCACCCCGAGACAGCTGCTCACGGCGATCAGCGAACCGTCGTTCAGGGGCATGCCGGTGAGTACCGCCGCGCCGTGGTCGCGCACACCGGCGACCAGGTCCCGCTGGAGGGTGCCGAGGCCGGGGACGGTCGCGAGCGCCTCGGCCAGTGCCTCGCGCTGGGCGGCCGGGGGTGTGAGGTCCTCGCCGGTCATGGCGCCGAACCGGCGTTCCAGGCCGGTGGCGGTGTCGGTCGCCATCCGGATCCGCGGCGGCCACTGGGCGGTTCCGTGCGGGTCTGCGAGCATGATCCGTCCCTTCGAGGGGTTTCGGCGGACGCGGTCTGCGGCCGGGGGCTCCCGGTCAACGGGCGGGCGGCGGGCCGACCGGGCCTGGATGGACGGTCAGCTCCGCGAGCTGGGTCAGGTAGACGGCGTAGGGCGCCATCCGGTCGACGGCGTGGAGCCGGGGGCCGTGACCGGCGCCGCGCAACAGGGGCGGGAGCATCCCGTCGTGGCCGTGCCACCAGGCCCGGCGGGGGCCGGTGGTGTGGCGCAGCAGCTCGCGCAGGTAGCGGGCGCGGGCCAGGGCGACGCGCGGGCCGTGCCGCATCGGCCCTTCCACGTACGGGAGGTGGGCGTAGCCGGGGTAGGCACGGCTGATGACCTCCGTGTGCAGACGGCCGTCCGCGAACACCTGCTCCGTCAGTGCCGTCAGTAGATCGAACAGCGCGTGGTCGAGGTAGGGCAGGTGCACCGGCAGCCCACCGTCGCCGATCACCCGGATCGGGTGCAGGGAGATGGCCCGGCGCGTGCGGTTCCAGAAGACGAAGGACAGCAGGGGGATCGCCGCGTCCAGGTGCCGCGCCGTCTCCGCCGCCAGCCTGGCGAGCGCCCGTTCGAGGCTCCACCGGCGCAGTCGGCCGGCGCGGAGAAGGTGCGGCAGCAGCGGTGAGAGCCCGGTCGCCTCGATGATCCAGGCGGCCAGACCTTCGGCCGTCCCCAGGCGGCGGCGGTCGTGGACCGGTGGGAAGTACACGTGTGGGTCCTGGGACAGGGCGTCGCCCGCCAGGCCGTCGTAGGTCAGCGGGGTGCGGGTGCTCAGGAACCGGCCCAGGGACAGGACCCAGCCGCCCTCCGTGGTGCACATCTGCTGGAGGCGGTTGGTCGTCAGGTCGGCCTGGAGGTCCGACCCGGCGCGGTCGACGTACCGGTGCGGTACCCCGGCCGCCGCGGCGAGCCTGCCGGCGACTCCGACGTCCGCGTCGTACGGGGTGAACTTCCCGGTGGTGACGGTGAGTCGGGGCGGAGCCTGCTGCCGGAGCAGTTCGAGCAGGATGTGCCGGGAGTCCCGGCCGCCGCTCAGCGGCAGGACGTATTCGGCGCAGGGGAGTCGGGCGGCGATGGCGGATCGGAACAGGTCGATGTAGGCGTCGACGGCCTTCGCGCGGGTGATGCCCGGCGACGGCGGCGTGACGGGCGGTCGGGAGCGCACGCGGGGAGGCGCCCCCGGGGACCAGGTGAGCACCCCTCCGGGCGGCAGGACGCGGATGGCGGCGAACGGTGTGTCGTCGCCGACGAAGTAGCCGAGCCGGAGGAAGACCGCGAGCGCGTCGTCGTCCCAGCAGCGCGGAGCGCCGAGCGCGAGTACGTCGCGGAGCTCGGGAGACAGGACGAGGCGCTCCTCGTCCGCCCAGTAGAACAGCGGCAGCATGCCGTAGCGGTCGGTGCCGGCCGTCACCCCGGTCCCGTCCCAGGCCCAGTACGCGAAGACGCCCTCCACCCTGCCGGGGCGCGGCAGGGGGTGGCCGAGCGCGGCGGTGGGACACCCGCGTGCGCGGATCTCGCCGCCCACCCGGTGCACGCTCAGCCACCGGCCTTCGCGGCTCTGTGCTCGGTTCTCCGATCGGGTCGCACCGTGGTGCACGGGACCTCCCAGCGCGGACGGGTCCATGGTCGGTCGCGGCAGTACCGGCCGCGTCATCCATGCTGGGGGGCACCCGGCCCGCGGACAACACCCGGTTCCGGACAGCCGTGGTCCCTGCGGGTGCACCACTGTCCGTTTTCTGGAGTCCTGTGGCGAAGGCGAGTTCGCCTGAGGTCGAGTTGCGGATGATCATGATGACTTTGACCCCGCTCTCGATCGGCGGCTCACCGCCCGCCCGGGCGAGGTGGACCGGGTGCTCGGACCGGGAGGCCGATGGGGCAGCATGGGTGACGGACCACCACCGGGATCCGTGGCACCTCCGCGCCTGCGCGGGCCCGCATCCCCGCCCGAACGGAAGACATCTTCGTGACCGATACCGCCGCCGTCCCCTCCGAGCAGATCCGGGCCCGTCTCGCCGGGTACGAGCGCCGGTTCAGCACGCTGTCCGAGCAGTACTTCCAGGACCTGGCCGCCGCCTTCGACGCTCCGTCGTTCAGCCGGTTCACCCCGGACTGCCTGGCCCTGCTGCGGGACCTGTCGCTGCGCGGCGGCAAGCGGATGCGGGTGGCCCTGCTCTTCGAGGCCGCCCGGCTGGTGACCGCCGAGCCCGTGGCGGGGCTGGATGACGCCGCGCTGAGCATCGAACTGCTCCAGACCCACGGGCTGGTCCACGACGACATCATCGACGACAGCCCCACCCGCCGGGGCGGGCCCTCCACCTACTACGCCTACCGGGGGCGGTTCCCCGACCGGCCGCAGACCGCGCTCGGGCTCGCCGTCCTCGCCGGCGACCTCGCACTCGCGCTGTCCCTCCAGGTCCTCCTCGATTCCCGGGCCCCGCTCCCGGTCCGACAGGCCATGGTCGAGGTGCAGACGCGAGCGGCAACGGCCACGTTCGTCGGCCAGATCATCGACCTGGAGCGGGACTTCACCGCGGACCCGGGCGAGGAGGTGCTGCACGACGTGGCCGACTACAAGACCGCCCGCTACTCGGTCCTCGCCCCGCTCCAGCTGGGACTGCTCGCCGCAGGCGTCCAGCCCGCCCGCCACGACGAGGAACTGCGCCGCTACGCCCGGCTGGTGGGGATCTGCGGGCAGCTGCGCGACGACTACCTGGACCTCTTCGGCGACGCGGGGACCATGGGCAAGCCCACCGGAACGGACCTCCGGGAGGGGCGGCGCAACTACACCGTCCGCGCCGTCCTGGCGGCGGCCACCGACGCCGAGCGGGCCGTGGTGGAGTCCGCACTCGGCGACGGAGCCTGCACCGAGGAGACCGTCGCCGCCATCCGCGACATCGCCCACCGCCACGGCGTCCCGGAGCGGATGCGGGCGGACATGCGGCGCTTCGCGCACGCGGCCGCCGCGGAAGCCGCGGCCTGGCGCCCCAGGTGGCGGGAGGAGGCCGTCGCGTTCTTCGAGTACCTGCCGGGGTGGAGCGTCGAGCGAGTCCGGTGAGGTGGGGTGAGCCCGCGACAGGGAGGGCGGAGGACGGGGGAGGGGCGAGCGGGGAATCCCGTCCGTTCCTGATCGGCGGTCAGTTGGCTCCGGGCCCGACCCCGGTGGTGAGGACGAGCTTGCCGCGGGTGCGGCCCGCCTCGCCGCGGGCATGAGCGGCCCCGGCCTGCTCCAGCGGGAAGGTCCGCTCCACCTCGACGGCGACCTCGCCGGCGTCGATCAGCGCGGCGATCGTCGTCAGCGCGGCGCCGTCCGGCTCGACCAGGAACGGGGTGACCCGCACGCCGGCCGCCTCGGCGGCCGCGGCCAGCTCGGGGGAGACGCCGGCCGGGACGGCGACCAGCAGGCCGCCGGGGCGCAGGACCTTCAGGGAGCGGGTGCCGGTCAGGTCGTGCTCGTCGCCCACCAGGTCGATGACGACGTCGACGCCGGTGGTGGCGTCCTCGAAGCGGGTGCTGGTGTAGTCGATCACCTCGTCGGCGCCGAGCTCCTTGAGCCAGGGGTGCCGGGCGGCGCTGGCGGTGGCGACCACGTGGGCGCCCAGGTGGCGGGCGAACTGGACCGCGAAGTGGCCCACCCCGCCGGCGGCTGCGGTGACCAGCACCCGCTGGTCGGCTCGCACCTGGGCGGTGTCGACGACGGCCTGCCAGGCGGTCAGTGCCGCCAGTGGCACGGCGGCGGCGTGCACGTGGTCGAGCGTGGCCGGCTTGCGGGCGAACTGCCGGGCCGGGGCGGTCACGTACTCGGCGTAGGCGTTCGCGGCGCGCGGGAACCACGGCATGCCGTACACCTCGTCACCGGCCTTCAGCGTGGTCACGCCGAAGCCGACCTCCTCGACCACGCCGGACACGTCCCAGCCGAGCGTGAACGGCGGCTCACCCAGCAGGCCGGCCATGCCGGAGCCGCCGCGGGTCTTCCAGTCCACCGGGTTGATCCCGGCCGCGTGCACCCGTACCAGCACCTCCGTCGGCAGCGGCACCGGACGCGTCACCTCGGCGACCCGCAGCACCTCCGGCCCGCCGAACGTGTCCTGGACCACCGCGCGCATCGTGTCTGCGGACATGCGTCATCTCCCGAAGCATCAGAGTGCGGAAGGCCGTTCAGCGGCCGTTCCTCGATGCCGGCGACGCTATCCCCGCGGGTATGGTTACCTTCAAGGGCTAGTACTTCCCATCGGGAAGTGTCCTGGTGAGGAGAGTGAGCATGACGACCACCTGCCCCAGCGGCGAGCACTCGCAGCACGACGTCTACGCCGCCCAGTGCCCCTGTCGCATCCTGCTCGACCTGCTCGCGAACAAGTGGGCCGCCCTCGCCATCGGCGCCCTCGAAGACGGTCCCCAGCGGTTCGGTGAACTCCAGCGCCGCCTCCAGGGCGTCAGCCCCAAGGTGCTGACCCAGACCCTGCGCCGCCTGGAGGACTTCGGCATCCTCGACCGCACCGTGTACCCCGTCGTCCCCCTGCACGTCGAGTACTCCCTCACCCGCCTCGGCCAGAGTGCCGCGGTGCCGTTGAACGCGCTTCGCTCCTGGGTCGAGGAGAACATCGACCAGGCCCTCCGGCCCGAGCCGGTCGCGGGGTAGCCCGGCAGTGGCCACGACCGGTTCCCGCAGCCGAGGGTTCAGCACGCCGCCGTCCGCAGGTCGTGCGGCTGGGCGTGGACGGCGGACCTGGGACAGGTGGCCAGCAGCCACTCCTCCGCCTGCGCGGCGCCCTCGGCGGCGGTGGTCTCGGCCTCCGCGCAGGCCGCTGTGACCCGCTGCGCGGCGTCCGGCAGCAGGTGGGAGAACCTGCCGATGGTCGCACCGGCGTGGTCGCGCCGGTCTCCGGGGTCAGCCAGAGTCGGAGCCAGCCGTGCGCCAACGCCTCGGCGGAGCCGGCCAGTACCCGGGCGTAGAGCTCCAGGGAGGCGGGCGGGGGCAGGGCGGTGTCGGTGCTGTCCGCCCCGCCGGGCGGGCCGGCGCCGGTCTGGTCAGGATCCCCGGGAGTGTCAGGCGCTCACGGGCGGTCCGGGAGGTGAGAGTGCCCGGGCCCGGACAGCGCCCCGCAGTGCAAAGCGGTGGCCTGGCGCCACCCGGCCCGCTCAGTAGCCGCACCGCGGGTGAGAACGACGTCGCCCCTGTGTCGGTGCCTTCCCCAGGATGCGCGACAGGGCCGGTGACGGTGGAGGTCTGGCCGGGGTCGTGCTCCGCATCCGGACGTGTCGGAGGTGCCGTGGTCGGGAGCGGGGTCATCTTCTGTGCCTGGC
>NZ_JBWKER010000115.1:0-6764 GCF_056435345.1 Kitasatospora sp. NPDC043950
CAGCCAGTCGACGCCGGCTCCTCTCCCGTTCTACGCAGACGTTCAGGCGTGCTCACTCCGGTCTTCCCGGCCGCCCGATGCCGCGCTGATTCGACTGGCTGCGTAGGTGAGACCGGCCAGCGCACCACCCGGCTGCCCCCGGCTCAAATCACGTCGCGCTATGCCGGAGTGGGCGGCTACGCTCGCGCCATGGAGCTGGAGCAGGCCCTGGAACCGCTGCGTCGGGTGCTGCTGGAGCGCGACCTGGGCGGCTATCCGGGGACGGTCTCCGCGGCGGTGGAGGCTGCGCGGGCGGCACTGGCCGGCGGGGCGGACACCTTGAGCTTGTGGGAGCTCGGCGTGCTGTCCGAGTCGGACGTTCTGGAGGCGTGCCGGCTGCTGGCCGAGCTGGAGCAGGAATTCTGGCCGGTGCTGCGGCTGCCCACCACCCTTGAGGGCCGCGACCGGGCGCTGGCCCAGTACTGCCTGCGGGACCTGCTGGACGGCCGCGTCGATCCGTTGGTGGCGGCCGAGCGGATCGGCTTTGAGCTGTGCCCCGTCGACGACCCCGGCTCGCCGTTGCGGCCGGTCCGCGGATGGCTGTATCGCGCGGAGGACCAACAGGAGCACCGCGGCGGGCTGACGAAAGACCTGGTGGCCGAACTGCACGACCTGGCCGCCCAGCTGCTGGCCGGTCCGCTGTCCTGACGGTCGGGTCCCGATAGTGCTTCCGCCCCGGCTCCCGACACCGAGCCGACGGACCCGGTCTCCGCGCCGACCGCACCGCCGCTCGCCGACAGGGCGGCGTACCAGCAGCTCCGCCACCAGATGCGCGAGCTGGCCCAGGCCCGCCAAGCCGCGGTCTCCGGCCGGCTCACGTTGTCGCGAGCATTCCCATGCCGTGAGGCTGCAACAAGAGGTAGAGCGGAATGAATGAGTTGCCGCAGAGGCTCCATACCTGGTTCACCGAGAACGAGGAGCAACTGCGATCACGCGGGGTCACGGGTGACATCCAACGATCACCTGATGACGGTCGACCCAAGACCAGCGCATGGATGACGGTGGAGACCGACGGCTATGTCGCCATGCTCATCGTCTGGGACAGCGGCGAAGCTGAGCTGGAGTGCGGTGACTGGGCCAGTGGCCGGATCCGGCAAGAACATCGCGATCTCCGCAACCCGGACCAGCTCCTCGACGCCATCGAGGCCCTTCTCGAATGGGCCCAGGTGAAGAGCGGAGGACCGCAGTGAGCGGCGACGCGCCATCATGCGACAGCCCGATCATCACCCGCGTGACCACTTTGTGGGCTGCCCATATGCGCGAGCCCTCCCCTGACGGGCTGCGCTGGATCGACGCACCCAGGGGTCCAGCACTGGTAGGAGTCTGTGATCTGGTGATCTGAGTTCATCCACCGTGCGGTCCGATGGTGATCCTGCGTAACCATGGCTCGCGGTTTCTTGCCCGCTGCAGTCCGAGCGGCTGGCCTCACCTAAACCCTCTGGGCCGACAAGGGCACTACTGTTCGACTGTGATCAACATCGACGGAACCCGCCTCGGGGCCGAAGCCGCCCGCCGCCTGCGGCAGACCGACTGCTGCACCATTGAACCTGGCCTCAGCGGCGACGAGTTCGAGCGCATCGAAGCCGAGTACGACATCCAGTTCTCTGACGACCACCGCGCTTTCCTGGCAGCCGGCCTACCCGTCTGCTCACCACCCGAAGAGGGCGCCACCTGGGAGAAGCCCTGGCCGGACTGGCGCAACGGCGACCCCGACGAACTCCGCTCCCACCTCGCGTGGCCGACCGATGGGGTGCTGTCAGCGGTCGAGCACGGGTACTGGCATGCCTCGTGGGGCCCGCGCCTCGCAGAACCGCAGGACGCCCGGGCCGCAGCAGAGAAGCACCTGGCGTCGGTGCCCCAACTGGTACCTCTCTACGCGCACCGATTCCTTCCCGCAGGTCGTGGAACTCACGGGCACCCGGTCCTGTCGATCTGGGGCACGGACATCATCTACTACGGCGAAGACCTTGCCGAGTACATGAGCCACGAGTTCGAAGAGGGGTACGAGCACCCCGAAGCCTGGAATCCGCGGGCCACCGTCGCCTTCTGGCAGGACTTCGTTCAGTAGTCCGTCAGATCTCAGACGCGGTCTGACGGCCGGGGAGGGTCACCGTGTGTGGTCACCGGGGGCGTACTTCTTCCAGGTTCCTCCCGCTTGAGCGGCAACGGCCTCGGTGTGGACGGCGTGGTAGCCGAGCATCCCAGCGACAACCGAGGGCGGGGCTTGAAGGACGAGCGGTTGCAGGGTCGCGGTCCGGCTGTGGAGGGTGGGGATGCTCGCGACGGCGAGCCGCCTGCCGAGGCTCGCGGGGTCCATCGGCTGCCCGGCTCGGCGCCCGGGGAAGAGCCAGTCACTGGCCGGAGCGGTGCCGTTCGGCCGGTTCCGCCGTGCGGTGTGGATGTAGTCGAGGAGTATGCCGGCGAAGGGCTCGGGGACTGGGGCGGGTGGATCGCCGAGCCGGAGTGCGACCTGATCGGCTTCGTGCTGGACGTCGTGGATGGTGAGCCGGACCAGACGCCGGATGGGCTGGGCATAGAGCAGGATCAGTGCGGCGGCGACCCGCTCCATGGGCGGGAGCTCGTTGCTGGTCATGACCTTACGGATCAGGGCGATGCGCCGGTGCTGGCTGATCGGGGCCGGGTTCTCGGTGCGGGACCGTAGGCACTTTCAGACGGGGCATCGCGTGGTGGTCCATGGACCAGCGCAGGAACGGTTGGACGAGGCGGCGGCTGATGGCGTTCTCGGCGTACCAGGCGTCCAGATCGGCCTGGGTGCAGTCGTCGATGGTCCGACCGCGTTCGGCAAGCCAGGCCAAGAGCGCTGCCGCTTGGGTAAGTTGGGCTCGGGCAGAGGTAACCGTGCCGGCTCCGAGGGCCTGCTTGTCCGCGGTGTTTCGGAGCTTGCGCAGGATATGCCAGGTCGCGAAGCGGTGCAGCAGGGTGCGGTGTTCCGGGTTCTCGACGGCGTCGAGCCATTCGGGCAGGCGGCGTTCGAACAGCAGTAGGTGCCGGTCCCGGTGCGGGAGCACGCCCGAATGCATGAGCAGGTCTCGGACATGGGCGACCGATCGCCAAGGTGACAGCGTGCCCAATCCCTCATGGCTGAGCGGCACTTGCCCTTGGGCGAGGGCTTGCAGGATCTGCTGAACGTGAGGCTTGCCGATCCAGGTGAGCATCCCCTTGGGCCGGGGAACGTTCCTCACCTCGTCGTAGAACGGGACGAGTTCGGCCCGGATGCGGCCAGTGCCGTCATCCAGGAACTCTTCGAGGCGCTCGGTCAGGACGCAGTTCCCGCAGACCCCACGCCGGTAGCGCGCGGCTTCGCGGCCGCAGCGTTCGCAGAAGAAATCGCCCAGGCCGCCGGCGCAGTCGGTGCACCACCGGCCGCCGTCCGGTGCGATGCCGGGGGTGAGCCGGTCGACGCCGCAGCCGACGCACCGGTCGTAGGTCTCCAGCGCGTGATCCCGGCAGGCCGCGCAGAGGTAGCCCTCGGGCCAGTGGGCCGCGCTGATCTTGACGGGCCGGCGGCAGCGCGCGCAGAACAGGTCTTCGGCCCGGACCCGGGTGCGGCTCATTTCTCGGGGCGGACCCGGGCCCGCTTCGGTCGGATGGTGGCAGCCAGGTCGACCACGTCGGCACCGCCCGAGGCGGCGGTGCGGCGCGGGGCCGCGTTCTCGGCCCGGGTGGCGATCAGGTCGGCGGGGGTAACGTCCAGGATGTCGCAGAGCGCGGCCAGCACCGGCAGCGACAGGCGCTCAGGGGTCTGGGTGACCAGCCGCCAGACCTGGACCGAGGACAACTCGATGCCGCGGTCGGCCAGCAGTGGGGACAGGTCGGAGGCGGCGAAGATACCGCGCTGGGCCATCACCTCGCGCAGCCGCCACTGGTAGCTGACCTGGCGCTTCATCATGCCCTCCTTGCCGGCCGCAGAGCGGCGTCCATCGTCGAGTCCAGCGCCCGTCGCAGCGTGCGGGTGCGGAAGTCGGAGGATACGCAGGTGTAGATCGCGGTCGTGGACGCGTAGTCGTGGCCGACCTGCTCCTGGACGAAGCGGGCGTCCCAGCCCGCCTCGATCAGGTGGGTGACGTAGGACCTCCGGAAGGAATGGAAGTCCAGATTCTCGTCCAGGCCCAGCGCGTCCCGGTAGGCGGCGAAGCGGGTGTTCATCTGCGAGAACCCAATTCGCGCCGAACGCTCCGAGGGGAACAGGGCCCCGGCGCCGGAGGTGGCGAGCAGCGGGCGGACCTCCTCGCTCCACTGCTGCAGGATCTCCGCTGACCAGTCCCACACCGTCAGTACGCTGCGGCGCTTGGGCGGTGAGCCCTTCTTCGCTTTGCCGTGGCGCACGTAGAGGACGCCGTAGTCGCCGAACTCCGGCCCCTCGGGGTTGCGGCCGAAGTCGACGCCGTCGAGCATCCTCGTCTCGTTTCGTCGCAGGCCGAAGGCGTACGCGGTCTTGAACAGCACCGCGTCGCGGAAGGCCGGCAGCCAGCCCTTGCGGCCCCGGCCGCGCACCCGCTCGACCTGCTCGTCGGCGTGGTCGAAGAACGCCTGCAGCTCGTCATGAGTGAAGGCCCGCTTCCCGGCGTCGGCCTCGGCCTCCTCCACGTGCACCGCGGAGTTCCAGTCGTGGACGACCTGCACCGGGTGCGTACCGAACCGCTCCTCGCAGGTCGCCGCCCAGCCGTAGGCGGGGTCGGTGACGAAGGAGCAGAACGAGCACACCGAACCCTGGTGGTTCCGCAGCGTCGAGCGCTTGAGCGCGCACACCGCACGCAGGTCGCCCATCCACTCGTCCAGCATCTGTGGCGACCAGGCCCACGGGAAGGCATCGGCGTGGCGGACGAACGCCCGCACCGTCTTCTCCCGGCCCTCGATCGTGGAGAACGCCAGGTTCCGCGCCAGCTGCTGGTTGCGCCAGCCGTCCAGCATCGCGGTGAACACCTGCTCGTCCGGCCGCAGCAGCGGCAACCCACCGACCAGATGCAGCTCTGCCGCCCCCGGGGCCAGCCTGTTCCTACTCATCCCGCGGCAACCCCCCGTCACCTACATCAGACGAAGGAATCTTTCATCAGAAGTAATCGCACGACAAGTGCCCAGTTCAGAAGCCCCTCCGGTGATCGCTCCGCATCATCGACTGCCGAACCGAGACCAGGGGATCTGCACACGCAGGCTCTCCGACCTGCGATAACGTCAGAACCCCTGCGGATATGCGGGTAGAACGCAGTCCTGCATCAGATGAAATTGCGGCCGGTTCCAAGGTGAGCCCAAAAGCCGCCACGGGATGATCTTGAAGGGCTGGGTCTCGGTCTTCGGCCCACGCGGCCGACCTGCGACCAGTGGCCTGCCGGTCGTGAAGCGCGAAGACGAGACGGACGTCCGGCCGGCGACGGCCGAGCAGATCGGTGCGGCGCTGGCCGCGTTGGGCCTGTACGACGAGGCCAACACTACGGTCGAGCACGCGGCGGAGGCGGCACGCCTGGGTGGTCCGGACGCGTTCTTGTGGCGGCGTGCGTGCCCCTGACAAGATCGTCGGGTCCCCTGTGATATTTCACCCAACGAGGGAGCTAACTGGTGGTGCTCTGGTCGAGGTCCGACCCTGCGGAGTGACCTCCGCCTGCCAGTGGTCGTTATCCAGGCATGACCAAGCGTTTCCGTGTCGCTGCCGCCCTTGCCCTGGCCAGTACCACCTTTGTGATCGCTTCTCCGGCTCAGGCCGCCCCGCAACCCAGCGTCAACACGAAACCTTCCCCTCTCGAATTTTCTGGCGTTGGTCACTACACGCAGGTGATGTGGGCGAAGTCCTATAAAGTCGGCTGTGCCTACATGAAATACGCAGCTCACGGCATGGATTACGTCGTGTTGGCATGCAACTACGCTCCTTCGGGGAACCCCGTCCCCACGGATGTGGCTATCCTGCCGTCGTAGTAGCCACGCGGTCGGCGCCCTACTGAGTCCCTCGTTCCACGAGATGGTCTCTCAGGTGCAGGGATCATCGAGATGTCGGCGCGCTGCTGAGCGGCAGCCTGCTCACCGGACCTGCCCCTGCCGCCTGCCCTGCGCCGCCGGTCCGCCGTCAGGACCGCGGCCGGCCCGGCCCTCGGCCCGTCACCGCACCGGTCGGACCGTGGACGGTCCGGCCCTGCGGGCATTGTCTCCAGCGGTCGGTCACAGAGGAGTACGGGCACCGGTTTCCGGTCGAATACTCCTCAACCCTCGGACGAGCGCTCGGCCCCCTGGCCTGCTACTCGCCAGATCTTGCGTGCTCCCGATCTTCCACTTCGTCTCAACCCTTCTGGCAAAACGGGGGCGTTCCGTCGCGGGGACCACCGGTTGTCCTGCGGGTTCGTTGCCGGTCCCACTGGACCTGGTGGTATCTCGCCGTCTCAGGTACAAGTCCGCCGATTCGCGGTGCGCGTGGCTGACAATCCCGTCGCGGGCGACGTTCTACCGCTTCGCATGGGGTTCCTCCTTCCTCATCCGGGTGTTGGCCTGTCAACCTGGGGCACGGGGACGGGCACGGTACCAGGACAGCTCGACGACGCCTGCCCACAGCCTCTGGGCAACCGCTTCCGCTGGGTGCCCCATCGGGCACGGCCCGTCGGAAGCAGGCGTCTTGCAGGTTCCGGTCTCTGAGGTGACCCCCGGATTGTGGACACAGGGGTTTACGCCGCGAGTGAGAGTTTAGCCGTCGTGCGTTGCTGTTGTTCGAACTCCATCGGGGA
>NZ_JBWKER010000116.1:0-6636 GCF_056435345.1 Kitasatospora sp. NPDC043950
CCGCCCCCCCCGGGAGCTTGGTTGGAAGAAACAAGAGAAAGAAAAACAGGAGGAAGAGGGGGGAAAAGGGGAAGGGGGGTTTCCGTTGTGGGGCCCTCCCCCCCCCCCCCCCCCCCCCCCGAAACCCTCCGCCGCCGGGGCTGGGACGGCCACCTCACCCTGATCGGCGACGAGCCCCACCCGCCCTACGACCGGCCACCGCTGTCCAAGCGGATCCTGACGGGTGATTGGCCCGCCGAGCGAGCCGTCCTGCGCTCCCCGCACGAGCTCGCGCGCTTGGAGGCCGACCTGCACCTCGGACAGCCCGCCACCGCCCTCGACGCCGCGGGGCACCGGGTACGGCTGGGCGGCGGCGAGAACATCCGCTTCGACGGTCTGGTCATCGCCACCGGGGTGACCCCCCGGCGCCTGCCCGGCACCGATCTGGCCGGGGTGCACGTCCTGCGCACGCTCGACGATGCGCTCGCCCTGCGAGCCGCGCTGCTCGCCGCGCCCCGGGTGGTCGTGGTGGGCGCCGGCTTCCTCGGCACCGAAATCGCGGCGGCAGCCCGGGCCATGGGCCTGGAGGTGACCGTGGTCGAGCCGGAGCCCGTCCCGGTGCGCCGCCCGTTCGGCGAGCGCATCGGCGCCCTCGTCGCCGACCTGCACCGCGCCCACGGGACCCGTCTGCGCTGCGGGGTCCCGGTGCGCCGGATGCGCAGCGCAGACGGCCGGGTGACCGGGGTCGAGCTCGGCGACGGCACCACGCTGCCGACCGACCTCGTCGTCCTGGCCGTCGGCGCGACCCCCGCGACCGGCTGGCTGACCGGCTCGGGCCTGCGCCTGGGGAACGGGGTGGTGTGCGACGCGTGGTGCCGGGCCGCACCCGGCATCTACGCCGCCGGCGACGTCGCCTCCTGGCACAACCCCCACTTCGGCACCCGCATCCGGCTGGAGCACCGGATGAACGCCACCGAACAGGCCGTCGCCGCGGCCGGCAACCTGCTCGGCGACGCCACCCCGTTCGCCCCCGTGCCCTACTTCTGGACCGACCAGTACGACACCAGGATCCAGGCGTACGGCATCTTCCCGCCCGACGCGGACCTGCGCATCCTCTCCGGCGACCCGTCCAACGGCCACTTCACCGCCGCCTACGGCCACCGAGGAGTGGTGGTCGGCGTGCTCGGCTGGAACGCCCCCCGCGAACTGCGCATGCTGCGCCGGCTGGTCGTCGAGCGCGCGCTCTGGACCGCCGTCACGGACGCCGGGCTGTGTCCCCCACTGACGGTCGACCGTTGTGGTGGCTGGACTCCGACGGCCTGATCAACTGGACCACCCTGCCCGAGGACACGGTGCACGAGGGCGGGCAGCCCGGGCGCTGGGTGAAGGCGCAGCGGGCCGCCCGGCCGGACCTGGAGGCGGGCTGGAGTCGTTGCCCGGCGTTACAACTGTGGACGCGGCGGCGACGGCTCGGCCGACGCGGCCGGCGCCCCGGCCGGGACCGGCCGCGCCGTGCTCGCCTCGGCCGCGTTCGGCTTCGTGTCGGTGCTTCTCAGCCCGCTGTGGCCACGGACCGTCTTCCCGTTCCTGCTGAACTCGATCGGGACGGCGGTTCTGGTGGTCTGGGTCCTGATCGCCGCCTCCCACCTGCGGCTGCACAGCCGGCAGCAGCGCACGGACGGGCCGGAGGCCTCCTCCGAGGGGTCCCAGCGAACCGGACATCCCGCAAGGCCGGGTAGTTACCGACTTCGGCTCGTCAGGGTGACCTGTCCCGAATCGCCTGGCGGGCTCGCTGTGGCGGCTGTATCCGATGTTGTGTGAGGTATGCGGATGGGGGCGGGCCGGCCGCCGCGGGACGGGTGCGCCGGGAGTCGGTCCGGGCCGGGGGGCGTTGCGCAGCAGGGGTGGCCGAGCCAGCCGCTCGGTTCAGCAGGGATGGCGGCGGTGACGAACGCCCAGTGGATTGCGCGCGCCTGGCAGCCGTGATTGGCTCGCCCGGTGAAGCTTCTGTTGACGGCGAGCGGCCTGCGTAACGCGACGCTGCGGGATGCGCTGCGGGACCTGCTGGGAAAGCCGTTCGGGTCGGCGAACATCGTGTACGTGCCCACGGCATCCGTCGCCGAGCCCGGTGACCACGGGTGGTTCGTCGCGGATATGAGCCGACTGCACGGTCTCGGCTGGCGGGAGTTCGACGTCCTGGAGCTGAACGGCCTGCCTCGGCAGATGGTGCTTGACCGGCTGTTGCACGCCGATGTCGTTTACGTCGAGGGCGGCAGTCACTACCATCTCGCGCGCAGCATCACCGGCAACGGTCTGGCCGAGGGCTTCCTGGAAGTGCTGGAGAGCCGGGTCTATGTGGGGGTGAGTGCCGGATCGATGATCTTCAGCCGGAATCTCACCGAACATTCCGCCGACGTCATCGGGGATGCTGCGGACCTGCACGTGCTCGGCGCTACGACGGTGGAGCCGCCCTTCGGTCTCTTCGACTGGTACCTGAAGCCACACCTGTACTCGCCGGACTTCCCGGAACGGGATGACGCCTGGGCTGACCGCATCGTCGAGCGGGCGGACTTCCCGATCTACTTCATCGACGACGACACGGCTGTTCGCGTCAGCGACGACAAAGTAGACGTCATCTCCGAAGGCCGGTGGCGGTTTCATCCGTGACTCAACGCGCGATGCCGTGCCTCCGTGCCTGCCCCCGGTCGGCGCACGTCAAGCGGTTCCGGTCCAACTTCTGGGCTCTGTCAGCCCGATCCCCCGGCGCGTGTCGTCACCGGGCACGGGCAGCTCCACGCCCGAGTGCCTGAAGCCCGCCCTCACGTACATGGCCTCGGCGCGGGAGTCGTCCTCGTGGACGAACAGCCGGACGCGCTCTATCCGGGGTTCGGCGAGCGACCACGACCATTGGACACCTGAGCCACGGAGGGGGTGCGGCGGGCCGGTTCATAGGTGCTCGGCGAACCAGTCGCGGGCGGCGGTGGCGGCGATGTCGAATCCGTGACCGGTGTAGGCCGCGAAGTGACCGCCGGGTACGAACACGATCTTCTTCGGCTCGGCGGCCGTCTGGAAGGCGGCGGCGGCCAGATTGCCGCCGGTCAGGCTGTCGTCCTGGCCGACGATCACGAGCAGCGGCGTCGGTGTGATCAGCGGCAGGTAGGAGCCGGGCTCGTAGCCCCGGAGCAACTCCAGGCTGCGCAGGGTGACTTCGCTGTGCCATTCGGGGGCGAGCCGTTCGTGGGCGTCGGTGAACCAGGCGTGGGCGTCCGGGGTGGGGATGCCGGTCACCTGTGCGGGGTCCTCGCCGATCACGGGGATCATGGCGGGAGAGTGGCCGGCCGCTCGGGCCCTCCGGTCGTCGGAGAAGATCGAGGGGTTGACGACCCGGTTGTTCTCTCGGGCGACGTTGGCGAAGGTGGCGCGTCCGCTGATGAAGGGAGCCTGCCCGCTGACCGCCTTGACCCGCTGGTCGATCGCGGCGACGACGAACGCGTGTCCGCCGGAGAAGCTGCTGCCCCACACGCCGATGCGGTCCGGGTCGACCTCGGGGCGGTTCTGGGCATACGTGACGGCGTGCTGGTAGTCGCGGATCTGCTCCCAGGGGTCGATCTCGTAGCGGGGCTTCCCCGGAGCTGCGTCCGAGTCGCCGAAGCCGCGGTTGTCCCACACCACGACGGCCAGACCGGCGGCGGCGAACACCTCGGCGAAACGGTCCAGGTACATCCTGCGGGTGGCGGACCAGCCGTGCGCCATGACCACGCACGGGGCCGGAGCGGTGCCCTGCTCCGGCTCGTAGAACCAACCGCGCAGCGTGACGCCCTCGGCGTCGAACTCGATGTCGTGTCGCATGCTCTCGCTCAGCCTTTCCGTTCGAGGAGGTCGACTGCCGGCGCTGTACCTCCGGCGATCAGGACACAGGTCCCGCCCGGTCGTCTCCCCCCGCCTCCACCCTGCGGGTGGCACGCGGGCCACGTCCAAGACCAGTTCCGTGCGCTGTGATGCCTTCGCGGGACGACCGCTCGTGGCGCAGTCACCACCACCCATCCACCCGGCCGGCGTCGTCACCGCGGCCGGCCGCCTCCCGCCCCGCCGTTCGCAGGACTGCCGATCGCGGTCGCGCTTGTCCCGCCCCTCCGCCGCTCATGGCGGGGGCGCTCGCAGGGCGGCTTGACCGCCTCCTCGACCGTGATGCCCGGACGGCATCACAGGCGCCGGAACAGGTCTTGGACACCGGTGCCGGCGCCGCCGCAGGCTGAAAGCGATCCCGAAACGAGAGGAACAACGTCATGAGGGTCTTCGTCACCGGCGGTTCCGGCTACATCGGCAAGGCGACCATCGACGCGCTGACACGGCACGGCCACACCGTGCGCGCCCTGGCCCGCAACGAGCACGCTGCCCGGACCGTACGGACGCACGGGGCGGATCCGGTCACGGGCAGCCTGGCCGACCTGGGCGTGCTCAATGAGGCGGCGGCGCAGGCCGAAGCCGTCATTCACCTCGCCCAGGCGGCCACCGGCGCGGAGGACCTCGCCGCCGCCACCGCGATGCAGGACGGCATCGGCGCCGGCCCCTACGTGCACACCAGCGGTACCTGGGTCTACGGCGACACCAACGGCGTCGTCGACGAGGACGCCCCGTGGGATCCACCGGCCCTCGTCGCCTGGCGCCGCCCCGTCGAGGATGCCGTCCTCGCCCGCGCCGCGCGCGGAGGTCGTCCCGTCGTGGTCCGGCCCGGTCTGCTGTACGGCGGCGACAACCGGCTCATCGATGCCTTCTTCACCCGTCCGGGCATGGTGGCGGGCGCCATCGCCTACATCGGAGACGGCTCGCAACACTGGGCTCTGGTCCACGTCGACGACCTCGCGGAACTGTACGCGGCCACGCTGCGCGCCCGGCCCGGCGCCGTCTACGCCGGCGTCGGAGGAGTCGATCCCACGGCCCGGGAGTGCGCCGAAGCCATCAGCCGAGGAGCGGGTCTCGGCGGCAAGACCGTCTCCATCACTCTGGAGGAGGCACGCGCGGCCATGGGCGCCTTCGCCGACGCCTTCGCCCTGGACCAGCGACTCACCCCGGCGCGCGCCCGCGACCAGCTCGGCTGGACCCCGAAGCACACCGACCCGCTGACCGTCCTCGCCCAGGGCTGATCCACGCCCCCGGTGGCCGGTCCCCTCGCCGACCGGGGGAGCTGCCGTCGGGAGCGGCACCCCGCTGGATCCAATGGGGTATCACGAGGCGTACGGACACCGATCAGGACGGGACACGGCAACGGTATGGACATCGACCTGCGGAAACTGCGGTACTTCGCGGCGGTCGCCGAGGAACTGCACTTCGGCCGCGCCGCCGAGCGACTGCACATCGCCCAGCCGGCCCTCTCCCGCCAAGTGCGCGCGTTGGAGAACGACCTGGGCGTCACGCTCTTGCGCCGCGACCGCAGGGGCACCGTCCTCACGCCCGCCGGAGCCCAGCTCCTCGACGAGGTGGGCCCGCTCCTCGCGGCGGCCGAGGCCATGGTCCGCCGGGTCACCGCCGCCGCCACCGCCACACGGGTCTTCACCGTCGGCTTTATGCCCGGTATCACCGTCACCCCCGCCGTGCGGGCGCTCACCGCCCGCCATCCCGGACTCGACGTCCGGCTACTGCGCACCGGCTGGGAGGACCAGGTCGAGGTCCTGCGCGACGGACGGGCCGACGTCAGCATCGTGCGTCTGCCGATCGATCAGAAGGGGCTGCGCGTACTGCCGCTGTTCAGCGAACCGCGCGTCGTGGTGCTGCCGACCGACCATCCGCTGGCCGGCGGGCCGGCCCTCACCGTCGCCGACCTTGCGGGCGAGCACCTCCTCCAGGACCCGGACGCCGTACCGGAGTGGCGCGACATCGCGCAGGAACTGCGCACCGGCGAACGCTCCGACGTTCCACCCATCCACAGCGTCGAGGAAAAGCTCGAACTGGTCGCCGTCGGCGCGGGCATCTGCGTGATCCCGCTGTCCACTGCGACCTTCTACACACGCCCCGACGTCGTCGCCCGGCCAGTCGAGGGCCTCGGCCCGGGGCAGGTCTGCCTGGCCTGGCCCGCCACCCGCCATTCCCGGCTCATCCACGACTTCACCGACGTGGTACCTGCCCTGGCACCACCGCCCACCTCGCCATGACCGCCACCCCACACGAACCTGCCGCCATCGCCGCCCACCGAGGAGCGGGCCACGTGAGGGACGCACCACACGGGGCCACTCGACCGCTGTCGCCGCGCGGTGCCGTCGGCAGCGCGCACTCGCGGGCCTCGGCGTCCTCTCCTCAGCAGCGTTCCGGAGCCGGGAGGCTCACACCACGGAAAGGAGGAGCCAGCCTTCACCGCCTCGGTCCTCGCCCGCGCCCGCCGCATCCGCCGCCAGGCCCCGTCCATCCGCAGCCGGGCGAGATCGCCGGCCACCTCTCCGCAACGCCTTCGGCCGACAACGGCTCTTCCCTACCGGCCGGGGCACGCCACCACGCGCCCCGGCCGTCCGACGCCGTTGCGCCGCCCCTTGGATAGGCTGCCGCAATGGCCCTCGACTCCCCCCGACTGCTGCGCGCCGACGCCGCCCGCAACGCGGAAAAGATCATCCGGGCCGCCCGGGAGGTCTTCACCGAACAAGGCCCCGACGCCCACCTCGACGACGT
>NZ_JBWKER010000117.1:0-6015 GCF_056435345.1 Kitasatospora sp. NPDC043950
CCCCCCCCCCCCCCCCCCCCCCCCCCCCCCCCCCCCCCCCCCCCCCCCCCCCCCCCCCCCCCCCCCCCCCCCCCCCCCCCCCCCCCCCCCCCGGCGTGTGGCGGTCGTGGCGGTCGTGGCGTGTGGCGGTCGTGGTGGTGCGTGTCCCGAATCGTGGGCGGCCCTGGTCCGACCGGTGGGCCGTCCGGCATGATCCCCCCGGACAGGACCGAGAGGAGAGGTGACCCATGACGCTCTGGGAGGGCATCGCCGTCCTGGTGGCGGGCGTCGGCGCCGGGATGATCAACGTGATCGTCGGCTCCGGCACGCTGATCACGTTCCCGGTGCTGCTCGCCATCGGGATTCCGCCGGTCACCGCCAACGTCTCCAACACCTTCGGCCTGGTGCCCGGTTCGCTCAGCGGCGTGATCGGCTACCGCCGCGAGCTGGCCGGCCAGGGCCACCGGCTGCTGCGCCTGGGCACCGCCTCACTGCTCGGCGGACTGGTCGGCGCGCTGCTGCTGATCAGACTGCCGAACGGCGCCTTCGACGCGATCGTCCCGGTACTGATCCTGCTCGCCCTCGTCCTGGTGGTGATCCAGCCCAAGGTCGCCAAGGCGGTCGCCGCCCGCCGCCGCCCCGACGGGGACCCGGACGGCGGCCTGCTGCTGTTCGTCGGCGTCTTCCTCACCGGCATCTACGGCGGCTACTTCGGCGCCGCGCAGGGCGTCCTGCTGCTGGCGCTGATGGGCATGCTGCTCCAGGAGGACCTGCAGCGGATCAACGCCGTGAAGAACGCGCTGGCGATGGTCGTCAACGGCGTCGCCGCGCTGTTCTTCCTGTTCACCTCCACCGTCAACTGGGCGGCCGCCGGCCTGATCGCGGCGGGCTCGCTGGTCGGCGGCCTGCTCGGCGCCAAGGTCGGCCGCCGCCTGCCGCCGGTCGCGCTGCGCGGGATCATCGTGGTGGTCGGCCTCGCTGCGGTCACCAAACTGCTGCTGAGCTGATGAGCTGAGCATCCGTCGGGGGACGCCCGCCGGGGGCTGCCCGTCAGCGGCTGTGTCGTCCGGTGCGGAGGGCCCCGGCTCGGTATGTTCCTCGCAGTGCACGCCGGACCGGACGACGAGACGACGAACGGAAGAGCTTCGATGAGCAGCAGGGCACGGCTGAGCGAGGACGAGATCACGGCGGCCCTGGCCGCACTGCCGCGGTGGACCAGGGAGGGCGACAGCATCGTCCGCGTGGCCGACGCCCCCGACTTCCCGGCGGCGATCCGGGTGGTCGTCGCCGTCGCCGAACAGGCCGAGGCGCTCGGCCACCACCCCGACGTCGACATCCGCTGGCGCACCCTGCGCTTCGTCCTCTCCACCCACAGCGCGGGCGGGCTGACCGGCCTGGATTTCACCCTGGCCGCCCGCATCGACGAGGCGCTGAAGGCCGAGTCCGCGGGCTGACCTCCCCGACCCCCCGAGGCCGGGGCGGCGCGCTCGAACGGGCGTGAGATGCTGACTGCCGCATCGGCAGGCGGCTCGGGAGGGACGGGAACGGATGGCGCAGGAGCCCTTCGGAGACGCCCAGCAGCAGCCGTGGTACCCCCAGGGCCGGCAGGCCTGGCCGGTCGGCGGGCACCAGGAGCCGCAGCCGCAGGACCACCCGCAGCAGGAGTACTGGCAGACGGCGGCGGGCTACGGCCAGGGCGGGTACGGGCAGGGCTCGCCGTACGGACAGGACCCGCGCCAGGACGGGCAGGACGCGCAGTACGGACAGGACCCGCAGTACGGGCAGACCGGCTACGCCCAGGCTGGGTACGCCGAGACCGGGTACGCCGAGGGCGGCTACGTCCAGGGCGGCTACGCCGAGGGGCAGTACCAGCAGTACCAGCCGTACCCGGATCATGGGCAGCAGCAGTACGCGCCGTACGCCGTCCCGGAGCAGCCTGCGGGGGAGGGGCTGTACGTCCCGGTGGGGGCGGAGTACTCGGCCGACGGGTACGTGCACATCGAGGACGCCGAGCCCGTTCCGGTGGAGCCGTCCACGGAGCCGGAGCCCGAGCCGGACACGACGCCCGAGGCCGTGCCCGTCGCGCCGTCGCGGGCTGCCGCCCGTCGGGGCAGGTCCCCGAAGGCAGGCTCCTCGACGGCGGGCTCTTCGCTCTCGGCCAGGGCCCGCGCCGCCGCCGGGGCGGTGCTCACCGGCGAGCACGTGCCCAGCCGGCGGACCCTGCTGGTGCGCACCGGCGCCGGGGTGGCCGCGCTGGGCGTGCTGGTCGCGGCCGGTCTGATGGTCGGGGCCGAGGGCGGCGGCAGCGCGGCCGCGAGCAGCGGCGGGGAGCCCGGTTTCGCCGTCGCGCACACCAAGGTGTGGTCCGCCCAGCCCGCCGCGTCCGGGTCGCCGGGTGACGACACGCTGGTCGGCAGCTGGCTGCTGGCCGATGCGGTGGTCCGCGCCGACGCCGCCGGCGTGCGGGCCTACGACCTCGCGGCCGGCAAGCCCGTCTGGTCGGTCGAGCCACCGGCCGCCGGGGCCGTCCCGTGCGGGCTGTCGGCGGGGGTCAACCAGGCGGGGCTGGGCGCGGTGCTGTTCCGGGCCCAGGCCGACCCGAAGAGCCCGTGCACGCTGGTCGCCGCCGTGGACACCAAGACCGGCAAGACCGCGTGGACGAAGACCGTCTCGGACGCCAAGGGCGCGTACGGCGCGCGGATCGGCGTCACCGAGGACAAGGTGATCGCGGTCGGCGACGACCGGGCGGTCGCCTGGGAGTCCGCGGACGGCAAGGACGTCTGGCAGTACACCGGTCAGGGCAAGTTCTGCACCCTGTCCGGCGGCGTGACCGGCAAGACCGTGCTGGTCGCCTCCTCCTGCGCCGACTCGACCCCCGCCGACCAGGCCGTCGCACTGAACACGGCGGACGGCAAGGTCAGTTGGTGGCGCGGCCTGAACAACCGGCCGAAGACGGTGACCGTGCTGTCCGCCGAGCCGTCCGTCGTCCTCACCACGGGCGAGAAGCCGGAGGACGACCGGGTGTTCTCCTGGGGCGCGGGCGGGGACCCGGCCGCCGAGATCCCGGTGGTCGGCGACGGCGGCCGGCTGGACGTCGGCCACGGCACGTTCTCGGCCACGCCCGAGGTGTTCTTCCAGAACCGCACGATGGTCACCACGCTCGTCCCGGCGAACGGCGGCGGACCGGCCGCGGCGGTCGGTTACGACCTCGACACCGGTAAGCAGCGCTGGAAGGCGCCGACCGCCGCCAAGGGCACCGTCCGGGCGGTCGGCGTCGACGGCGGCGCGCTCGTGCTCGCCGCCGACGAACGCCGAGACCAGCCCGCCCGCCTCAGCCGGTTCCCGCTGGCCGGCGGCCAGGAGGCGACCGGAGGTAACTTCCCCCAGGGCACCGGTTCGCTGCTGGTCTCCGGGCGGGTGCTGATCGGCGGCGGGCGGGTGGTCGTGATGCCCGAGCACTCGGCCAACTACGGCACGGCGGCGGGCTACCAGGCGAAGGGTTAGCCCGGGCCCCGTAGGGCGCGGCTCGTGGCGGCGCTCACGCGGCCGGGACGGCTGTCGGAGCGGGCTGGCCCGGCACGGCCGGCAGCCAGTCGGCCAGCTCCCGGGCCTCCGAGCCGCGCAGGCCGAGCGCCAGCATGAGGGTGGCCTGCGGGGTCGGCACGAACGGCCGGCGCAGCAGCCTCATCCCGGCCTGTTCGGGTGTCCGGTCCGCCTTGCGCTGGTTGTCCTCCGGGCACGCGGCCACGGTGTTCAACCAGCTGTCCTCCCCACCGCGCGACCTGGGCTGCAGGTGGTCCACCGTGGTGGCCCGCCGCCCGCAGTACGCGCACAGGTGCTGGTCCCGGGCCAGGACACCCCGCCGCGACCACGGCGCCTGTTGTCGGAACGGCACTCTCACGTAGCGCTGAAGCCTGATCACCCGGGGCACCGGGATGCTGACGCCCGTCCCCCGGACCGTGCGCAGCGGATGCGCCTGCTCCACCACCGCCTTGTCCTGGAGCACCAGGACGACGGCGCGCTGGAGCGACACCGTCGTCAGGGGCTCGTAGCTCGCGTTCAGAACCAGCGTGTTGCGCACTCGGCACACCCTTCCCGCGGGCGTGCCACGGCGGCACGACCGTCTCCACACACGTCACTGCCGCCGCACGGCGGTGACACCACTCTGAACGGGCCCACAGCCGACGAACAACGGAATTTCCGGTATCGGGCAGGCGCCGGAGCGGCCGGGGGAGGACTGCGGCACGACGCTCGGGGAAAACCCGCTGGCCCCGACCGCGTAGGCTCTACCACGCTGGAGTCGCACCGACCCGGGGTCCGAGAGAACGGGCCGCCACCGGGCGGGCGCCCGATCGAAGGAGAAGCGTGACCGTGACGGACATCGTCGACGAGCTGCGGTGGCGGGGGCTGATCGCCCTGTCCACCGACGAGGACGCACTGCGCAAGGCGTTCGCGGACGGCCCGGTCACGTTCTATTGCGGCTTCGACCCGACGGCCCCCAGCCTGCACCTCGGCAACCTCGTGCAGATCCTCACCATGCGCCGCATCCAGCAGGCGGGAAACCTCCCGCTCGGCCTGGTCGGCGGGGCCACGGGCCTCATCGGTGACCCGAAGCCCACCGCCGAGCGCGTCCTCAACGACCCCGAGACGGTGGCCGGCTGGGTCGAGCGGCTGCGGGGCCAGATCTCGCGCTTCCTCGATTTCGAGGGCCCCTACGCGGCGCGCATGGTCAACAACCTGGACTGGACGTCCGGGATGTCGGCCATCAGCCTGCTGCGCGACGTGGGCAAGTACTTCCGCGTCAACAACATGATCGCCAAGGAGGCCGTCGCCCGACGGCTCAACTCCGACGCGGGTATCAGCTACACCGAGTTCAGCTACCAGATCCTGCAAGGCATGGACTACCTGGAGCTGAACCGCCGCTACGGCTGCACCCTGCAGACCGGTGGCAGTGACCAGTGGGGCAACCTGACCGCCGGCACGGACCTGATCCGCAAGGCCGACGCCAAGTCCGTGCACGCGCTGGCCACGCCGCTGATCGTCAAGGCCGACGGCACCAAGTTCGGCAAGACCGAGTCCGGCACGGTCTGGCTCGACCCCGAGCTGACCACCCCGTACGCCTTCTACCAGTTCTGGCTGAACGCGGACGACCGGGACGTCCCCAACTTCCTGCGGATCTTCAGCTTCCGCTCGAAGGAGGAGATCGAGGAGCTGGAGCGCGAGACCACCGAGCGCCCCGCCGCCCGCCTCGCCCAGCGAGCCCTCGCCGAGGAGCTCACCACCCTCGTCCACGGCGCCGAGCAGTACGAGCGCGCGGTCGCCGCGTCCAAGGCGCTGTTCGGCCAGGGCGACCTCGCCGACCTGGAGGCGCCGACCCTGGCCGCCGCCCTGGCCGAGGTCCCGAAGGCCGAGGTGGCCGAACTCCAGTCGGTGGTCGACCTGTTGGTCGCCGTCGGCCTCGCACCGAGCCGTTCGGCCGCCCGCCGCACGGTCAAGGAGGGCGGCGCCTACCTCAACAACGTCAAGGTGACGGACGAGGAAGCGGTGCCGGCCGAGGCCGACCTGCTGCACGGTCGCTGGCTCGTACTGCGCCGCGGCAAGCGCAACCTGGCGGCGGCGGAGCTGGTTCCGGCTACGGTGTGACCGAAACACGACGCCGCTGAGCTGCGGCTTCGACATACGAGGGCGGGATCCAGCCGGATCCCGCCCTCGGTGTTTGACGATGTCGTCCGGGTGGCCTAGTGTTGAACGAGTCGCTGATGCGGCCATCCCACTCCGCAGGACCCACCCTCACCTCGATACCCATTGACATGGGTTTGTTGGCGTTCCCGTCAACCGTGGCGAGTGTGAATTTCGGGTGACAACCGAAATGCGCTAATGTGGAGGCCGTCGCGGAAAGCGGCCCGACCAGTTCGGGAAATCGGATGAATGAAACTCCGGAAAACGGAGCGGAAAACATCTGGTAAGCTGGAAACACGAAAGAACGAAGCGCCCGGAGGGCCCGCTGGAAGGCGGTCCGAAGGAAGTGTCCGTTCC
>NZ_JBWKER010000118.1:0-1286 GCF_056435345.1 Kitasatospora sp. NPDC043950
GGTCCGATATCCGCTCACTCGCAGGCGCCTTGACCTGCCCCACCCTCGCCACACCACAACCAACGAGACACCGACCACAAAGTCACCAGCATTGGGCCTAGTACTGCAACGGTGCTTACCATGTCGAGGCTTCAGCTCTTGGGCTGTGGCCTCGTCTTTTGTAGTGGCTGGTCCGGGCCTGTTGTTGGCGTCTGCGGCGCCATCGGGACCAGTGCAGGACGTGGTCGATGCTGCGGCGGACAGGCCGGGTGAGCTTCGTGATCAGTCGGCGGATCTCGGGGACTGTGAGAGGTATCAGGTCTGACGTTCGAGCGGGTCCAGCCCCTTTTCGAGCTGCTGGGCCCGCATGACGGTGAGGTAGGCATGGGCGGCCATGGCCAGGGTGATGTGCCGGTACCACCCCGGGTGCCGTCGGACCTGATAGTCGTCCAGGCCACACTGGCCCTTGGCGCTCTGGAAACACTCCTCGATCGCCCAGCGGGCACCCGCGACGGCGATCAGCTCGTTGAGTGTGGCATCGGCGGGCGCGTAGGCGATGTAGTAGGCGAGCTTTGTGGGATCGGTGATGCTGCGGCGTGCCAGGACCCAGTGCTTGCGGTCGGGGCGGTGCCACGGCCGGACCTCGACGCGGGCCCAGTCGTAGACCCGCAGGCCGTGGGCGCCCTCGCCGCAGGAACGACGCTTCCACTTCTGACGGGGCAGGTCGGCGACCAGGTCGTGCAGTCGATGGTCCAAGGCACGCCGGGTGACGACGGTGTCTTGGCTGGTGGTGGCCACGACGTGGAAGACGTCGGCCTGCTCCAACTCGTAGCGCCAGCCCTTGCTGTAGCCGTAGCCGGCATCCGCGGTCACCCACCGGAACGGGATCTGGTCGTCGATCGCGCGGCGGACCATCGCCCTGGCGAGCTGGACCTTGGTGGCGAACTCGACCTCATCGCCGATCCCCGCCGCCCGGCAGCGTGCGCGGTCGTCGGTCCAGGACTTCGGAAGGTAGAGCGCCCGGTCGATCAGGGTGCGGCCCGGCTTGCCGGAGTAGGCGAGGAAGACCCCGACCTGGCAATTCTCGGTGCGGCCGGCGGTGCCGGAGTACTGCCGCTGGACACCGGCCGAACGCACACCCTTCTTCAGGAATCCGGTGTCGTCCACGATCAGCACACCGGCCGGATCCGCCAGGTGGGGGGGGGGGGGGGGGGGGGGGGGGGGGGGGGGGAGGGGGGGTGGCGGGGGGGGGGGGGGGGGTCCCGCGGGTGGTCGGCTGCCACCACCCAGTCGGGCCGCGCGCCGGG
>NZ_JBWKER010000118.1:1296-5817 GCF_056435345.1 Kitasatospora sp. NPDC043950
CTCGCCCACCCCCCCCCCCCCCCCCCCACCCTCCCCCCCCCCCCCCCCCCACCCCCCCCCCCCCACCCCCCCCCCCCCCCACCCCCCTCCCCCCCCCCCCCCCCCCCCCCCCCGTCCGCGTCCCAGTCGATCCGGTTCAGCAGCCGCTGGATCCGGTCCGGACCGACATGACCGGCCTCCTCGGCCACCGTCCACCCGTTCTTGCGCTCCAAAGGCGCCAGCAGGCCCCACATGTAAGCCAGCGCCGACTCCCGCGACTCACTCCGCGCGAACCGGTGAGCAAACCGCTCATGCAACCCTGCCAGCCCATCCGACCAGCGACGAGCATCGATCTCGGATATGTCCCCACCCATGAACAGCTCAACGAGCTAACCCGACAACCGTCACGGTAAGCACCGTTGCAGTACTAAGAAGCGGTTCTGGCTCAGCTTTTGTTTGCGCCGTGAGGCGCCGTTGGTTCAGTGCTGGAGAGCGCAGTCATCCGCTGCCAGGTGCAGGTGCCGAAGGGTTTCCAGTTCGGTGGTGGGGAAGGCGTGCATCTGCCACTTCTGGAGGTAGCCGTCCTCGCCGTGGGTTCGCCGCACCTTCTCGGCAGCCATCAGGACCGCATGTGCCAAGGAGGTACGAGGACGTGTGGACGTCCACACGAGGGTACCCTTGCCGTCCGGTGCGTCGAAGCTGGTCGACATGTCCGGGAAACGACGGATCGTGATGTGCACGTCACTGTTTCGGCGACGAAGAATCCACCGCGCCTCTGCCGGTTCAAGGTCGAACGAGAACCGCTGGATGCCATGCGGGCCGTAAAGGCCTGTCACGCCTTTCAACAAGTCGGCGAGCGCGTTTGTACAGTAGCTGACGCTCTCCCGGTGCTTCGTCGAGCCGTCCCAGATCCTGCACGTCGCCCAGCCGGAGCCGCTCAGTTCCCAGCTGAAGTGCAAGGACCTCGTCACTGAATCCCCCTGATCGGTTGCGGACAACGCTACAGCGGCGCTGAAGGCGGGGGACGGCAGGGTACGCCACGCGACAGCCAGCTGGACCAGTGCGTCAGGCACTCCGAGGAACCCAACGGGCTCGATCACGGCATGCTGTCGCAGTGCTCTCGCTTCGTGTGGGGCGGGCCCTGGCCACGACGTGGCGCCGACGCGAGCGGAAACTGTACGGCTCCGCCCTACCGGGCTTTTGAATTCCTCGTTCCCAGGGTCAGGTCGACCGCTTGAGGTAGACGCTGATCTCGAACGGGGTCTGCCGGGCAAGCGCGACCAGCTGGCTTTGTCCATGAGAACGGGTTCAGGCACGAATTCCGTGAATCCGTGAAGTCGACCAGGTCCCCCTGATGGACATGGCCGACGGCGTCATCACCAGCACCGGCGGGGCCGAACCGGCGGGCGCGGGCACGGTCTCGGACCGCTGGGCAGGCACGACCTTGACGGGTTCGGGCTGTGGGTTGGGCCGGAACAGGCTGGCGGGTGTGGCCATGTCGAGGGCCTGGTGTGGGCGGAGGTGGTTGTAGGCCTGAACCCACTCGCTGATGGCGGCCTGAGCCGCGGCGAGGGATGCGAACGGCCCGCAGTCGTCGAGCAGTTCCCTTCGCAGGGTCCGGTGCCAGCGTTCGATCTTGCCAGTGGTGGTCGGCGAGTACGGCTTGGTCAGCTTCGCACCGATCCCGTTTTTCCGGCAGACCCGCTCGAAAAGCACCTCTGCGGGCGTGGGCCTGGTGTAGCGGCCGGTGAACTGCTTGCCATTGTCCGTGAGCACCTCGGCCGGCACCCCGTGGATCCGCATGGCCCGCACGAACGCGTCGGCGACCGCCCTCCCGGAGGGAACGGTGAGCACCTCGGCGACCACGATGAAGCGCGAGTGGTCGTCGATCCCGGTGAGCATCTTGCACTCGCGCCCGTCGGCGAGGTAGATCCCGCCGACCAAGTCGAGCTGCCACAGGTACATCGGCGTCTCGCGCTGCCACCGCTTGTACTTGTGCCGGTGCTGCTGTTCCTGCGGGCGCACGAGACCGTTGCGGGTAAGGACCCGGTGGACCGTGGCCCGCGACGGGGCGGACTCCGCGCCGAGTCGCTCGATCTCGAATGCGATCCGTCGGGCTCCCCAGCGCGGGTGGGACCGGCGCATCTCGCAGACCAGGGCTTCCACCTCGGCCGGCAACCTGGTCGGACTGGTCCGCGGCCGACGGGACGCTTCCCGCAACCCCTCGAAGCCGCCCGCGGCGTACTTCGCCTTCCACGTGTAGACCGACTGCCGTGCGACCCCGTACCGCTGGGCGACCTCCGTGATCGGCGAACCGTCGAGCACCTCCAGCACCGCCCGGTACCTCTGCTCGACCAACCAGTCGCCCTGCTGCTGGCCCTCCGCCTCCTGAGTCACACCCGAAGCATCTGAAGCACGATCAGGAACTGTCAAGGGTGTCCCGAGAACATTGCGTCAAACATGTCCTGAGCCCTCACAGTTCGTGGTGGTCACCCGTGGGCGGTGGTCTTGTCGGTGTCCTCGTGCGGCCTCCCGCTGGAGACGGCCGGGGCGGCGCCGCCCCGGCGCTGGGATCCACGGATGAGGATGGCGACCAGTGTCGCCAGGTCTGCGGCGCCGGCCGGGTCGTCCGGGTAGCGCGCGATCGGCAAGGGGGAGACCTGGTCCAGTCGTACTCCGTCGAGGTCCAGGACGTAGGCAAGAGCCAGCAGGGCAGAGCGTGCGTTGCCGTCCGGGAAGGGGTGGAAGAAGGTCACATCGAGATACGCTCTGGCTGCGCGGGAGGCTATGGGGAGCGCGGGATCGGTGCTCTGGTGCAGGCACTGGGCGAATTCATTCCACGTGGACGGGGTGAGCCCGTAGCGCTCACGGCCGTCTTTGGCGAAGGCGTCGCCGTCCCGGAAGGTGATGTCGGGTCTGCCGAGGATCAGGCGCTGCCAACCGGTGATCAGGGCAGGAGTGAGGGGACGCCTGCGGGCGGCGTCTGTGCGGGCCAGGTCGTTTGCAGCGAGTAGCCGGTCGGCGCGTTGCGGGCACCGGTTGCGGACCTCGCCGTTGAACCAAGCTGTGAGCCCGTCGACGGCCGGCACCACGGGATGCTGTGGCCCGGCACCGGCGGAGTTCCAGTCGACCTCGTCCCTGACCGCGCACCAGACGGCGAGGGAGTCAGTAGTCACGGTACGGCCGATGTCCGGTTGCGTTGAATGCCAGGTCCTCCACGACCGCGTCGACCGTGGTGCAGCTCGGTACGGCCCAGCTCTTGAACCGGCCGTCGACCGCACTCTCCACCAGCTTGGCTGCTTCCTCACCCTCCATGCCTATTGAGGAGAGGTACCAGGACAGCACTCGCTTGCAGAGCCCGTGCCAGCCATCCTGGGCACACGTGCGGTCCACGGACAGTGTCACCAGCCGGGTCGCCGCACGCTGCATGTGCCAGCTACGGTCCTCGACATCCGCGTCGGGCACCGGCGCGAGCTCGACGAAGCGCTCGGCCAGCTCTTCCAGCCAGTCGCGCCATTCCAGGAGCGACGCCACGACGATGGCGGCTGTGGCCTCTGGGCCATCCCTTAGCGAGTGGAAGTCACAGCACCAGCTCTGAACGACACCGCCGCCACCGCCCTCGCCAACCGCCCAGTGCCATCCGCAGGCCCACCGGCCGTAGCGGCCGACCAGGAGCTCCGTGACCGGGTTCAAGAAGTCGTCGAAGCTCAACGAGTAGGCGTCGCCTGAGGGAACCAGCGCGAGGACCTCCGCCGTGACCTCGGCCTCCTCCTCCCTGCTCCAGGCGAAAGCATGCTGGTCGGGGTCAACCTCCGACCACGTCAGCAGACGGGGCATCAGATACGGGCTACTGGACGTGGTGATCCTCCAATGATCAGTCCGGTCAGGGCAGCTGGCTGATGCTGCCAGGACCACGCCGCGTCTGTCATCTGCATATCCAGAGCGATCCGTCCCCGTTGATTACGGTGTGAGTCGGCCCGCACCGGCCAGTCAGCCGCGCGGCAGGTCACGAACGCAGTTGGACGCATTCATCGAGAGATGTACCTCGACAGATGTGTCAGTTCGGGGAGGGGAAGAGGGATTCCTGTGTGGCCTGGTAGCGGTAGGACTCGGTGCCGGTCTGAATCAGGGTGCAGCGGAAGGTGATCCGGTCGGCGATGGCCGCGCAGAGGCGGGCGTCGCCGAAGGTCTTGTCCCATTCGGTGAAGGGTGAGTTCGTGGCGATCGCGGTGGCCTTGCGCTCCTCGCGCTCGGTGAAGATCTGGAACGGCAGCTTCGCGCCCTTGCGATCCAGGTTCAGGTAGCCGAGCTCGTCCAGCTATGCGGATGGATATTCCCCCGATTGGTGGACATCACGGACCCTGGATCTCGTGGATTCAGAGGAAGAGATGGCACCTATGGTGCACAAGTACTACTCAGCGGAGTTCCGTGCTGACGCTGTGGCACCGTACTGCTCCGATCCGTCGCTGACGTATGCGCAGGTCGCGCGGGATCTGGGCATGCATGCGGAGTCGCTGCGGCAGTGGGTGCGGGCCGCGGGGG
>NZ_JBWKER010000119.1:0-5588 GCF_056435345.1 Kitasatospora sp. NPDC043950
GACAATCCAGCCCCCCTCCACACCCTCCCCCCCCCCCCCCCCCTCCCCCCCCCCCCCCCCCCCCCCCCCCCCCCCCCCCCCCCCCCCCCCCCCCCCCCCCCCCATCCCCCCCCCCCCCCCCCCCCCCCCCCCCCCCCCCCCCCCCCCTTCCGGGTGCAGCGTCAGCGGTCGCCGAGGGCGACGTAGTCGCGGATCTCGGCGCCGGTGTAGATCTGGCGCGGACGGCCGATCCGGCTGGTCGGGTCGTTGATCATCTCGTGCCAGTGGGCGATCCAGCCCGGCAGCCGGCCGAGGGCGAACAGCACGGTGAACATGCTGGTCGGGAAGCCCATGGCGCGGTAGATCAGGCCGGTGTAGAAGTCCACGTTCGGGTAGAGCTTGCGCGAGATGAAGAAGTCGTCCTTGAGGGCGTGCTCCTCCAGCTTGAGCGCGATGTTCAGCAGCTCGTCGTTCTTGCCGAGCTGGCCGAGGACCTCGTGCGCGAGCAGCTTGACCTGCGCGGCGCGCGGGTCGAAGGCCTTGTAGACGCGGTGGCCGAAGCCCATCAGCTTGACGCCGGCTTCCTTGTTCTTCACCTTCGTGATGAACGCGTCGACGTCGCCGCCGTCCTTCTGGATGCTCTCCAGCATCTCCAGCACGGCCTGGTTGGCGCCGCCGTGCAGCGGGCCCCAGAGCGCCGAGATGCCCGCCGAGATCGAGGCGAACAGGTTGGCGTGGCTGGAGCCGACCAGGCGCACGGTGGAGGTCGAGCAGTTCTGCTCGTGGTCCGCGTGCAGGATGAGCAGCTTGTCCAGGGCGTTGACGATCACCGGGTTGAGCTCGTAGTCCTCGGCGGGGACGGCGAAGGTCATCCGCAGGAGGTTCTCGACGTAGCTCAGGTCGTTGCGCGGGTAGACGAAGGGCTGGCCCATCGCCTTCTTGTACGCGTAGGCGGCGATCGTCGGCAGCTTGGCGAGCAGGCGGACGGTCGACAGGTGGCGCTGGCCGGCGTCGAACGGGTTGTGGCTCTCCGGGTAGAACGTGGAGAGCGCGCCGACCACCGAGGACAGCATGGCCATCGGGTGGGCGTCCCGCGGGAAGCCCTGGAAGAAGCGCTTGACGTCCTCGTGCAGCAGGGTGTGCTGGGTGATCTCGCGGTTGAACTCGGCCAGCTGGACCGCGTTGGGCAGCTCACCGTTGATCAGGAGGTACGCGGTCTCGATGAAGCCGCCCTGCCCTGCGAGCTGCTCGATCGGGTAGCCGCGGTACCGCAGGATGCCGTTGTCACCGTCCACGAAGGTGATCGCGGACTTGTACGCGGCGGTGTTACCGAAGCCGTTGTCCAGGGTGACCAGGCCGGTCTGCGGAAGCAGCTTCGAGATGTCGAAGCCGGCGTTGCCCGCAGTGCTCTCGACGACGGGGTACTCGTACTCGCCGTCCTGGTACCGCAGTACTACCGAGTTGTCGCTCACGTCTTCCTCACCGACGAAATGAATCCTCTTCCAAGGTGCCCTGACTGTCTCTACCATCCCCCATCTGGAGGACAGCCGCGCACCCGGGGTGGCCCGAAAGGGCCCGCCCCTACAAAACCTGCTGCCGCAGCCGGTACGAACCGGACAAGATCGGCACCACCCTAGGCTCTGCCGTAAATCTCTTCACGTCAAGAGAACATTAGAGGCAACCATCCTGTTGGATAATCATCCAGTTGCCAGTCGATGATCGAGCGCCGCATGCCGTCGACCTGCACTGACGGTTCGCACGGCCTGGGCGATCGCCTTCCGTGACCCCACCAGTACCACCAGTTTCCTGGCCCTGGTCACAGCGGTGTAGAGCAGGTTTCGCTGGAGCATCATCCAAGCGGACATGGTGACCGGAATCACCACGACCGGGTACTCGCTGCCCTGCGAGCGGTGGATCGTGACCGCGTACGCGTGGGCCAGCTCGTCCAGTTCGTCGAAGTCGTACGGCACCTCCTCGTCCTCGTCGGTGAGCACCGTCAACCGCTGGTCGTCCACGCTGAGGGCGGTCACCACTCCCACTGTGCCGTTGAAGACCCCGTTGCGCCCCTTGTCGTAGTTGTTGCGCACCTGCGTGACCTTGTCCCCCACCCGGAACGTGCGCCCGCCGAACCGCCGCTCCGCCAGCCCCTCCCGGGCCGGCGTCACCGCCCCCTGGAGCAGCGTGTTCAGGTTCCCCGCCCCGGCCGGACCCCGGTGCATCGGCGCCAGCACCTGGACGTCCCGCCGCGGGTCGAAGCCGAACCGCTGCGGGATCCGCCGCGCCACCACGTCCACCGTCAGGCCGGCCGCCAGCTCCGCGTCGTCCTCCGCGAACAGGAAGAAGTCCGGCAGACCGTCCGTCAGCGGCGGCCTCCCCTCGTTGATCCGGTGCGCGTTCGTCACCACCCCCGACTGCTGGGCCTGCCGGAAGATCCTGGTCAGCCGCACCGACGGGATCGGGCCGCCCTCCGCCAGCAGGTCCCGCAACACCTCGCCGGCGCCCACCGACGGCAGCTGGTCCACGTCCCCCACGAACAACAGGTGCGCCCCCGGCGGCACCGCCTTGACCAGCTTGTTCGCCAGGATCAGATCCAGCATCGAGGCCTCGTCCACCACCACCAGATCGGCGTCCAGCGGCCGGTCCCGGTCGTACGCGGCGTCCCCACCCGGTTTCAGCTCCAGCAGCCGGTGCACCGTCGAGGCCTCCGCCCCGGTCAGCTCCGCCAGCCGCTTCGCCGCCCGCCCGGTCGGCGCCGCCAGCACCACCTTCGCCCGCTTGGCCAGCGCCAGCGTCACGATCGACTTCACCGTGAACGACTTGCCGCAGCCCGGACCACCCGTCAGCACCGCGACCCGCTCGGTCAGCGCCAGCCGCACCGCTTGCTCCTGCTCCGGCGCGAGATCGGCCCCGGTGCGCTTCGCCAGCCACTCCAGCGCCACCGGCCAGTCCACCCCGCCGAACCACGGCATCCGGTCGGAATCCGAACGCAGCAACCGCAGCAGCTGGTTGGCCAGCGAGATCTCCGCCCGGTGGAACGGCACCAGGTACACCGCGGTGATCGCCTCGCCCGCCTCCCCCGGCACCGACTCCCGCACCACCCCCTCCGCCGCGACCAGCTCCGCCAGGCAGTCGATCACCAGGCCCACGTCCACCTGCAGCAGCTTCACGCCGTCCGCGATCAGCCGCTCCTCCGGCAGGTAGCAGTGCCCCTGGTCGCTGCTCTGCGACAGCGCGTACTGCAAGCCCGCCTTCACCCGCTCCGGGCTGTCGTGCGGGATCCCCACCGCCTGGGCGATCCGGTCCGCCGTCAGGAAGCCGATCCCCCACACGTCCGACGCCAGCCGGTACGGCTCGTTCCTCACCACTCCGATCGAGGCGTCGCCGTACTGCTTGTAGATCCGCACCGCGAGCGAGGTCGACACCCCGACCCCCTGGAGGAAGACCATCACCTCCTTGATGGCCTTCTGCTCCTCCCAGGCCGCCGCGATCTTCTTCGTCCGCTTCGGCCCCAGCCCCGGCACCTCGATCAGCCGGCCCGGCTCGTTCTCGATCACCTCCAGGGTGTCCACCCCGAAGCGCTCCACGATCCGCTCGGCGAACCGCGGCCCGATCCCCTTGATCAGCCCCGAACCCAGGTACCGCTGGATGCCCTGCACCGTCGCCGGCAGCACCGTCGTGTAGTTCTCCACCGTGAACTGCCGCCCGTACTGCGGATGCGAGCCCCACCGCCCGTGCAGCCGCAGCGACTCCCCCACCTGGGCTCCCAGCAGCGCGCCCACCACCGTCAGCAGGTCGTTCCCGCCCCGACCGGTGTCCACCCGGGCCACCGTGTAACCGGTGTCCTCGTTGGCGTACGTGATCCGCTCCAGCACGCCCTCGACCTGCGCGAGCTGGCGCGGCGCCTCCTGCCCCGACTGCGCCTGCCTGGCCACCGGAACCCCCTTCGACCGGTACGGGTGGACCTTTCGTTACGCACCGTACCGCCCGGCCACGACAAGCCCGCACCCGCGCCGGACCACCCCCGCGGCGGGACCGCCTCCGGGCCCCTGCCGAGCAGCGCCCCGCCGTGCAGCGCCCCCGCCGAGGTGCCAGGCTGGGACGGGCAGGGGGGCACGATCGCGCCCGTACGGGCCCCGTCCGAGGAGCAGTGCCCATGCTCAACACCTCCTTCCGCCCCGGCTCCCCCGACTGGCTCGACCTGGGCAGTCCCGACACCCGGGCTTCCGTCGACTTCTACACCGCCCTGTTCGGCTGGACCTTCGACCCGGCCGGCCCCGAAGCCGGCGGGTACGGCTTCTTCCAGCTCGACGGCCGGACGGTCGCCGCCCTCGGGCCGCTCGCCGAGGAGGGCTCCCTGCCCGCCTGGACGCTGTACTTCGCCACCCTCGACGCCGACCGCACCACCGAACTCGTCGAACAGGCCGGCGGGCACGTCCGGTTCACCCCCTTCGACGTCTTCACCGCGGGCCGGATGGCCGGCTACACCGACCCGACCGGCGCCGAGTTCGCCGTCTGGCAGCCGCACGACACCCACGGCCTGGAGGTCGTCAACGAGGAGGGCAGCCTCTGCTGGGCCGAGTGCTACAGCGTCGACGCCGAACGCGCCAAGACCTTCTACCGGACCGTCTTCAGCTGGCAGGAACAGGACGTGCCGCTCGAAGGCACCTCCTACACCGTCCTCACCCCCGCCGGCGCCGGCAGCGACGACGCCCACGGCGGCATCATGCAGCTCGGCCCCGAACAGACCGCCCGCGACACCACCTCGCACTGGCTCCCCTACTTCGAGGTTCCCAACGTGGACGCCAGCCTCGCCATCGCCGACAAGCTCGGGGCCACCGTGCGGATCCCCGCCATGGACGTCCACGGCGTGGGCCGCCTCGCCCAGTTCCACGACCCGCACGGCGCCGTCTTCGCCGTCATCACCAGTGCCAAGCCCGGGGAGTGACGGCAAATCACCCCCGAGAAGGGGCCTGAGGGGGCTCTACGGGCAGTGGCGGCGGAGGTGCGGGGAAACAGGGCGCGCCTATCCTCTGATCATGACTGACCTGACGATCCGCCGGGCCACCGCAGAGGACCTGCCGGCGCTAGTGGCCATGCTCGCCGACGACGCCCTGGGTGCCACCCGCGAGAGCCCCGACGACCTCACCCCGTACCGTGCCGCCTTCGCCCGCGTCGACGGCGACCCGCACCAGCACCTGGTCGCCGCCGAGCGCGCCGGCCGGACCGTCGGCACCCTGCAGCTGACCGTGATCCCCGGCATCTCCCGGAAGGGCTCCACCCGGACCGTCATCGAGGCCGTCCGCATCCACGCCGACGAGCGGGGCAGCGGCCTCGGCACCGAACTGATCCAGTGGGCGATCGAGCGTTCCCGCGAACTCGGCGCCGACCTCGTCCAGCTCACCTCCGACGCGACCCGCACCGACGCCCACCGCTTCTACGAGAAGCTCGGCTTCGTCCCGTCGCACGTCGGATTCAAGCTCCAGCTCTGAGGCCTTGAAGTTCCAAAGCCGCGGAAACGCAAAAAGACCCCCTCCCGGACGGGAGGGGGTCTTTTCGGAATGATTGTTCGGCGGCGTCCTACTCTCCCACAGGGTCCCCCCTGCAGTACC
>NZ_JBWKER010000120.1:0-5276 GCF_056435345.1 Kitasatospora sp. NPDC043950
GGTACTGCAGGGGGGACCCTGTGGGAGAGTAGGACGCCGCCGAACAATCATTCACAGAGAACCCCCATCCGGGAAACCGGATGGGGGTTCTCTGCGTTGTGATTCACTCGTCCTGGAGTTCCTCGTCCTCTTCCCACGGCCGCGATTGTGCCTGGGCTGATGCCCGGCCATCGGGTTGAGGTGGTACCGCCGCCGTTCCCCACGCCGGCCGGGTCAGCCAGGCGTCCCTGTCGTTGGTGAGCCGGGCGATGCCCGTCCCGTCCGGCCGCATGGTGTAGAGGTCGGCCTCGGAGTCGGCGGGGGCCTCGGCGAACACGATGGACTTGCCGTCGGGCGCGTAGGACGCGGTGCCGTAGAAGACGTTGGATGGGGCGGGGGTCAGCGCGCCGATGGCGGTGCCGTCGGGGTGGACGGTGTAGATGCCGCCGCCGGGGGCGTCGGTGCGGCCGGCCGGGTAGGTGGTGAAGAGGATCTGGGTGCCGTCGGGGGACCAGTTGGCGCGGTCGCCGGCGCGCAGTTCCCAGGGGGTGAGCTGCCGCAACCCGGTGCCGTCCGCGGCGACGACGTAGATGGCGCGGCTGTTGGCGGGCTGACCGGTGGCACCGGTGCGGTACTCGAAGGTGAGCTGCTTGCCGTCGGGGGACCAACTGGGGTTGCTGACCTGCCCGGAGTACGGCTTGTCGTTGGTGAGGAAGGTGAGCCGCTGGACGTCGGTGCCGTCGGGGCTCATCAGGTAGAGGTCCGAGTACTGGATCTGGTTTCTGTCGGCCGGGTCGAGGGCGCCCCAGGAGCGGCTGAAGGCGAGTTGCTTGCCGTCGGGTGAGTAGGCGGGGGCGCGTTCGTCCTCGTTGGTGCAGTCGGCGGTGCCGGTCTCGCAGAGCTGGTCGATCTGGTGGGCGCCGTCGCCGTTGGTGGAGACCGTCCAGAGGCGGGCGGCGCCGCTTCGTGGGTCGGTCCGGTCGAAGGTGATCGTGCTGCCGTCCGGGGACCAGTCGGGGCGGTCGTCGCGGGTGCGGTCGGGCGGCTGGGTGACCTGGTGCCAACCGGTGCCGTCGGGTGCGAGGGTGACGATGGCGCTGGTGGTGCGGGCGGTGTTGAGGAAGACCCCGCCGACGATCAGACCGTTGTGTGCGGTGGCCGCAGGCGTTCCGGCGGCGGCGCCGACCACGCCGGGGCTCGCGGCGGCGGTCGTCGACTCGGCTGCGGTGGAGGGGGCGTCCGCCTGGATCTCGGACAGGGGGATCTCACCGGGTTCGGCGCCGCACCCGGTCAGCAGGGCGCTCAGCAGCAGAAGGCCCGCACCGGCGCTGGCGCGGGTGCGGGCCTCGGGTGTGGACCTGGGGGACTGCCGTGTGCGGGTCATCCGTGTCATATCCGCTCCGACCTTTCCGACCTCTCCGGCGTTCGCTCCGTCTCCGATGCAGGACGAAGGCCCCTCAAAGGGGCTGTCACTGTGTCAGACGGGGAGCGTCGGCGACCGGGCGACACGCGACGCCTGGCGTTCGGTCGGTCACACGGAGTAGAAGGTCTCGGGAGGGCGGCGCGGGGTGGAACCGGGGCGGGGCTGGTCAGCCCCGGGCGGCGCGGCGCTCGGCCTTGGCGAGGGCCTCCGCCTCGTCCTCGGCCTCGGCGACCTCCAGGGTGGGCGCGGTGCCGTCGAGGTGGGTGGGCAGCCACCAGGTGTCGTCCGGGCCGGAGGGCTTGCCGGGGTACTCGCGCTGGGCCTGGTCGAGCATCTCGCTCATGGCCGCGCGCAGCCGCCTGGTGACCATGACGGGCTTGTCGTTCGGGCCGAGGTGAATCGGTTCGCCGATCATGATGGTGACGGGGACGTGGCGCTTGGTCAGGGTCTTCGGACGGCCCTTGGTCCAGAGCTGCTGGGTGCCCCAGAGGATGACGGGCAGCAGCGGGGTGCCGGAGTCGGCGGCCATCCGGGCGGCGCCGGTCTTGAACTTCTTCAGCATGAACGAGCGGCTGATGGTCGCTTCGGGGAACACCCCGACGACCTCGCCGGCCTTGAGGGCGCGCACGGCGGCCTCGTACGCGGGCTGCCCGTCGGTGCGGTCGACCGGGATGTGCTTCATGCCGCGCATCAGCGGGCCGGAGACCCGGTGCTTGAAGACGTCGTCCTTGGCCATGAAGCGGGTCTTGCGCTTGCCGCCGCGGTAGGCGCCGAGGCCGGCGAAGAGGAAGTCCAGGTAGCTGATGTGATTGCTGACCAGTACGGCTCCGCCCCTGGCGGGGATGTTCTCGGCGCCTACGATCTTGATCCGCACGTCGAGCGCACGGAAGGCGGTGAGTGCGGCGCCGATCACCGGCGGGTACACGAACTCTGCCACGGTCAGTCCTGACTTCCACGGGCCGGAGCCCGGTACGGCGGGTACCCGCGTCGCTGAGCGGGGCCGACCGGAGCGCGGCACGCCGCGGCGGTCACGGGTGATTCACGGAGATGATCCCCCGAACGAGTGCCTGCTGTCACCTGAGCCGTGCGGTCAAGCGGATATTCGCGGTGTGATCTCCGTGATGAGTTCGGGTGGGAACTTTTCCCTCCCCGGCGACCTGGAGGCCCGGTCCGTCCCGGAGGCCCAGGGGGCCCAAGGGGTGGCTAGGCTCCGGCGCCGAGGCGCCCCTGGGCGCGGCGGACGAAGGGGTAGACCTCACGGCCGAGGCAGTAGCCGAACGCGGCGTTGAGGAAGGCCGCCGCCAGGGCGAAGGCCGTGGCCAGTAGGCCGAGCCAGGCCACCCCGGTGAGGAAGCCGAGGGCGCCGACGGTGGCGAACACCAGGCCGACTCCCTGCGCGAAGCGGGGTGGCCGCTCGTCCTCGGTCTCGGAGGGCGGGGCCAGTCGGGGGAGGAGGAAGGTCTGGTAGAGCCAGCCGTAGGGGGAGAGCCGCAGGCCGCCGAACGCGCCGAGTGCGAAGACGAGGGCCTGGACGGCCAGCAGCACGTCACTGCCGGTGATGAGGGCGGCGGCCAGCACGACCGAGGTGAGCGCGGCGGCGAAGCGGGGACCGCGGGGATCGATCTGCACGAGGGCTCCGGGAGGGTCGCGACGGGCGGCGGCGGGGCGCGTCAGCGACAGCGGGTGGTGGTGGCCCGGCCCAGGTCGACGACGCGGCGGGAGGTCAGCAACGGCGGTGCGGTGCGGTCGGATTCCACCCGGCGATCGTACGCGGGCCCGGCCCGGTGGTCGACCTCCCTTTCGAGGCCCGGGGCCGCTGCCGCAGACTGGGGACGGCCGGTTGGTGGTGTGCGTCGTCGTGTCGGCGCCGGCGACCACCTTCGGGCTGCTACGGGCACGGCACGACGGGAGGCTGAGGGTGCGCACCAACGGCGGGGCGGTACGGCTGTCGGAGGCGGAGCTGGGCGGGGCGCTCGGCGAGCGGGCGACGCTGGTTCAGTTCTCGACGGCGTTCTGTCAGCCGTGCCGGGCCACCCGCCGGGTGCTCGCGGAGGTGGCCGGCATGGTCGACGGGGTGGCGCACGTCGAGGTGGACGCCGAGGAGCGGCTGGAGCTGGCTCGCCGGCTGGAGATCCTGCGGACGCCGACCGTCCTGGTGCTGGACGGGGGCGGCCGGGTGATGCGCCGGGCGGCCGGACTGCCGCGCAAGGCGGATGTGATCGCGGCGCTCGGCCAGGCGGTGTGAGCCGGGGGCCCCGGCGATCCTGCGGCGGATATGTAGTCCGATCAGGTGGTGTCGGGGCTGCCCTGGGGCAGGATGGGCGCAGACGGAAGTGCAGCCGCCCGACCTAAGCTACTGGCCAGTAGTGACCACTGGACTACTGCCGAGTATGCTGCCAGGAAGTTCCGGACCGGCACGGGAACCCGCTGCCCGGAGCGGGCGCGCACCGTGTTCGCGCCCCGCTTGCACAGCCGCAGCCGCCGGACGAGACCAGTACAGGAGACAGGCCGTGAGCTTGAGGATCGTTGTCTGTGTGAAGTACGTGCCGGACGCGACGGGTGACCGTCGGTTCGCGGACGACCACACCACCGACCGGGAGGGTGTGGACGGCCTCCTGTCGGAGCTCGACGAGTACGGCGTGGAGCAGGCGCTGCGGATCGCGGCGGCGAACGAGGGCGCCGAGGTGACGGTGCTGACGGTCGGGCCGGACGACGCGAAGGACGCGCTGCGCAAGGCGCTGTCGATGGGTGCGGACAAGGCCGTGCACGTGAACGACGAGGACATCCACGGTTCGGATGTGATCGGGACGTCGGCGGTGCTGGCGAAGGCGTTGGAGAAGACCGGGTTCGACCTGGTGATCGGTGGGATGGCGTCGACGGACGGTTCGATGGGTGTGCTGCCGGCGCTGCTGGCGGAGCGCCTCGGTGTGGCGCAGGTGACGCTGCTGTCGGAGGTGTCGGTCGAGGGCGGTGTGGTGCGGGGCCGTCGTGACGGTGACGCGGCGACGGAGCTGGTGGAGGCGGCGCTGCCGGCGGTGGTGTCGGTGACGGACCAGTCGGGTGAGGCCCGGTACCCGTCGTTCAAGGGGATCATGGCGGCGAAGAAGAAGCCGGTCCAGTCGCTGGACCTGGACGATCTGGGCATCGGGGCGGACGAGGTCGGTCTGGCGGGTGCGTGGACGGCGGTGGAGTCGGTGGCGGCGCGTCCGGCGCGGACCGCGGGCACGGTCGTCAAGGACGAGGGCGAGGGCGGCAGGCAGCTCGCCGGCTTCCTCGCCGACCAGAAGTTCATCTAGTCCCCCCCGTTCGCGCATCCAACGATCGATCAGGAGCAACGAATCATGGCTGAGATCCTGGTTCTGGTGGACCACGCCGACGGTGCGGTCCGCAAGCCGGCCCTCGAACTGCTGACCCTGGCCCGCCGGATCGGCGAGCCGTCCGCGGTCGTGCTGGGCGCCGGTGCTGCCGCCGCCGACCTCGCGGCCAAGGCCGCCGAGTACGGCGCGGCCAAGGTGTATGTCGCCGACGGCGCGGAGTTCACCGACCAGCTGGTCGTCCCGAAGGTGGACGCCCTCACCCAGATCGCCAAGGCCAACGACGCCGCCGCCGTCCTGGTCACCTCCTCCGGCGAGGGCAAGGAGATCGCCGCCCGCGTCGCACTGCGGCTGGGCTCCGGCATCATCACCGACGCCATCGACCTGGAGGCCGGTGAGGGTGGCCCGGTCGCCACCCAGTCGGTGTTCGCCGCGTCCTTCCAGGTGAAGTCGAAGGTGACGAAGGGCGTGCCGGTCATCACCGTCAAGCCGAACGCGGTGGCCCCCGAGGCCGTTGCGGGCGCGGGCGCGGTGGAGAACGTGGCGGTGGAGTTCACCGG
>NZ_JBWKER010000121.1:0-5228 GCF_056435345.1 Kitasatospora sp. NPDC043950
GGGGGTTTTTTCGGTCTCCCCCCCGCCCCTCCCCCCCCCCCCCCCCCCTGGGGGGCCGCCCCCCCCCCCCCCCCCCCCCCCCCCCCCCGATCCCATACTTACGCGGGGTTTACCAACGGCCCCGCGGACTCACGCGCCGAAGCTCTTGCCCACCGGCTTGTCCTTGCCGCCCTTGCCGATCAGGTGCGCGGGCAACAGGTCGCGGGCCGGCTCGCGGTAGCCGACCGAGACGATCTTGTCGCCCTCGAAGGTGAAGCTGGTCAGCGAGGCCAGCGAGCACTGCCGGCGGCGCGGGTCGTGCCAGAGCCGGCGGCGCTCGACGAAGGAGCGGACGATCCAGATCGGCAGCTGGTGGCTGACGCAGACCGCCTCGTGCCCGCGCGCGGCGTCCCGGGCGGCGCCGAGCGCGCCCATCATCCGCACCACCTGGTCGAGGTAGGGCTCGCCCCAGGAGGGCTTGAACGGGTTGGTGAGGTACTTCCAGTAGCCCGGGTTCCGCAGCGAGCCGTCTCCGACGCCGAAGGTCTTGCCCTCGAAGATGTTGTCCGCCTCGATCAGCCGCTCGTCCGCCGCGACGTCCAGGCCGTGCGCCTTGGCGATCGGCCCGGCGGTCTCCTGGGCCCGCTCCAGCGGGGACGCCACCACGTGGGTGATGTCCCGGCCGGCCAGGTCCTCGGCGACCCGCTCGGCCATCTCCCGGCCCAGCTCGGACAGCCGGTAGCCCGGCAGGCGCCCGTACAGGATGCCCTCCGGGTTGTGCACCTCACCGTGCCGCATCAGATGGACGACGGTGATCTCTTTGGCGCTCACTTCTCAGTACTCCTGGGGCTCGCAGGGATGGATCGGGGCCTGGGTCCTGTCCGGCCTAGACCGTGGCCGCGGCGGCCGCGCGGGCGGCGGCCGGAAGGGCGGCGGCGATCCGCTCGATCGCCCGCTCGTCGTGGGCCGCCGAGACGAACCAGGACTCGAAGGCGGACGGCGGCAGGTAGACACCCTCGGCGAGCATCGCGTGGAAGAAGGCGGTGAAACGGTACGCCTCCTGGGTCTTGGCCTCGTCGTAGTTGGTGACGGCGGCCTCGGTGAAGAACACCGAGAACATGTTCCCGGCGGTCTGCAGCCGGTGCGTCACGCCCTCCTTGGTGAGCGCCTCCGACACCAGGCCGGAGATCTCGGCAGCGACCTTGTCCACGGTCGCGTACACCTCGTCGGTGCAGCCGCGCAGTTGGGCCAGGCCGGCCGCGGTGGCGATCGGGTTACCGGACAGGGTGCCCGCCTGGTAGACCGGGCCGGCCGGGGCCAGGTGGGCCATCACGTCGGCACGCCCGCCGAAGGCCGCGGCCGGGAAGCCGCCGCCCATGACCTTGCCGAAGGTCAGCAGGTCCGGCGCCCAGCCCTCGTTCGCCGCCTCCAGGCCGTACCAGCCGGCCTTGGAGACGCGGAAGCCGGTCATCACCTCGTCCGAGACGAACAGCGCGCCGTTCGTCCGGCAGAGCCGGGCCAGGCCCGCGTTGAAGCCGGGCAGCGGCGGGACGACGCCCATGTTGCCGGGCGAGGCCTCGGTGATCACGCAGGCGATCTCGCCCGGGTGGGCGGCGAAGGCCTGCTCGACGGCGGCCAGGTCGTTGTAGGGCAGCACGATGGTGTCGCCGGCCTGGGCGCCGGTGACGCCCGGGGTGTCCGGCAGGCCGAAGGTGGCCACGCCCGAACCGGCGGCGGCCAGCAGGGCGTCCACGTGGCCGTGGTAGCAGCCGGCGAACTTCACCACCTTCGCGCGCCCGGTGAAGCCGCGGGCCAGCCGGATCGCGGACATGGTGGCCTCGGTGCCGGAGGAGACCAGGCGGACCTGCTCGACCGGGGCGACCCGGCCGACGATCTCCTCGGCCAGCTCGACCTCGCCCTGGCCGGGCGTGCCGAAGGAGGTGCCGCGGGTGACCGCCTGCTGGACGGCGTCGATCACCGCGGGGTGCGCGTGGCCGAGGATCATCGGGCCCCACGAGCACACCAGGTCGACGTACTCGCGGCCGTCGGCGTCGGTGAGGTAGGGGCCGGCGCCGGACACCATGAAGCGCGGCGTGCCGCCGACCGCGCGGAAGGCGCGCACCGGGGAGTTGACGCCGCCGGGCGTCACGACGGAGGCGCGGTCGAACAGCGACTGGGACTGGGGGGCTTCGTAGGGGTAGCTCACGGGAGACATGGTCTCAAATCGTGTCCTTGAGCTCTGCATGTCGGACCCGATCATCTGGAACGATGATCCGGGCACCGTTGTCTGTACGGTGGTCCGTACAGACGGGGCCGCTGACTGCTCCGGAGCACGGACCAGTCAGACTGTGCACTCAGAGTGCGCAAGTGTTCCGGTTGTGTGCAGGGGTGTGGAGAGGACTGCTGCGTACCGCGAGTGGGTACGGCGGCGCATGACGGGTAAGGAGCACGTCCGGAGGGACGCCGGACGTGCGGGGGTCTGTCGATTCCGGCGAATTCCGGTGAGGATGGTCCGAGTGTCCGAGGCGCAGGACGGCTACGACGAGGCTGCGGGGGGCTCCCGCAGGCCCGCCGAAACCGCACGCGGGGGTAAGGGAGCGGGCACGGGTCGTGGCCGCCGCGGCGGCGAGAGGCGGGGTGAGGGACGCGTGGGGGTGACGTACAAGTACTTCGGCGCACCGGATCGCGCCACCGCCGCCAGAGTCCCCACAGCCCTCGGACCGGGCGGGCTCGGCCTGGACGCCGGCGAACTCGGCTCGCTCGGGCGGCTCGGCGACCTGATGGAGACCAGCGGCTCCCCCAACGGCCACCTCTCCACCAAGATCAAGCCGGAGACCATGAGCGCCATGGTCCTCACCGGCATCCAGGGCGTCCCGCTGCACCAGGTCCCGCCGCTGGAACTCGTCGTGCTGCACCCCGACTACGCCGTCGTCCAACTCCCGCAGAACGTCGTCGAACCGCTCCGCAAGGCCGACGAGACCGAACTCGGCGCCGCCGCCTTCATCTGGTCCACCGTCCCCGACCGGCGCGGACCGCGCGACGCCTTCGTGATCTACAGCATGCTGCACGAGTGGCAGGACTTCGCCAACCGCCTGCACGAGGCCGGGCACCAGCTGTACTGCCTGGTCTGGCCGTAGGACTTCCCGGAATCCTTCGCCCCGCCCGTCGAACGGCGGTCGGGACGAAGGGATGTGACCTCGCGTCAGTTCGTCCGGGCGCGGCGCGCCCGCCGTACCGCCCGTTCGCTCTCCACCGGTTCCGCCAGCGGCCCGTCCACCAGGCGCGTCAGCGCCGACACGAACACGTCCCGCTCCGGGCCGGGCAGCGACTCCAGCACCTCCCGGTGCACCCGGTCGGCGATCGCGGTGCCCCGCTCGACGGCGCGCTCGCCCGCCTCGGTGACGGAGATGATCCTGGCCCGGCGGTCGGTCGCGGACGGGCGGCGCTCGGCCAGGCCCGCCTTCTCCAGCTCGTCCACGGTGACCACCATGGTGGTCTTGTCCAGGTCCGACAGCTCGGCCAGCTGGATCTGGGTGCGCTCGGTCTCCTGCGCGTGGAACAGCACGGAGTACGCGCGGGGGGTGATCCCGAGCTCGGTGAAGGCGGCCGCCATCCGGGTCGCCAGCACGTGGCTCGCGTGGTCCAGCAGGCCGGAGATGTCACGGATCTGGCGCACGGGCGGGGTCGTCGTCATACGTCCGAGATTAGCAACGGCCCGTCCGCTGCCGGATGATCCCGTTGGCAACCAACCCCGGGTCTACGGGATGCCCAACTCGAACAGCGCATACCCCGCGTACCAGCCCGCCGCCACCACCGGCATCGCGAGCAGGCCGACCAGCGAGGACGTCCGCACCCGGCGCAGTGCCACCGCCAGGCCGATGAACAGCGGGAAGGCCGGCAGCAGGTAGCGCGAGATGTTGCCGAAGATCTGGTTGCTGCTCAGCGCGGTGGCGATGGTGAGCACCGTGTAGACCACCAGCACCAGCGGCGGCCGGGTGCGCCACAGCAGCACCAGCAGTCCGGGCAGGGCGATCAGCAGGGCGATCGCGATCAGGTCCGGGATGGGGTTGGACTGCCAGAAGTTCCAGTGCCCGGTGATCACGTCCATGACGGTGCGGACCGTAGAGGCGCCGCCGTCGAAGTAACGGTTCCAGGCGCCCCGCTGGAGCTTGAAGTAGCCGCCCCAGTCGCCCATCCGGTAGCCGACCCAGACGACGTACCCGATCAGGCCCCACGGGGTGATCAGCATCGCGGTCAGCGGCCGGGCCACCCCGTCGGTGCGCCGGATCAGCGCCACCAGCGCGGCGATCGACACCGCGGCGATCAGCGCGGCGGCGGTCGGCCGGTTGAGGCCCGCCACCAGCGCCAGCACGCCGGCCGTCAGCCAGTGGCGGGTCATCACGCAGTAGCAGGCCCAGGCGGACAGCGCGACGAACAGCGAGTCCGAGTAGACCGCCCACTCCACCCCCGAACCCGGGAACAGGCCCCAGATCACCGCGGCGATCACGCCCGCCCGGAAACCGCCGAGCCGCTCCGCGATCGCGAAGATCCCCGCCGCCGCGACGAGCGAGGCGATCACCGAGACGGCGATCCCGGAGCCGTACGGGCCGAGCCCGGTGACCGCGCCGACCAGCCGCATCAGCCACGGGTAGAGCGGGAAGAAGGCGGCCGAGTTCTCGTAGTAGGAGGCCAGCGGCCAGCCGTGCATCGGGAGCAGCTGCGGGTCGTAGCCGTTCTCGGCGATCCGCTGGTACCAGACGCCGTCCCAGGTGCCCAGCACGTCCCACGGCTGGGCGCCGCCGCCGCGGCCCGGGTTCTTCTTGAGGTAGTCCCCGGTGTGCGACAGCAGCAGCATGAAGACCGTGAGGCCGATGGCCTTGACCACCGCGTACGCCCCGAGCGCGGGCGCGAAGCGCTCCACCAGGGCGCCGAACCGCCCGGGCCGCCGGCCCGCCCGCTCCTCGGAGCGCTCCGCGGGCCGCTCCGCCTCCGGCGCCGCGGGCGCGCCGGGCTCGGTGCTGGACGACTCGGTGCTCGATGCCGTGCTCATCTGCTCTGGGTACTCCCCGCCACGCTGGTGGTCCGCGCGGCTACGGCGCAGCGATTTCAGGTGAGCCTACGGCACGTCCCCACCTGCCCCGCGAACGCCCGCCCACCCCGAAAACCCCGTGGCGGGGGGGGGAGCGGGGGGGGGGGGGGGGGGGGGGGGGGGGGGGGGGGGGGGGGGGGGGGGGGGGGGAGGGGGGGGC
>NZ_JBWKER010000122.1:0-4521 GCF_056435345.1 Kitasatospora sp. NPDC043950
GAGCCCCCGTAGCGGCCCTATCTTCTTCCTCCTGTCTTTTGGCTCTTGTTTCCCCCCCCCCCCCCCCCCCCCCCCCCCCCCCACACCTGCCTACTAGGCAGCGAGGGCGACGCGCCTCGGTGCCCGGCGGCGGCCGGCGGCGGCCTGGTTGTCGCGGCCCGTGACGCTCGCGCGGGTGTCACCGGCCGCGCGGGCGGGGCGTCCTCGGCGGCCGCGACTCGTGGACGGGCTCCGGAGGGGGCGTTCGACGACGGGGGCGGCGACCACGGTGGGGATGCCGGTGGGCACGCGGGCGCCGGTGATGCGGGCCAGGTCCTCGTCGCCGGCGCTGACGCGGGTGGTGACGGGGGTGATGGCGGCGGCGGTCATCAGACCGGCCATCTCGCGGCGCTGGCCGGGCAGGACGAGCGTGACGACGGTGCCGGACTCGCCGGCCCGGGCGGTGCGGCCGCCCCGGTGGAGGTAGTCCTTGTGGTCGCTCGGCGGGTCCAGGTTGACGACGAGGTCGAGGCCGTCGATGTGGATACCCCGGGCGGCGACGTTGGTGGCGATCAGCGCGGTGACCTGGCCGGTGCGGAACTGTTCCAGGGTGCGGGTGCGCTGCGGCTGGGACTTGCCGCCGTGCAGGGCCGCGGCCTTCACGCCGTTGGCTAGCAGGTCGTCCACCAGGCGGTCCGCGCCGTGCTTGGTGTCGATGAACATGATCACTCCGCCGTCGCGGGAGGCGATGTGGGCGATGGTGGCGTTCTTGTCGAAGTTCTGCACGTGCAGGACGTGGTGCTCCATGGTGCTGACCGCTCCCGCGGACGGGTCGACCGAGTGGGTGACCGGGTCCTTGAGGAAGCGCCGCACCAGGCGATCGACGTTGCGGTCCAGGGTGGCGGAGAACAGCATCGTCTGGCCGCCTTCGGCGACCTGGCCGAGGAGCTCGGTGACCTGCGGCAGGAAGCCCATGTCGGCCATCTGGTCGGCCTCGTCGAGCACCGTGATGCCGACGCCGTCCAACTGGCAGTCGCCGCGCTGGATCAGGTCCTTGAGTCGGCCGGGGGTGGCCACCACGACCTCGGCCCCCTGGTTCAGGGCGTGGGCCTGGCGGCCGATCGACATCCCGCCCACCACCGTGGCCATCCGCAGGCGCACCGAGTGGGCGTAAGGGGTGAGAGCGTCGGTCACCTGTTGCGCGAGCTCGCGGGTGGGGACCAGGACGAGGGCCAGCGGGCGGCGCGGTTCGGCGCGCCGACCGGCGGTGCGGGCCAGCACGGCGAGGCCGAATGCGATGGTCTTGCCCGAACCGGTGCGGCCCCGGCCCAGCACGTCGCGGCCGGCCAGCGAGTTCGGCAGCGTCGCGGCCTGGATCGGGAACGGCGAGGTGACACCCTGGCGGGTCAGCACCGACAGCAGCGCCTTCGGCATGTCCAGCTCCTCGAACGCTTCGACGGGCGGCAGCGCCGGAGTGGTGCTCACCGGCATCGCGAACTCGCCCTGCGGAGAAGAACCCTGGCGGGCGCTACGGCCGCGGGCGGGCCGGTCGCCGTAGAAGGAGCTGCCGCCGGAGCGGGAGGAGGACGAGGAGCGGGAGTTGGCGTTCTGGTACGGGGAGCGGCTGGAGTGGTTCATGGGAAACCTTCCTGGCGGCACGTCGCGAGGCAGCTCCGCAGCGCGGGACGCCGACAGGAGGTCACGAGGGGACGGGCCGAAAGTGTGGAGCGCGGGGCGTGGACGGTGAAACCGTGCGGCACGTCACCTACGGTCGGCGCTCACCGCGGAAGGCGGGAGCGAACGACCTCGAACCGTGAGCTGTCACGGCAGGGCGCCGATCCGGACGCGGCGCTGGGCGTCTCGCGTGGGGATGGCCGCCGGTGGCGGAGCCAGGGGGCCAGAAACGGCCGGGGATGTGCGTCGTGGCGCAATGCCGAGGGGCCCGCACCGGGCATCATGTACGCGGTGCGGGCCCCTCGCTACCAGGCGGGTGCCGTGGCAGAAACTACAGCGGACGAATGTTCTCGGCCTGCGGGCCCTTCTGGCCCTGCGTGACGTCGAACTCGACCTTCTGGCCCTCGAGCAGCTCACGGAAGCCGTTGGCGTTGATGTTCGAGTAGTGGGCGAAGACGTCCGGGCCGCCACCCTCCTGCTCGATGAAGCCGAAGCCCTTTTCCGCGTTGAACCACTTCACAGTGCCATTAGCCATAAAGAAATCTCCTTCAAGGGGCTGTCCGAAGCACGCACAGCGCGCGCTTCGAGTCGCCGCGATGAGCACCCACCCGGGGAAGAGCCGGGAAACAAAAAGGCGCCTGCGAAACACCAGCAGGCGCACACAAAGTTCATGGGAACCACTACTGCAACTAAAGTGACTCTAGCAGGCCCAGGCCCGTCACGGGTGGATATTTCACCCCCACTTCTCCGGGAGCCTTCCCCCAGGGCCGTCGACCGCGAGGCGATGGGGCCATCAACATGCATGGAGAACAGTCTGGTTGAGTGCTCACCCCCACTCCTTCGGCGCCGACCGCTCACCTTCCCGGGGAGGGCGAGTCGCGCGGGTGCGGAGCGCCTGCCCTGGCCGCGACAGACCCGTGAAAGCGACGCACCACGCCCACCGGCGCCATCCAGGGCGCGCTGGACGGCTTGCGCGAAATTCCTGTCGTAGCTCCGAAATTGAGTGCTTCGAAAAGTCCCGCTCCCGCGATTCTCGGCGCATAATGCAGGGAATGACGAAATCTGCAGCAGTCCGCCGTGTCCTGCCCACCAGCCCCTTCAAGGCCCGGATCGAAGCACCGCGCAAGCACTTCGCCGTCGGCGACCGCGTCACCCACGACACGTACGGCCTTGGCCGGGCCATCGGCGTCGAAGACGACAGCGACATCGCGGTACTCGTCGACTTCGGATCGCGGCGGGAACGCATCACCCAGCCCTACACCGCGATGTTCAAACTCTGACCCAGACGCACGCGGTTCTCCGCCGAGTGCGCCGCGCACCCCTGCGGTACGCCCCTGGCCCGTCGCGTCGGCACGCCGTCCAGGGGGCGTGCACCCCGGCCGGGCCGAGAGGGAACCCGACGCCCCGGCCCCGCAGCCTCACCGGCCATGGCCGGAAAAGCATGTGACGAAACATCAATGCCGAATGGCTGCGGGCTGGCCAGGCGATAAACTCCGCGCATGGATGACAAACATCTGTTTGAGTCCGTCTGCGCAGTGCTCTCCCACCGAGGGTTCGAACCGGCACCGTCCCAGGCGGCCGGGCTCTTCGCCCGGCAGCGTCCAGGGATCGGCCTGGTGCTGGGATGGAGCCCGGGCCAGGACCTGATCGGACCGACCCTCCACGGCTGCCCGCATCCCGCCGACGCCGCCGGGCGCACCGAGTTCCGCGGCATCCGCGGCGCGCTGATGCTGGCCCTGGCGGAGGTCCTCGGCTCCGCAGGCTTCACCGTCACCGCCCTCGGAGCCGACCTGCTCGTCACCGCCGGCCCGCACGATCCGGGCGATGCCCAGACGCTCACGGCTGCTCCCAACTGCCCCGCGCCGCGACGCAGCCGATCGGCACGTCAGGTCGCCGCCGTGTAGCTCCTGGCCGCGCAGCGGGCGCAAGGCCCGTGGCCGCCATGGCCGCTGCCCCGGGCCCGTGGGCGCCGCGGAGGCCGTGTCCTATTCTGGGGGGCATGTCGAACCCTGACGGGCTGCTCGTCGACATCGCCGCGATGGTCGAGTCCGAGCACAGCAATCAGATGTCCCTGACCGTGGTGGTCCCCGGAGCCGTGATCACCGGCAGGCTCGCGCCGGTGACCCTGTGGTTGGAGCGGGTGGCGGAGGTCCTCCAGGCCTCGGAGCACTTGAAACCGTTCGCCGCTCTCTTCGCCCCGCCCGCCGACGGCCCGCCCGCACAGCTCACCCATCTGCATCTCCACCGGGCGAAGATCCTGCAGGGCGACTTCGGGCTGCCCCACACCGGCGGCATGTACCGCATCGCCATCGAGGACGTCAGCAGCTGGACGGTCGGGGACCTCAGCTACTCCGATTCCTGAGAACCACCCCAGGCCCAAGTGGCCGCCTGGCTTGGCGCCCTACGTCCCCGCACCAAGGAGCCGCTGAGCCTTGAGCGGGTGCCGTGACGGCTGGTCCGGGTGTCGGGGTGGGACCGCTGACTGCCCCGGCCGCAGAGGCGAAGGGCGCAGCGGGCGAGCCGAAGGCGCCGGCGCCCCGGGCGGTGTCGGCGCCCTCTCCGAGCGGACCATCCCGAGTACCTGGCTGGCGGGGTCCAGCCCGGCCGCGCCCTCCAGCCGCCACGTCTTGTGCCGCGCTGCGGTGGTGCCGTACGGGGCGACGGCCAGAGCGTGCAGCGCGAGGCCGTCCCCCTGTCCGGCCTCTGCGGCGGGCGGCAGTACGGCTGGAAGGAGCTGTGGGCCAGGTTGCAGGTCCGGTCAGGTGTCCGCGGTGGGCTCCTGGCGGTGTTGGGTGCGGCGGAGTTGTTCGTTGAGGCGCAGGGCTTCTTCGAGTTGGTCTTCGAGGATGATGATGCGGCAGGCGGCTT
>NZ_JBWKER010000123.1:0-4347 GCF_056435345.1 Kitasatospora sp. NPDC043950
TCGAGGCCGGGGATGTCAACATATCTGGCGTTGACTTTTGGCACGCTGTTGAGTTCTCAAGGAACGGACACTTCCTTCGGACCGCCTTCCAGCGGACCCTCCGGGCGCTTCGTTCTTTCGTGTTCCCAGCTTATCAGACGTTTTCCGCCCCGTTTCCGGCGCTTCGTTCATCCAACTCGCTGGTGTCTTCTGCGGCTTGACGCCCCGTCCGACGTTTCAAACTCTAGCCGATCCCTACTCCGAAAAGCGAATCGGCCGCAATCCAATAAAACGAACACGCCGAATAGGAACCAAGCCGCGACAAGACGCGACCCAGCCCGAACCAGGACATGGCATTTCAAGAGGATTGGCCGCCCCGGGACCGTCCGCGCCGATGCGTGTCCGGTGCTCCCTGCCGAGCGACTAGGGAACACTACCCCTGGTCGGCGCCCAAGACAAGTAAGGACCGCGCGGCCACCGCACGGGACCGAACCGGTGGTTCCAGGCCCCCCGGATGCGGGCTCCGCCCCGGCGGTGGAAGGCATCACGGTGCCGGCCGGCGCGGTCGGCTGCCGACCGACCCCCCGAGGAAGCCATGGATGTGGCCAGTACCGTCACGCTCTCCGTCAACGGTGACCAGCACACCGTTGAGGTGGATCACCGCCGCACGCTGCTCGACCTGCTGCGCGAGCGGTTGGCGCTGACGGGGGCGAAGAAGGGATGCGACCACGGACAGTGCGGGGCGTGCACGGTGCTGCTGGACGGGCGGCGGGTGAACAGCTGCCTGGTGCTCGCGGTCGCCCAGGACGGGGCCGCGGTCACCACGGTCGAGGGCCTGGCCGGCGGCGACCGGCCGCACCCCCTCCAGCAGGCGTTCATCGAGTACGACGCGTTCCAGTGCGGCTTCTGCACGCCCGGGCAGCTCTGCTCGGCGGTAGGGATGCTCGCGGAGGCGGCGAAGGGCTGGCCGAGCGCCGTGACGGACCCCGACCCGCAGGCGCCGTCGCCGCTGGACGAGGCGGAGATCCGCGAACGCCTCAGCGGCAACCTCTGCCGGTGCGGCGCCTACCCCGGCATCGTCCGCGCCGTCCGGGAGGTCGCCCCGTGAAGCCCTTCGGCTACCACCGGCCCGCCGACATCGCCTCGGCCGTGGCGCTGGCCGCGCAGGTCCCAGGAGCCAGGTTCCTCGCCGGCGGCACCAACCTGGTCGACCTGCTCAAGCTCGGTGTGGAGGCACCGGAGCTGCTGGTGGACGTGAGCCGGCTGCCACTCGGCCTGGTGGAACCGGTCTCCGGCGGCGGTCTGCGGATCGGCGCGACGGTGCCCAACAGCGAGCTGGCCGCGCACCCGCTGGTCCGGCTGCACTATCCCGCGCTGTCCCAGGCCCTGCTGTCGGGAGCGTCCGGGCAGCTGCGCAACCTCGCCACCACCGCCGGCAACCTGCTCCAACGCACCCGCTGCCCGTACTTCCAGGACGTCACCAAGCCGTGCAACAAGCGCGTCGCCGGCTCCGGCTGCCCCGCGCGCGAGGGCGTGCACCGGGATCTGGCCGTGCTGGGGGCCTCCGCGGACTGCGTGGCCACCCACCCGTCCGACCTCGCGGTGGCACTGACGGCGCTGGACGCCGAGGTGCGGCTGACCGGTCCGACCGGGTCCCGCTGCTGCCCGCTCACCGAGTTCTACCGGCTGCCCGGGGACACTCCCGCCCGCGAGACCGGGCTGCGCCCCGGTGAGCTGATCACCGCGGTCGACCTGCCACCGCCGTGGTCGGGCACCCGCTCGGCCTACCGCAAGGTGCGCGAGCGGGCCTCGTTCGCCTTCGCCACCGTCTCGGTCGCCGCCGTACTGGTGGCGCGCGAGGGGAGGGTGGCACGGGTCGCACTGGCGCTCGGCGCAGTGGCGGCGAAGCCCTGGCGGGCGACGGTCGCCGAGCGGGCGATGCTCGGGCAGCCCGCCACCGAGGAGGTCTTCAGGGCCGCGCTGGACGCCGAACTGGCGGCCGCCCGGCCGCTGCGGGACAACGCGTTCAAGGTGCCGCTGGCACGCGAGGTCGCCGTACGGGTCCTCGCCGACCTCACACCGCAGCAGGAGGACCTCGGATGACGGCTCACCAGGACCGCCAGGACCGCCAGGAGCAGCGGGACACCTCGCTCACCCGGGTGGAGGGGCCCGACAAGGTCACCGGCCGCGCCCGGTACGCGACCGACCACCACCCGGCCGGCACCGCCTACGCCTGGCTCGTCACCGCCTCGCTCGCGCGCGGCGTGGTGGACGCCGTCGAGGACGCCGACGCCCTCGCCGACCCGGCCGTCCTCGCGGTGATCACCCACCGCAACGCCGAGCGGCTGGCCCCGACCGACGACCCGACGCTGGCCGTGCTCCAGTCCGCGCGGATCGCCCATCACGGGCAGCCGGTCGCGCTGGTGGTCGCCGAGACCCCGGAGGCCGCCCGGGCCGGCGCCCGCGCGCTGCGGATCAGCTGCACCCGGGAGCCCCACGACGTCCTGCTGACCGCCGACCACCCGGGCCTCTACACCCCCGAGGAGGCCAACGGCGGCTACCCCGCGGAGCGCGCCAGAGGCGACTTCGACAACGCGTACCGGACGGCCCCGCACCAGGTGGACGCCACCTACCACCTGCCGCCGCTGCACAACCACCCCATGGAGCCGCACGCCGCGACGGCCGTCTGGGACGGCGGCCGGCTCACCGTTTACGACGCCAGCCAGGGCTCCGGCAACAGCCAGGAGAACCTGTCGAAGCTCTTCGGCCTGCGCGCCGAGGAGATCCTGGTGGTCAGTGAGCACGTCGGCGGCGGCTTCGGTTCCAAGGGCACCACCCGGGCGCCCACGGTGCTGGCCGCGCTGGCCGCCCGCGCGGTCGGGCGGCCGGTCCAGCTCTGCCTGGCCCGCGCCCAGCTCGCCGACCTGGTCGGGCACCGCTCCCCCACCGTCCAACGGGTCCGGATCGGCGCCGACACCACCGGCCGGATCTCGGCGCTCGCCCACGAGGTGGCCACCCGCAGCTCCACGCTGCGCGAATTCGTCGAGCAGGCCGCCGTCCCCGCCCGGATGATGTACGCCGCACCGCACAGCCGCACCGTCCACCGGGTCGCCCGGCTCGACGTGCCCACCCCCTCCTGGATGCGGGCGCCCGGTGAGTGCCCCGGCATGTTCGCGCTCGAGTCCGCCATGGACGAACTGGCCCTGGCCTGCGGCCTCGACCCCGTCGAGCTGCGGATCCGCAACGAACCCGCGTTCGATCCGGACAGCGGGAAGCCGTTCAGCAGCCGCCGCCTGGTCGAGTGCCTGCGCGAGGGCGCCCGGCGCTTCGGCTGGGCCGACCGCGACCCCCGCCCCGGTGTCCGGCGGGACGGCCGGCTGCTGCTCGGCACGGGAGTGGCGGCCTCGACCTACCCCGTGCTGGTCGGTCCCGCGACCGCGGAGGCGCACGCCCGCCCCGACGGAAGCTTCCTGCTGCGGGTCAATGCCACCGACATCGGCACCGGGGCGCGCACCGCGCTGGTGCGGATCGCCGCCGACGCCCTGCGGGTCGCACCCGGGCGCGTCGAGCTGCGGATCGGCCGCAGCGACCTGCCGAAGGCGCCGCTGGCGGGCGGCTCCTCCGGCACCGCCTCCTGGGGATGGGCCGTGCACCGGGCCTGCGAGGAACTGCGCACGGCACTGGCCGAGCACGGCGGGCGGCCACCCTCCGACGGGCTGACCCGACACGCCGACACCGCCGAGGAGGTGGGGAGCACCGGCCAGGAGTACGCGCGGCACGCCTTCGGCGCGCAGTTCGCCGAGGTCCAGGTCGACCAGGACACCGCCGAGGTGCGGGTGCGCCGCCTGCTCGGGGTGTTCGCGGCCGGACGCGTCATCAACCCGCTGGCCGCGCGGAGCCAGCTGACCGGCGCGATGATCATGGGGCTGTCGATGGCCCTGCTGGAGCACAGCACCACCGATCCGTCCTTCGGCGGGCACGTCGAGCGCGACCTGGCCGCCTACCACGTCGCCGCGCACGCCGACGTCACCGCCGTCGACGCGCACTGGATCGACGACCCCGACCCCCACCTCAACCCGATGGGCTCCAAGGGGATCGGCGAACTGGGCATCGTGGGGACGGCGGCGGCGATCAGCAACGCCGTGCACCACGCCACCGGCGTCCGGGTCCGCGAACTGCCCATCCGCCCCGAGTCCCTGATCGGCCGCTGACCCGACGCCGGCCGGACACCACCGCCCGCGGACCGACTTCGCCGTTGGTGGGCGGCCGAGTCGGCGATGCAAAGAACGCCGAAGGGGGGGGGGGGGAGGGGGGGGGCGTAGCTCCCGGCGCTTTTTTTTTTGTTCCCTCGACGATCCACACAGAAAA
>NZ_JBWKER010000124.1:0-4061 GCF_056435345.1 Kitasatospora sp. NPDC043950
CGGCGGAGACCACCACGGTGTGGGACACCCCGGGGGTGTTGTCCACGAAATTGGTGATCAGCCAGTTCAGGTTCTGTGCGGCCTGGCTCATCTGAGTCAACTCAACGCTCCTGGTGGTTCGAGCCGCCGAAGAGATCGGTGCTTCGGTTCTGTCCGTTGCCGGACGGGTCTACCTGATCGGGGTCGATCCGGAAGCTTCCGGTGTTACCGGCACTGCGGCCCTGCTCCACGCCGCGGCGCAGGTTGGTGAGCCGGCCGCGGACCTCCTCGGGGCTGCGGGAGACCTGCGGCCCTTCCTGCGGAGTGGGCTTGGCGTTCCCGGCCACCAGGTTCTGCTTGGGCACGCGCCGCGGCAGGCCTGCCCCGGTGGTGCCGCCGGAGGCGGGCTCACGGGTCTGCTCGGCCTGCTGCCAGGCGCCGTCGTTGGGCGACTGCCAGGGCGAGTTGGTCGGGCCGGTCGGGCCGTAGCCGCCCAGCGCCGACACGTCGTGGCCGCGCGGCTCGTCGACCGCCGAGGTGTCCTTGGCGCCGGCGAACCAGTTCGGGGCCTCGCCGCCGGAGCCGCCGTCCGCCGGAGCGGTCGGGGCGCCGAAGCCGCCACCCGCCAGCTGCTGGCCGGGGCGGCGCTGCGGCAGCCCGGACGGCAGGGTGGCGGTGGGTTCGGCGGCGGGCAGCGCGGGCGGCTCCGGGGCGTACGGGTGGCCGGCCGGGGCCTCCTCGGCCTGCTGGCCGTACTGGTCGGCGTAGCCGTCCTGGTAGCCCTGGTAACCGTCGCCCTGGTAGTCCTGGCGGCCGTACTGGTCGTCGGCGTAGCCGGACTGCTGCTCGTAGCCCTGCTGCGGGTACTGGCCGTACTGGTCCTGGCCGTACTCGTCCTGCTGGTAGCCGTCCTGCTGGTAGCCGTACTGGTCGTCGGCGTAGCCGGACTGCTGCTCGTAGCCCTGGGGGGCGTACTGGTCGTAGCCCTGCTGGTAGTCCTCCTCGACCTCGGCGTCCAGCACCGGCGGCTCGCCGTCGTGCGGGCCGCTCTCCAGGGCCGCGCGGCGGACCTGGTCGAGGCGCTGCGAGCGCTGGACGGACTCCAGGGCCGGGCTGAAGCCGCTGGATCCGGCGTTGCCGGCGCCGGTGAGGTGGTCGTCGAAGCCCAGCTCGGCGGCGCTGCGCGGCTGGCCGTTGGGCGCCCACTGGGAGGTCGGCTCCTGCTCGGCGAAGATCCGGGAGACGGTGAACTGCTCCTCGGGCTCCGGCGCGGCGCCCGACCGGGTGATGAACGGCGGGATCATGACCAGCGAGGTGGTGCCGGCGGACTCGCCGGAGGGGCGGAGCTGGACGCGGACGTCGTGCCGCTGGGACAGCCGGCCGACCACGAACAGGCCCATGCGGCGGGAGATGGTGGCGTCGACGGTGGGCGGCTCGGCCAGCTTCTCGTTGATCTCGGCGAAGTCGTCGGCGGTGAGGCCGATGCCCTTGTCGTGGATCTCGACCAGCACCCGGCCGTCCGGCAGGCGGGTCGCGTTGACCAGGACCCGGGTCTGCGGGCTGGAGAACGAGGTGGCGTTCTCCAGCAGTTCGGCGAGCAGGTGGACGAGGTCGGTCACGGCGGCGCCGACGACCTCGACCTCCGGGATGCCGGACAGCTCGACGCGCTCGTACTGCTCCACCTCGGAGGAGGCGGCGCGGAGCACGTCGACCAGCGGGACCGGGGTGTTCCAGCGGCGGCCGGCCTCCTCGCCCGCGAGGACGAGCAGGTTCTCACCGTTGCGGCGCATACGGGTGGCGAGGTGGTCCAGCTTGAAGAGGTTCTCCAGCTGGTCCGGGTCGGCCTCGTTGTTCTCCAGGTCGGTGATCAGCGCCAGCTGGCGCTGGATCAGGCCCTGGCTGCGGCGCGACAGGTTGGTGAAGATCGCGTTGACGTTCCCTCGCAGCAGGGCCTGCTCGGCGGCGAGCGCCACGGCCTGCTGGTGGACCTGGTCGAACGCCCGGGCGACCTCGCCGATCTCGTCCTTGCCGTGCAGCGGGATCGGGGTGACGGAGGTGTCGACCCGGTCGGGGTCGGTCTTGGAGAGCTTCTCGACCAGGTCCGGCAGGCGGTGGTCGGCGATCTCCAGGGCGGCGCTGCGCAGGGTGCGCATGCCGAGGATCATCGAGCGGGCGACGTAGCCGGTGAGCAGACCGGCCAGGATGAGCGCCGCGACGACGATGATCGTGTTGAGGATGGCGTCGTAGAGCGCGTTGTCCTTGAGGCCGCGGGAGTCCGTGAGGACGTCGTCCAGCAGCTGGACCTCGGTGTCGCGCAGGGCCTGGATGTGGGTGTTGGCGGCCTGGTTCCAGTTCTCCGGGGTGAGACCGGAGTCCTTGGCCTCCTTGTAGGCCTGGTCGGCGGCGGCCTTGCCCTTGCTCTGGCCCTCGGCGGCGGCCTGGCTGTAGGCGGCGCCGAGGGAGAGCAGGGTCTGCATGGAGGGCGCGGTGCCGTTCGGCATCTTGTAGGCCGAGCGCTCCTGCGCGGCGGCCTGGGTGACCTGCGCGTTGGCGTACTTGCGGGCGTCCTCGGGGGCGCTGCCGGTGTTGAACTCGGTCAGCGAGACCTGCTCCAGCCGCTCCGCCACCAGGATCTGCTGGATCACGTCGGCGTTCTCGAACCGGGTGGTGGCGTTCTGGGAGATGCCGACCAGCAGGTGCAGCATGAGCGCGCGCTGGGTCGAGGCGGAGGCCTTGGCGAGGGACATCGCGTAGATCGCGCGGCCCTTGCTGGCGGCGTTGCTGGAGCCGAGGCCGACCGAGTTGTCGTAGGACAGCAGCGGGGCGAACATCACCGAGTAGGCGTTGACGGTGGCGCCGGCGAACAGCTCGGATCCGTACGCGGTGGCCCGCAGGTGCGGCAGGTCGACCACCAGGGCCTGGAAGCCCTCGTGGCGGCGCGGCAGTTCGCCGGACTTGTCGGAGGCCGCGTAGGCCGCCTCGTACGCCTTCAGCGCGGCGTCCGTGTTGGCGCGGATCTTGGCGACCTTGCCGTCCGGGTCCTGCTTGGTGAGCAGGGGTATCAGCGTGGTGTCGCGCTCGATCTCCAGCGCTTCGGCGAGCTCGGTGGCCGCCTTGGCGAGTTCGGCGGTCTTCTCGGCGCGGGAGGCCTTGATGTAGCCGTCGACCGAGGTGTTCACGCGGAGGCCGCCGAAGACGAGGCTGATGATCACGGGGATCAGCAGGATCGCGATCAGACGGGTCGGCACGCGCCAGTTGCGCGGGCGGAGGAAGTCGTACCGCTTGGAGGCGTCGCCGTCCGGACCGCCGCTGCGGGGTTCCGTGGACGCGGCCGGGGGCTGCGGGGCCGGGGAGGCCTGGGAGCGCTCCTCGGTGGGGGTGAAAGCGGAGAATCCGGCCGGGTCCGCTGCGGTACCGTTCGGCTCGCTCCGGCGGGGCTCGGAGCGCCGCTGCGGGGCGGGTTGCTGCTTACGCCTCACTCGACAACTACCTCTCGGCCGACTGTCGGCCATGGATCAATCCAGCGCTACCCCCGGGCCCTGGCCCGTCACCGGTGGGCCGGCGCGAGGGTTTCAGGGGTAGCTGGAATTTCAGCACGTGCAGGGATGGGGGACAAACAGCCGCAGGATGGCCCCCGCGTCGGCGCAATAGGGACATTCACCGACATGACGGAGCAAAACCGTGGTCTTCTGGCGCTGAGTGACGCTAGTTCACCACGCAGAGTCACTGTTGATCACAAAATGCCTACCGAACTGTTATCCGCTGCTTATACAGCGGGTCTTGCGCGATGCCCCTGGAGGACATCGGCCGGTAGCGGCTCCGCCCCGGGGCCCGTCACGCCGACGGCCCCCGGGGTCCGGATGTCCGGCCCGTCATCGGAGTCGGGCGAGGAGGGCGTGCTCGACGAGGGTGATGAGGGCGCTCTTGGCACTGTCGCGGCGGCGGGCGTCGAGCGTGACGACCGGGGTCTCGGCGCTGAGCTGGAGCGCTTCGCGGACCTCGTCGGCGGTGTGGGGCTGGTGTCCGTCGAAGCCGTTGAGGGCGACGACGAAGGGGAGTCCGCTGTTCTCGAAGTAGTCGAG
>NZ_JBWKER010000125.1:0-3855 GCF_056435345.1 Kitasatospora sp. NPDC043950
GTCATCAAGCAGGCCATGGAGATCAACGACCGCCCGGTCGTCATCGACTTCATCGTCCACCAGGACGCCATGGTCTGGCCGATGGTCGCGGCCGGCACCAGCAACGACGAGATCCAGTTCGCCAAGGGCATCCGCCCCGACTTCGGCGACGACCTCGACTAACGCCCCCCTTCAACTCCAGAGCGCCTGAGGAACCCCATGTCCAAGCACACCCTCTCCGTCCTGGTCGAGAACAAGCCCGGCGTGCTCGCCCGCATCGCCGCCCTGTTCTCCCGTCGGGGCTTCAACATCGACTCCCTCGCCGTCGGCCCGACCGAGCATCCGGACGTGTCCCGGATGACCATCGTGGTCAACGTCGAGGACCTCCCGCTGGAACAGGTCACCAAGCAGCTCAACAAGCTCGTGAACGTGATAAAGATCGTCGAACTCGACCAATCCGCTGCGATCCAGCGGGAACTGGTCCTGGTGAAGGTCCGCGCCGACAACGAGACCCGGTCGCAGATCGTCGAGATCGTCCAGCTGTTCCGTGCCAAGACCGTCGACGTGTCCCCGGACGCGGTGACCATCGAGGCCACCGGAAGCTCGGACAAGCTGGAGGCCATGCTCCGGATGCTGGAGCCTTACGGCATCAAGGAGTTGGTCCAGTCCGGCCTGGTCGCCATCGGGCGCGGCGCCCGTTCGATCACGGACCGCTCGTTGCGCGCCCTCGACCGCAGCGCCTGAGCACCCCCGAGACGCCGACCGTCTCACACCCTGAAGCACCGCCCCACACCCCCGCCGGTACGCCTACCGTAGAGAGCGCGTACCCGGCAACCATCACGCAAGGAGATGTGCCCCCGTGGCCGAGCTGTTCTACGAAGACGACGCCGACCTGTCCATCATCCAGGGCCGCAAGGTCGCGGTCATCGGCTACGGCAGCCAGGGCCACGCCCACGCGCTGTCCCTGCGCGACTCCGGCGCCGACGTCCGGGTCGGCCTGAAGCCGGAGTCCAAGTCCCGTGCCAAGGCGGAGGAGGCCGGCCTGCGCGTCGTCACCCCGGCCGAGGCCGCGGCCGAGGCCGACGTCATCATGATCCTGGTGCCGGACCCGATCCAGGCCGACGTCTACGAGGCCGACATCGCCCCGCACCTGAAGGCCGGCGACGCCCTGTTCTTCGGCCACGGCCTGAACATCCGCTTCGGCTTCATCAAGCCCCCGGCGGACGTCGACGTCTGCATGGTCGCCCCGAAGGGCCCGGGCCACCTGGTCCGCCGCCAGTACGAGGAGGGCCGCGGCGTCCCCGCGATCGTCGCCGTCGAGCAGGACGCCTCCGGCAAGGCCTTCGACCTGGCGCTGTCCTACGCCAAGGGCCTGGGCGCCACCAAGGCCGGCGTCATCAAGACCACCTTCACCGAGGAGACCGAGACCGACCTGTTCGGTGAGCAGGCCGTCCTCTGCGGTGGCACCGCCGCCCTGGTGAAGGCCGGTTTCGAGACCCTGGTCGAGGCCGGTTACCAGCCGGAGATCGCCTACTTCGAGTGCCTGCACGAGCTGAAGCTCATCGTCGACCTGATGTACGAGGGCGGCCTGGAGAAGATGCGCTGGTCGGTCTCCGAGACCGCCGAGTGGGGCGACTACGTCACCGGCCCGCGGATCATCACCGACGCCACCAAGGCCGAGATGCGGAAGGTCCTCGCCGAGATCCAGGACGGCACCTTCGCCAACACCTGGATCGCCGAGTACAAGGCCGGTCTGCCCAAGTACAACGAGTACAAGAAGGCCGACGAGGACCACCTGCTGGAGACCACCGGCAAGAAGCTGCGCTCGCTGATGAGCTGGGTCGACGACAAGGCCTGAACCGGCCTCGGGCTCTGCCCGATTTTGTAACTTCCTTGTACAAGTAGGCTGCTCTCGTCCGGGTGATTTCGCCGGACGGGAGCAGCCTGGTACCCAGCCCGTCGATACACTCCGAGTGCGCGTCAGGCCCACAGCGTCGTGCGTCTACCTACGCGGCATGCCACCTTCCCCCCGCCGTCCACGCCACCCACGTGCCGGGGAGAACCGCAGAGTTAAGGACACACTGTCGTGAGCACTGTGACATCCAAAACCGCCGTCGTCCTGATCGCCGAAGAGCTGTCGCCCGCCACCGTCGACGCCCTCGGCCCCGACTTCGAGATCCGCCACTGCAACGGCGCCGACCGCACCGAGCTGCTCGGCGCGATCGCCGACGTCGACGCGATCCTGATCCGCTCCGCCACCAAGGTCGACGCGGAGGCGCTGGCCGTCGCCCGCAAGCTCAAGGTGGTCGCCCGGGCCGGGGTCGGCCTGGACAACGTGGACGTCGCCGCTGCCACCAAGGCCGGCGTGATGGTCGTGAACGCGCCGACCTCCAACATCGTCACCGCCGCCGAACTCGCCTGCGGCCTGCTGATCTCCGTCGCCCGCAACATCGCGCCGGCCAACGCCGCGCTCAAGCAGGGCGAGTGGAAGCGCAACAAGTACACCGGCGTCGAGCTGAGCGAGAAGACCCTCGGCGTCGTCGGCCTCGGCCGGATCGGCGTCCTGGTCGCCCAGCGGATGTCCGCGTTCGGCATGAAGATCGTCGCGTACGACCCCTACATCCAGGCCGCCCGCGCCGCCCAGATGGGCGTCAAGCTGGTCACCCTGGAGGAGCTGCTGGAGGTCTCGGACTTCATCACCGTCCACCTCCCCAAGACCCCCGAGACCATCGGCCTGATCGGCGACGAGGCGCTGCACAAGGTCAAGCCGACCGTGCGCATCGTCAACGCCGCCCGCGGCGGCATCGTGGACGAGGAGGCGCTTGCCAACGCCCTGCGCGACGGCCGGGTGGCCGGCGCCGGCCTGGACGTGTACGCCAAGGAGCCGTGCACCGACTCCCCGCTGTTCGGCTTCGACAACGTGGTCGCCACCCCGCACCTGGGCGCCTCCACCGACGAGGCGCAGGAGAAGGCCGGCATCGCCGTCGCCAAGTCGGTGCGCCTGGCGCTGGCCGGCGAACTGGTGCCGGACGCCGTCAACGTCCAGGGCGGCGTGATCGCCGAGGACGTGCGCCCGGGCCTGCCGCTGGCCGAGAAGCTCGGCCGGATCTTCACCGCGCTGGCCGGCGAGGTCGCCGTCCGGCTCGACGTCGAGGTCCGCGGCGAGATCACCCAGCACGACGTGAAGGTGCTCGAACTGTCCGCGCTGAAGGGCGTGTTCGAGGACGTGGTGGCGGAGACGGTGTCCTACGTCAACGCCCCGCTGTTCGCCCAGGAGCGCGGCGTCGAGGTCCGCCTGACCACCTCCAGTGAGAGTGCCGAGCACCGCAACGTGATCACCGTCCGCGGCACGCTCGCGAACGGCGAGGAGATCGCCATCTCCGGCACCCTGGCCGGCCCGAAGCAGACCCAGAAGATCGTCGGCGTGGACGCCTTCGACGTGGACGTCGCGCTCACCGACCACATGGCCTTCTTCAAGTACGAGGACCGCCCCGGCGTGGTCGGCGTGCTCGGCCGCCACCTCGGCGACGCCGGCATCAACATCGCCGGCATGCAGGTCGCCCGCGACGGCGGCGGCGCGCTCGCCTCCATCACCGTGGACAGCCAGATCCCGCAGGACGTGCTGTCGGCGATCGCCGCCGAGATCGGCGCCCGCTTCGCCCGCTCGGTCGACCTGGGCGCCTGAGCCCGACGCCCCCCGGGGGGGGGGGGGGGGGGGGGGGGGGGGGGGGGGGGGGGGGGGGGGGGGGGGGGGGGGGGGGGGGGGGGGGGGGGGGGGGGAGGAGGGGGGGGGGGGGGGGGGGGGGGGGGGGGGGGGGGGGGGGGGGGGGGGGGGGGGGGGGGGGGGGGGGGGGGGGGGGGGGGGGGGGGGGGGGG
>NZ_JBWKER010000126.1:0-3370 GCF_056435345.1 Kitasatospora sp. NPDC043950
CCACCACGACCACTCGGCCGGCCATGCTGGCGTAGTAGCCGGATGGCGCAGCTCGGCACCACGCGCACCCCCCCCCCCCCTCCCCCCTCCCCCCCCCCCCCCCCCCCCCCCCCCCCCCCCCACCCCCCGCCCCCCCCCCCCCCCCCCCCCCCCCCCCCCCCCCCCCCCCCCCACCCGCTTGACCAGGGCCGTCCGGAATGGACGGCCCTTTCGCGTTTCCCACGGAACGGGCCCCCGCCCCGGACGGCCGCCACCACCGCCGTACCGAGGAGAAACCCGATGACCACCGAGACGACCGCGACGACCCCGTCCGTGGCGACCACCGCCACCTTCACCGCCGATCCGGCCGGCCACCGCGTCCTCACCGGGGACCGCCCCACCGGACCGCTGCACCTCGGCCACTACTTCGGCACCCTGTACAACCGCGTCCAGCTCCAGAACCAGGGCGTCGAGATGTTCGTCGTGATCGCCGACTACCAGGTCATCACTGACCGGGACATCGCCGACCGGCTCGCCGAGCACACCGAGAACCTCGTTCTCGACTACCTCGCGGCCGGCCTCGACCCCGACCGCGCCACGATCTTCGCGCACAGCGCCGTCCCCGCCCTCAACCAACTGCTGCTGCCCTTCCTCAGCCTGGTCAGCGTCGCCGAACTGAACCGCAACCCCACCGTCAAGGACGAGATCGCGCACTCCCGCCAGTCCGCCGTCAACGGGCTGATGTTCACCTACCCCGCCCACCAGGCCGCCGACATCCTCTTCTGCAAGGCGAACCTCGTGCCGGTCGGCCAGGACCAGCTGCCCCACCTCGAAGTCGCCCGCACCATCGCCCGCCGCTTCAACGAGCGCTACCCGCACGCCGACGGCGGCGCCGTCTTCCCCACCCCCCGCGCACTGCTCTCCGACGCCCCGCTGCTGCTCGGCACCGACGGCGGCAAGATGAGCAAGAGCCGGGGCAACTCCGTCCCCCTCGGCGCGACCGAGGACGAGACCGCCCGGATCATCCGCGGCGCCAGGACCGATGCCGACCGTCGGATCGACTACGACCCGGCCAACCGGCCCGAGGTCTCCGGCCTCATCCTGCTCGCCGCGCTCTGCCAGGACCGCGCACCCGAGGAGATCGCCGAGGAAATCGGTGACGGCGGGGCCGCCGCGCTCAAGCGCACCGTCACCGACTCCGTCAACGAGTACCTCCGCCCCCTGCGCGCCCGCCGCGCCGAACTCGCCGCCGACCGAGGCCACCTGCGCCAGGTCCTGTGCGACGGGGCCGAACGCGCCAACGCCGTCGCCGACGCCACCCTCGACGAGGTCAGGAAGGTGATGGGGGCGATCTGAAGAACCGCCCCGCACCTCCGGCGCACCTTCGGGGCACCTTCGGCCCGAAGACGTCGGCTCGCGGACATCGGCCCGTCGACACGGGGGCATATCGTCACCGGGCGGCCTCGACCACGCCGAGGCCGCCCGTACCCGGCCTCCCCCGAAAGGCGTCCCGGCCCATGGACCAGCACCCGACCACGCCCGGCCAGGGTCTGACCCGCCCGCCACACCTGCGCCCCGGCGACCACATCGCCGTCGTCGCCCCCAGCGGCCCGATCGACTCCCAACGGCTCACCGACGGCTGCGCGGTCCTCCGCTCCTGGGGCCTGCGGGTCACCGTCGGCCCGCACGTCCTCGACGCCCACCCCACCCTCGGCTACCTCGCCGGCACCGACGCCGACCGCGCCGCCGACCTCCAGTCCGCCTGGCTCGACCCCACCGTCGACGCCGTCATCTGCGCCCGTGGCGGCTACGGCGTCCACCGCATGGTCGACCTGCTCGACTGGGACGCCATGCGCGCCGTCCCGCCCAAGCCGTTCATCGGCTTCAGCGACGTCTCCTCCCTCCAGGAGGCCTTCGCCCAGCGGCTCGGCATCGCCACCCTCTACGGGCCGATGAGCGCGGCCGGCTCCTTCATCACCGACGGACCGACCGCCGAGCACCTGCGCCGCACCCTCTTCGAGCCCACGGCCACCACCGTGCTCACCTCACTGACCGCCACCACCCTCGTCCCCGGCCGCGCCCGGGGCGTCACCGCGGGCGGCTGCCTCCACGTCCTCGCGGCCGAGCGCGGCACGCCCGCCGCCCGGCCCTCCTACGCCGGCGGCATCCTGATCCTGGAGGACGTCCACGAGCAGCCGTACCAGCTCGATCGGCTCCTCACCCAGTTCCTGCGCTCCGGTGCGTTCGACGGGGTCGCCGGCATCGCGCTCGGCTCCTGGGACGGCTGCGGACGGCTCGACCGCGTCCGGGACGTCATGCTCGACCGCCTCGGCCCGCTCGGCATACCCGTCATCTGGGAACTCGGCTTCGGCCACTGCCCCTCCACCCTGACCGTCCCGCTCGGCGTCCCCGCCGTCCTCGACGCCGACGCCGGCACCCTCACCCTGGAGGTGCCCGCCCTCGCCGAGCGGTGAGGCCCGTGCCGGAGGTGAGTAGGGTGCGGCCATGAACGAGGACCGCCTCACCGCCCTCGCCCTCGGCTTCCTCCGGGGCCCGGGCAGCAACGCCCGCACGATCCTCGGACTTGCCGGCCCGCCCGCCGCCGGCAAGTCCACCCTGGCCCGGCACCTGGTCGCCGAGATCGAACGCGCCGAGGGCCCCGGCAGCGCCGCGTACGTCCCGCTCGACGGCTTCCACCTGTCCGCCGCCCAACTGGACCGCCTCGCCCTGACCCACCGCAAGGGCGCCCCCGCCACCTTCGACGCCCACGGCTACGTCGCCCTGCTGCGCCGCATCGCCGCCGACCGCTTCCAGGACATCTACGCCCCCGACTTCGACCGCACCCTCGACGAACCGGTCGCCGCCCGCCACGTCGTCCGCCCGCACACCCGCCTCGTCATCACCGAGGGCAACTACCTCGCCTCCACCGACACCCCGTGGCCGGAGGCCCGCCGCCTGCTGCGTGAACTCTGGTACGTGGACACCGACGACGCCCTCCGCGAGGAGCGCCTGCTCCGCCGCCACCGCGACGGCGGCCGCGACGAGGCCACCGCCCGCCACTGGGTGACCGGCAACGACCACCCCAACGGCGAGTACGTGAAAGCCGGCCGCGCACTCTGCACCCGGACCGTCGCCGGCAGCGGCTTGCCCGCGACGCCGACCAGGGGTAGTGTTCTCTAGTCGCTCGGCAGGGAGCACCGGACACGCATCGGCGCGGACGGTCCCGGGGCGGCCAATCCTTTTGAAACACCATTTCCTGGTTCGGGCTGGGTCGCGTCTTGTCGCGGCTTGGTTCTTATTCGGCGTGTTCGTTTTATTGGATTGCGGTCGATTCGCTTTTCGGAGCGGGGATCGGCTAGAGTTTGAAACGTCGGACGGGGCGTCAAGCCGC
>NZ_JBWKER010000127.1:0-3326 GCF_056435345.1 Kitasatospora sp. NPDC043950
CACCGGCCCCCCCCCCCCCCCCCAGCGCGCCCCCCCCCCCCCCCCCCCCCCCCCCCCCCCCCCGCCACTCGGTGAATCAGCTGTCGACGGTGCGGCGACGGCCGGTTCAGCCGGCGTTGACGCAGGTGTTGCCGAACGCCGGGTTGAGCAGGCCGATGACGTTGATGGAGTTGCCGCACAGGTTGATCGGGACGTGCACCGGGATCTGGATCTGGTTGCCGGAGAGCACGCCGGGGGAGCCGGCGGCCACGCCCTCGGCGCCGGAGCTGGCGAACGCACCGCCGGCGGCACCGAGGACCAGACCGGTGGCGGCCAGGGACAGGACGGCGGCCTTCTTGAAGTTGCGCATGTCTTTCCTCCGTTTTCTGCCCGACGGATGGGAAATGTCGGGAGCCGGGCGAGCACGAATACTCACCCGCTGGCTTCTGGGGATTGCCGTGATTGTCACTCCGGCGGCGCACACCGGCGTGTTTCGCCCATGGCTCGGGCGTCGACGCGGCCGCCGCGTTCTTCCAGCACCTCGCGAACAATTCCCGCACGGCCGGGAGCGGTTCGGGCGGAGGTGCGACCAGGGGAATTCCCGGTCAGGCGCTGAGGCAGTTATTGCCGAACGCCGGGTTCAGAAGGCCCACCACGTCGATCGAGTTGCCGCACACGTTGAGCGGAATGTGCACGGGCACCTCCACCGAGTTGCCCGAGACCACGCCGGCCGAGCCGGCCGCGACACCCTCGGCGGACGCGCCGTGCAGGTGGTGGGCGGATGCGACGCCGGCGCCGGCGGCGAGCAGGGCGGCGCTGGCCGCGGTGCCGACGACGCCGTGGGCGAGCTTGCGCATGGGCGGTACTCGATTCGTGTGAAGGGGACCGGGTGGATCGTGTTCCGCCAGAGAGAACGAGGCACCGCGCGAGGGGAAACGGTCCGGTCCGCTGATCACCCGAATGCCGGTCGCCGTCCCCGTTGGGCCGGATGGGTGACAGTGCGTCCACTGTCGCAACCGGCCCGGGTGGGTGTCGTTCTTGATGTCGCACTCCCCGTGCATCTCTGTATGAACAGTCAGGAGGCTCGTATGAGCATCAAGAAGACCGCCGCCGTCGGCGCGGCCGTGGTGGGCATCGTGGCCGCCGGCGCCGGCACCGCGATGGCCAGCTCCGGCGCCGAGGGTGTCGCCGCGGGTTCCCCCGGTGTCATCTCGGGCAACCAGGTTCAGGTTCCGGTTCACGTGCCGGTCAACCTGTGCGGCAACACCATCGACATCATCGGCCTGCTGAACCCGGCGTTCGGCAACCACTGCGCCAACCTGGGCTGATCCTGCTCCCGGTTCGGCCGGTACGAGCCGCCGTTCCGCGCTTCCCTCCTGGGGCGCGGGGCGGCGGCTCTCCGCATGTCCGGGGGCGTGTCGGGGCGTCAGGTTCCGGCGGTGTCGCAAGCCTTGTTGCGTTACTTGTCAGTACCTAGAATATGAGACCTGCTCACCTTTCTTGCTCCGCGCCGCTCGGCGCCCGGCCGGGCGGCCCCCCACCCCCCCCCGCAAGGAGTCGCGTGTGATCAGGTCCCGACTGACAGCGGCGCGGCGGCCCCGGACGGTGGCGCGCCGCTCCCCGTACGGCGCACTGCTCGCCACCGGCGCCCTCGTCGCCGCCCTCGGCCTGGCCGGCGCCCCCGCCGCCCTCGCCGACCCGGCCCCCGCGGCCGGCGCCACCCGCCCGGCCGCCATCGTCGCCCTGGGCGACAGCGCCATCTCCGGGGAGGGCGCCGGCACCGACACCAACGACGGCTACTTCCCGGAGACCGACAGCCCCACCAACTACTGCCACCGGCACCCCAAGTCGGAGATCTTCGTCACCGACATCCCCGGGGTCACCCCGATCGACCTCGCCTGCTCCGGTGCCCAGACCGGCGACCTGGTCAGCGATCCCGAACTCGCCAAGGTCACCGGCTCCGGCAGCGGCGACTTCGGCGAGCCCAAACAGGACGTCAAACTCGCCGACGCGGCGGGCAGGTACGACGTGAAGATGGTCGTCGTCACGATCGGCGCCAACGACGACTTCGACTTCAGCGGGATCATGATGCACTGCCTCGCGCAGTACTTCCCGATCCCCAAGGACCAGGGCTGCCGCGACACCATCGGCAGCGACGAGATCGTCCAGCGCGCCAAGCGGGTCCAGCCCAAGGTCGTCGCCGCGCTCCAGAACATCCGGCAGACCATGCGGAAGGCGGGCTACGCCGACTCCTCGTACCAGCTGGTCTACCAGTCGTACTTCAATCCGATCACCCCGGACATCCGGCGCAACGACTACCTCGGCAAGGTCGCCGACGGCTGCCCGGCCTTCCCCGAGGACCTGGCCTGGGGCCACAACTGGGTGGTGCCGACCTTCAGCGACGCGCTGCGCGGCGCCGCCGAGCAGGTGCCCGGCGTGCGCTACCTCGACCAGCGGCGGGTCGCCTTCGGCCACGAGGTCTGCGCGGAGTGGACCAGTTCCCCGTACGAGTACAGCAACGGGGACGTCATCAACCTCGCCGAGTGGGCCCGCAACGGCTGCGACTCGCAGATCGGCATCCCCGGGCTGTGCATGAACATGGTCCGCCAGTCGTACCACCTGAGGGTGGCCGGCTACCGAGGCGAGGGCGTCTGCCTCGGCCAGTTCTTCGCCAAGCCCGAACTGGCGCAGGCCTACTGCACCCTCAACCAGCAGAACACCACCTCCATCCAGCCGCTCACCCCCGGGCAGCCGTTCGCGGACGTCCCCGAGGACGGCTCCTGGTACCAGCTCACCAACGCGGCCAGCGGCAACGCGCTCGACCTCACCGGCGGCGGCACCTACGGCGACTCCACCAACGGCCGGGCCGCCATCACCTATCCGGCCACCGGCGGGCTCAACCAGTCCTTCGTCCTGGAGGCCAAGGCCGGCGGCAGCTACGAGCTCGACTTCAGCGGCAACCGGGACATGTGCCTGGACGCCAACGCCGCCTCCACCGCCGCCGGCACCCGCATCCAGCAGTGGCGTTGCAACGGCGGCGGCAACCAGCACTGGGTCCTCAAGCCGGCCGGTGGTGGCCGCTACAAGATCGCCGACTCCCAGGACCCGACCAAGGTGATCGCCCCCGGCACCACCCTCGACGCCAAGGGCAACCCCGCCGTCGAACTCGCCACCGACACCGGCGCCGCGACCCAGCTCTGGCAGCTCACCAAACTCGGCATCGTCTACCTCCACGGCTGATCCCGGGCACCTCCGCGGGGGGGGGGGGGGGGGGGGGGGGGGGGGGGGGGGGGGGGGGGGGGGGGGGGGGGGGGGGGGGGGGGGGGGGGGGGGGGGGGGGGGGGGGG
>NZ_JBWKER010000128.1:0-3153 GCF_056435345.1 Kitasatospora sp. NPDC043950
AAGCCGCCTGCCGCATCATCATCCTCGAAGACCAACTCGAAGAAGCCCTGCGCCTCAACGAACAACTCCGCCGCACCCAACACCGCCAGGAGCCCGCAACCGACACCTGACCGGCCTCCGGCAACCCGGCCCACAGCTCCGCCCAACCGTACGGCCCACGCACAGGGCCGTACGGGGGCGGACGACCTCACCCTGCACGCTCTGGTCGCCCCGGAGATGGGCGACACCACTACGGCGCGCCTCACGCGAGAGCGGCGAACGAGACCGCGCCGGCCTTCATCCAGGGCCCGCACCGACGCGTGGTGCGTTAACGCCAGCCCTTTGAGGTGAGCGCGGCGAGGACGGCGGCCTGGGCGGCGGCCAACTGCTGCCACGCGGTGTCGAGTTCGCCAGTAACGTCCGCATCGTCCGGCTCGTCCGTGGTGGTGTCGGTGGGGCGCTTCATCGGCTGCGGCGCGCAGGTACGAGGGTGCCGGTGTCCAGGTGGGGGGGTGGTGTCGTCGCTGGGCGCGGCCTCGTCCGGTCCCAGGGTGGTCTGGAGCTGGGCGAGTTGACGTTCGACGCCGGTCAAGCTGGCCGCGCGATCCACGGTGACGACGCCGTCCACGACGCGGCGCAGCGGGTCGGCGAGCAGCCCAGCGCGGCGTTCGGCCAGGACTTCGGTCGCGACGGCGCGGGCAGCGCCGAGACGGTTGTACCGGTTGGTGAGGTCGTCGGCGGGGGTGGCGGTGCCGAGTGGTGCCGAGTTGGGATTGTAGCCAGGCGAGGACGGGCGGTTCCATGCGCTTCCGCTCGTACTTCAGCCTCGCGGCCTCAGCCTCAGCCGCGCGGGACCGCATCCTGCCCACAGGCTCACCAGCCTTGCGCCCGGCGCGGCGGACCGCTGCCTCGTACGCCGGGCCGAGATCCGCTCGATCGGCGCCCCGGGGCCTACCCGAGGCCGCGAGAGGCACCACTGGGGTGGCAGGCATCTCGGGCCCGCCACCCCTGAAGCCGTACTGCTACGAACGCTGTCAGCCGACTCGCCATTTCTGGCCGGCGTTGTTGGAGTTGCAGGCCCACACGCCCAGCCCGTCGCCCTCCCGGTCAGCGGTGAGGCAGCCACCTGCCGCGTTCACGAGCTGGTTCCAGCCGTCGCCCACACCCTGGAACGACCAGAGCTGGTTGTTGTTGCCGTCCTGGGCGTGGGCGAGATGGGTCCGGTGCGTATCCGGGTTGTGGTCGATGACCATGCCGCCACCGTAGGCCGTCTCGATCTGCCACATCCCGTTGCCCTTGTCCCAGAAGACCCATTCGTTGTTGGGATTCTCCGCTTCGCCCCGGGCGGCCTGGACCTCGGGACCCGGGGCGGTGCTGCCGCCTTCGAGATCGGCTTCGAATCCGTTGTTCGCCGACATGAGTTCCTCATGGACGCCGCTGGACGGCAACTCGCTGCCGGAATCCCGGACCGAGGGCGAGAATTGGACTGCGGCCTCCCCGCCGGACGTCTGGTACTCAATGGGTGCCTCGAGCAGGCCCGACGCGTCCGCGATGTCGACGAACTTCAGGACGCTCCCGCAGAACCGGCCGCCCCCTTCGGGGCAGGAGACCGGCTGGTCACCTGCCGAAATGATCCCGACCGCCGTGACGCCCTCAGGCGCGGGGACGAACACCGGCCCGCCGCTGTCTCCCCTTCCGGCCGCCGGGCCGTTCGACTGCTGCTTGGCGCTCCACGCAGGCCCGAACAGCTTGCTGTTGCCATTGCCGTCCTGGGCCTCGTACTGGAGAACCTTGCGCTTGACCTGGATCCCCCCAGCTCGCCGGAACTGGCCCCGGAGGTGATCACGATGTTGCCCACCACCGGACTGTCGGCGCCAACCACCGCGGACTTCGTCTGTCCTTGGGAGCCGCTACTGTTTGTACTGGCGCCCCGCCACACAGTCGGCTTGAAGAAGTCGGTGTTGCCGGCCTTCACGAGCGCCACGTCCACCGTGGTGTTCCGGTGGCTGACCTCAGCCGAGTCCAGGTTCGCGAACCACCCGCCCCGACCGTCGTATACGTCTTTCCTGTTCTCATCGGGGAAGCAGTGGCGCGCTGTGAACGCCCTCCCGTTGGTAGCCGTACGCTGGTCGTCCACGTGGCGCCGACGGGGCGGACCCCACCATCCGGTGCGGGAGCACGAACAGCGGGCCGTCCCGTCGCTGTCTGTCGTCAAGTCACCCGTTCATCAGCCTGGTACGGCGATCGAACGGACGGAGCCTGCGGGCCTGGCTGATGCGGCACCGTCGTGGAAGGTGCCAGCCGTGCTTCACGTGGTGCGGATCGCTGCGCCGGAAGCCCTGGTCGGCACCCGGTCGTACGCGGCGGTCGGACAGTTGTGCCGCGTTCGCACCCCAGGTCGGCGAGCCGCTCGGACTCCCTACCGGCCGTCGCACACCCCGCCTGACGCCGGCTCGACGCGCTCGGTGGCCGGCCTCGGCTGACGCCGGTCCACGTGGGCGTTGATCGTTTGTTTACCGCCTTCGCGCATGATCCTTCCTGCACAGGGCGCCCCACGCGTTCACGGGCGCGAACAGACGAGAGAGGCACACGGGGAAATGAAGACAACGAAGACGCTGCGGCACATGGCCCTCGGGATGGCGGCCGGCATGCTGGCACTGGTCGGGACGGTGGCGTCGGCAGGGACCGCGCAAGCCTACGACCTGCCGACCGCGGACATGGACGAGCCCGGCATCCTCTACCGCGGCGGCCACATCGAAGCGGGAGACACCCAGCTGATCCTGCAGAACGACGGCAACCTCGTCCTCTACCGGGCCTACCAGGAGGCAAGTCTCGTCCACCCCGTGTGGCAGGCCAACACCTGGGGCTGCGGCTACAAGGCGATCATGCAAGGCGACGGGAACTTCGTCGTCTACGACGCCAACAGCCGCCTCTGCTGGTCCGCCAACACCTTCAAGTCCAGCTCCTTGCAGAAGGCCAGCCTTCAGGTCTCCGCCCTCGGCGGCCTCAAGGTCGTCTTCGTCAACCCCAGCGGCGGGCGGAGCATCAGCTGGGCGACGATCCGCAGCTCGGACCTGTACTAGGCAGTGTCGTCAAAGGTCAGGCCCACATGAGGAGTGAGGCGAGGGTGGCGGCGGCTTGGTAGGACACGGCGGTCTTGTCGAACCTGGTGGC
>NZ_JBWKER010000129.1:0-2963 GCF_056435345.1 Kitasatospora sp. NPDC043950
GGTTGCTCGCCCAGGCCCTCAAGGACGTGTTCCCGAGACACCCGGACGCCGAGATCATCTGCAGCTGCCCCCGGCCTCGGCACCCAGCTCGGCGCCCGGGTCCTGGCCGAGATCGGCGACGACCGCGCACGCTTCGCCGACGCGCGCGGCCTCAAGGCATACGCCGGGGCCTCCCCGGTCACCCGGGCCTCAGGCAAGAAGTCCAGCATCACCCGCCGCTGGGTGAAGAACGACCGGCTCAACCACGCCGGCTACCTCTGGGCCTTCTCTGCCATCACCGCCTCACCCGGCGCGAAAGCCCACTACCGGCGCCGCCGCGACGACCACGACGACTGGCACACCGCCGCCCAGCGCAACCTCTTCAACCGCATGCTCGGCCAGCTCTACCACTGCCTCAAGAGCCGCCGACTCTTCGACGAACAACCGGCTTTCCCCGCGCCACCTGCGGCAACCGCTTGAGGCACTCAGCGCCCGCGATCGGCGCTCCACTCGTAGACACCCGGGGCCGTCTCGACGACCTCAACGGGCCACGTCCGCCGGACCTGTTCCAGGCGTTCGTGGTGGTCGCTGATCCAGTTCTCCTCCGGGCGGGCCCCGATCATGGTGATGAGGCGGTCCGGATCGTCGACCGTGATCGAGAGCCAACCGTCCTCGTGGAGGTGGAATCCGAGCGTCAGCCCGCGGTCACCGCCGATGCTGGCGTCCCGCCCAGGAGCCAGGGCGGAAAGCGCCTGCTGCCATGCGTCCAGGTCGTGCGGGGAGAGGAAGACGTCCAACCGGGCGTCGACGAAGCTCGCGGACACGAGAACATCCGCACGCAGGATGTCGTGGAGCATCGGGTCACCAGACTTGAAGCGCCCGGTGACCCGCACGATGCAGCGGCTCCCGTCCTCGTCGGCGAGGTCAATCAGGTCTACCGGGACAGGGTCGGTCATCTCGTCGTCGCTCACTCTCGTCGTCCGTCTCGCCCTGCATCCTCTCGTGTCGCGGGATGACCGCAGCAGCTGGCCCTAGCGAGACCATCCTGTTCGAAAAGAACCGCCCGGGCCTCGGCCCCGACTTGACGCCTTCGCGCCGTGAGGTGTCTACGTGGGTTCGGTACGGCCCGGCCGGCGCAGCAGGCCGGACGACGCCTCAGAGGCCCCCGCGGCCGACGCCTGGGCCCGGTGGGGGCTCAGCGGGGTGTGCGGTAGAAGGACCGTTCCGAGACAGCGATGGGCAGTCCGTGCGGGATGACAGGTAGCGCTGGCAGCACTGAACGGAGACCATCGTCTGCGTGGGTGGTCCGGGAGCCGTTCCAGGGCTCGGTCTGGCTGCCCGCGCACCCGGGATCACCGACCTCGCGGCTCTGCGAGCCCGAAAACCATGGTCGCTGCGTCGCCGCGCATGACATGATCGGCCGCATGATCGAATCTCTTGCACGGAACGGCCGCCACCGCCCCGTCCGGTGAAGTGGCTGGACGAGGCCGTGGCCTCAGGAACCGCCACCACGCCTGCCAGCCCTTCCCGCATCGCGGTCTTCGACGCGGTACGCGCCGACCGCACCGGACCCGTCGCCTCCCGGCTCCTGCGGCTCGCGCACTCCGACAACCCTGTCGTACGCGGTGAGGTACTCGCTCTCCTCCGGAGCCTTGCCCACGACGGGCCCTGGCCCGAAGCCGCGGACGCCGGGGTGGCCCGACTCACCGACCCCGATGAGGAAGTACGGCGCCGGGCCGCGAGGCTCGTCGTGGACGCAGGGCGCCGCGACCTCGCCCTCACGGCCCTCGGCGAACTCACCGACCCCGTCGTGCGCACCGTTCTCGCCCACGCACTCGGCGCCCGCATCGCCCACCTGCGAGCCGGCCCCCTGGCGTCCGTCCGCTTCCTTGCCCACCTGGAGACCCTGCGGGCGGCCCCGCCCGAGCGATGGCCGGCCTCTGGACGCAGCGCTGCACGCCGACGCCCGTGAAGCCGTGCATTACCTGGAGGGCATCGGACGGGACTGGGGGCAGGTGCTGTACCGGCTGGGGCGCGAGCAGCACACGTACACGGTCACGGCCCGCCTCCTCGCCGACCCCGTAACGCGGGACATCGGCGCAGATCTCGCCCGCGAAGCGTGTCACGACTGGCGGGCGGCCCCGGTCGACCTGTTGCCCCTGCTCGTCCGTCACTGCGGGCAGAGCGTCAGCGCTGCCATGGCGAAGGCCCTCACAACGGCCTCGATCTCGAGAGCGGCGATGCGTGCGCACGGCGCCCTGGCGGCCACGGTCCCGTTCACGCCGTACCCGAAGGCCCGTCACCCCTGCCCCGGCGCTACGCCGTCGTACGACAGCGCATCCGCGGCAGCGCTCCTGGCGGCCAAACCCGTGGGGATAGGCCGCCTTGCACACGCCCCCGCGATCTTCGGCGCGCTATTGGACTCGGGGCCGTTGACTTTCCGGCAGACGGCCCAGCTGTACAACCTCACGTTTCGGTGGCCAGGTCGGATGCAGGCCCTGTGCGCCCCGCTGTGGCTGCGTCACGCGGGCCCGTCGGCACTGCCCCGACTGCTCGCCCTCATCACACCGCACCCGGGCGAGTACACGGTTGGCGAGCACTACCTGGCAGGCCTCGCGACGATGGGCCACCACGCACTGCCCGCTCTGCCGGCCGTGGCGGCGCTGATCGACCGACGTTCCCGCATCCCCGTCAACGACTCCACCCGGGACGCTGAGACGGAACTGGACGAACGCCTGCTGGCCGCTGCTCTCGACGCCCGCCGCGCGATCCTCGCGGACGCCACCGCGCAGCCACCGGCCCCGGGGCCTCGCGTGTGAACGCCTCGCTGTAGAGGACCGTCAGACTGCAACACCCCCTGTCAGGGTGGTGCCTTGACCGGCCGGGCCCACAGACCGAAGCATCCAGACAGCCAACCCGCCAAATGAACCGCCCGGTCACACCGACAGTCTGTCAAACGTGCAAGTAGGGCAAAGGGATCTGCA
>NZ_JBWKER010000130.1:0-2503 GCF_056435345.1 Kitasatospora sp. NPDC043950
GCCGAGGCCGTGCCTGTCTCGCGACTGCCGGTACTGCACTCACTGAACTGCGTCCTACCGGTACCGCTGGTGGCGGCCCCTGATACCTGCGGGCCGCCCGGTCCGGAAGCCAGCCCCGTCGCCGTCCTGCACCTGCCTGGCTTCGGAACTCCACTGCCGGACCGAACTGCGAACTTCTGTCAAACAACCCCGGCCAGTTCGTGTCTGGCCGGTATCGCCGACTTGCTGTCTACGAGAGAAACGTTAGACCCACCCACGAGCAATGTCTACTCCGGCGCACACAGATTTTGCGACGCTCTCGGGTGAGGTAACCTTCCGCTGCGCGGGGGCGGCAACCCCCCGAGCCGCCGCCGCGCGCCCGAAGCAGCGAGCCGCACCGCGCGGGGAGGCAGAAGTCGAAGACCTGGTGCCCGTCGGACCGGAGACGGCCCGGAGGGCGGGACGGGAGGCCCTGGTCGAAACGATCACCAAGGCCGTGCCCGGCGGTGACGGCCGGGCCGTCCGTCGGCTACTGGCCCGCTTCGCGGAACTGGCCGCCATCGCCGACCTGTACGCCCTGCGCGACGCCCCCTCGGAAGTTCATTTCGAGCCCGGTGCATGCCGGAGGGGGCGGCGGTGTCGCCGTCCGCCACGACCTCCCCTCCTCACCGCCGACCGAGCCGGCGCCACGACCGCAGCCCGTTCCCTCGCCGACCGGCTCGCCGCCGCCTACCGCCTCGACCGGCTCGCCGCCGCCTACCGCCTCGACCGGGTCGTTTACCGCAACGGCGCCCGCATGCCCGTCCGGGCCTGGGCCGAAGCCGCCCTCGCCGCCCGCTCCGCCGTCGCCCACAACACCGGCACCCTCAACACCGCCCGCGAGTACGGAATCCACCAGGTCGAGGTCTCTGACGGTCACGACTGCGGATGGAACAGCCACCCCGACCCCGACAAGGCCACCCGCACCCTGCGCACAGTCGAGGAAGCCGCCGACTGGCCCATCTCCCACCCGCGGTGCGCGCGGACGTTCGGGTTGAGCCCCGACGCGTCGGACGCGCCGGGCGAGGACAGTGCTGTCACGGCCCCTTGAACGTCCCCTCCCGTGCCGGCTGGGTGGGAACCGCGTGGGGCAAGTCGACTGGGTGATTCGGAAGCCAACCTTGCCTGTTCGATGGCCTGTTCACACCTTTCGGTGCAGCGGGGTCCGGGGCGGGCTGGGACGATCAAGCCGCCGTGCGCACCTGCGCCCGGGCCGTCCGTGAAACGAATTGAGGACCCCTCGCCATGAGCATTCACGACACCGCCCACCCGCAACTGGCCGAGCACTACAGCCGGGCCGCCGAGTCCCACCTCGACCTGATCACAGCCCGGCGGGCTATCGACCCCGACCTGATCGCGGGGCAAGCGGTGATCGTCCCCAAGAAGTTCTCCTACTCCGGGTCCGTGCACTCCTTCTCGGTCCTCGGGGGCGGTTTCTCCGGGGACTTCACCGACGAGAAGGGCGTCGAGTACGAGATCACCGGTGCCGGAGGCGGCCTGAGCGTCGGAGGCGGAGACGTCTGGGGCACCCTGTGGACCAACGGCCACCTGTCCGACTACGCGGGCTGGACCACCCGCTTCGAGGCGACCACCACCGCGGCCATGTTCAACATCAACCTGTGGGGCCTGGACGGCGAGTACATCGGTTCGTTTGTCGGTGGCGGAGCGGAGATGGGCGTCGGCGCCATGGGCGGACAGGGGAAGATCGACATCAAGCACTGACAACCACCACCTCTGGCCGCGCTGCCATCGTGCAGCGGCAGTGCAGGGTGGGAGTCCAGAGCTCGGAGGCCGGACCGGTGCGATGCTGCTCTTCGGGCCAGGTTGGGCAACTCCGGGACACTGGGAGCGCGCCGTCGGCGCTCCCGCCCCGGTCAAGGCGAAGGCCGAGGCCGCCATCACGTCGAACCTGGGGACCTACGAGGCGACCGTCGGCGACAAGTACCTCACGGACGACATCGTCTACGCGGTCGGCAAGTAGCACGGGCGCGGTCCCCGGATTCCACCGACTTCTGGAGGCCGCCGGGCTGTCAATGCCTCTCGTTCACGCCGAGGAGCGGGCCATCGCCCGGCGGAGCGCGAGAGCGATCGGGCTCTCCGAGGGACGGTCGCCGTCAGTCCGCACAGACCGGCTGCCAGCCAGTTGCCTCCGGTAGGCGTCATCAGGTGGCGGACGGCTCGTTGGTCCAGGTGCTTGACGCCCCGAAGAAGGAGAACCCCATGCCCGAGCCCGAAGAGTACGTCGACGAGCAGCCCGAACTGGTCGTCCACAGGGTCGCAGACCCGCAGGACGACGGCTCCGACCCCATTGCGGATACCGCCGACCAGGCACTCGGAACGCAGGCACGGACGCGCGCCGGCGGCTTGATGGACCAGGGCCAGATGTAGCAGAGGCCCGGGGGGGGGGGGGGGGGGGGGGGGGGGGGGGAGAGGGAAGGACACTCACACCGGGGGCGCGACGGAGGGATGGGTAACACCATCTGCG
>NZ_JBWKER010000131.1:0-2428 GCF_056435345.1 Kitasatospora sp. NPDC043950
CCCGGCTGGGGACCCCCCCCCAACCCCCCCCTCCCCCCCCCCCCCCCCCCCCCCCCCTCCCCCCCCCCCCCCCCCCCCCCCCCCCCCCCCCCCCCCCGCTTCGGTCCGCCCTCGTCGCCTTCGCCGCCCTGCGGGCCTTGGGGACTCGGGGGCGGCGGCCGGCCGCAGCCGGCAGCGCTCCGGCCTCCTGCGGGTGCGGGGTGCGGGGCGCCGCTGCCCCGCCGTGCTCGCCGATGGCGGCGGTCAGGCTCCGGCGACAGTCCTCCGTCTGCGCCCGGGGCTTGACGCCGGGCAGGAGACTGCGCGGCTGCGGCCCGCCGGCCTCGACGCTCAGCTGGCAGCGGGGCGCCCCACGCACCCACCACACCGCCTCGACCAGCAGGATCACCAGGCCGAACAGAACGGCGAGCACGAGAAGGACCGGAAAGCCGTCGGAACAGGCCGCGCCGCCGTCCGGCGGAAGGCCGTGAACAGGTCCGTACAGCCGCAGTGTCTGCAGCAGGTTCCGCTGGTACCACCGCGGCAGCTTGAAGTGGCTCCACTGAGGAGCAAGTTGACCTGGCTCCAGTTGTCCCGTCCCGGATGATCTGGTCGTCATCACGGCTGGATGGTCGGCCATGTCTGGTAGTTCTTGGGGATCAACGAGCGGCGCCGATCCGGACCTGCGCAACAGCGGTCTCGGCACGTACCGCTCCCGAAGAGCACGACGAAGGATTCTGTGAACAAGACCGACCTGATCGCGACGGCACCCTCGATCGCGGCCGCCATGGCCGCCGCCGACGTGAGCCCCGACATCCAGCTGACCCAGACCCGCTACCGGGCCGCCCTCGTCTCCAGCTGGGGCATCCCGGCCGGAGCGTCGGTCCTGGAGGTCGGCTGCGGACAGGGTGACATGACGGCCGTCCTCGCCGAGGCCGTCGGCCCGCAGGGCCGGGTGGTCGCGGTCGACATCGCGGATCCGTCGTACGGCGCCCCGGTCACCCTGGGGCAGTCGGCGGAGCGCCTCAAGGCGACGCCTCTGGGCTCTCGCATCGACTTCCGCTTCGGCCTGGACGTCCTCGACGAGGCGGTCACCTTCCCCGACAGCGGATTCGACTACGCCGTCCTGGCACACTGCTCCTGGTACTTCGCCTCCCTGGACCAGCTGCGGGAGACCCTCGCCCGGGTCCGCCGCTGGGCACGGAACCTTTGCTTCGCCGAGTGGGACCTCGCACCCTGCTCGGCTGACCAACTGCCCCACCTGTTGGCCGTCCTGATCCAGGGGCAGATCATGGCGAGCGGGTCGCGGGGCGAAGGCAATGTGCGCACTCCGTTCTCCCACGCAGGCCTGCTCCGGGTCCTCGCGGCGACAGGCTGGGATCCCGTCCCGGGGCAGCCCGTGGACACAACCGCCCTACAGGACGGCGACTGGGAGGTGGACGCCTGCACGGCACTGCTCGACACCGTCGACCGGATGGCCGAGCTGCCGCAGCCGGTACTGGACCTGGTGCTGAGCCAGGCGGATGTGCTCCGGTCCCTGGCGAGGGACCACGGCAACACGCCGCTGCCGGCCTACTCGCTGACCGCCCGCTGAGCGGACCGGGACGCCGGTCCGGGGCCGCGACCGCCCGACGGGCGCGAACCGAGATCGGGCCCGGACCAGGCCGCGGGTCCGGTCGACATGCCCGCGCCCGAGTGAATGCGGTACGCCGTCCGCCCGGCACGTCGGGGTGAGTCCGGCGATCACGGTCCTGTCGGAGACCGCTCTGTGGTCGCGGTCATGTCGGGAGGCCGGCGTCGGGATTGCCGCGGGTTGGACCTGACCGCGCCGCGCAAGCAGAAGCACACCATCGAACGGGTCTTCCAGCGGTTGGCGAGCCCGTACGACTTCCGCGACGCGTCCGACAACACGGTGCGCGACTACATCGACAAGCGCCGCCCGGAGACCGCGGACGAGGAGCGCGAGGGCCACCGGCACGTCGACGGGATGGTCCCGCGGATCCACCTGCCCGGCGAGGAGGCCGAGGTGGGGCCTTCGGTCACCGGCAGCAGTCATATCCGCCGGCCCGGAAACCCAGTGCCCGTCCGGCGATTGCCCGCTCCCGTCCAGCCACCGCGGCACTGGGCGACCAGCAGCCCGATTCGAGTCGGGTCGGCTGACACCACGCACCTGTCGGGGAACGCGGCCCGTCGGCCGAGACCACGGCGGCCACGACCTCCCCCGCGCAGGTGTCGGAGACGCCAGGGACGGCCAACTCCGTTGTAACGGCGGCCCCTTGCGGGGAGCAGCGGGGCCGCGGGAACGCTTCGCCCCGGGGCGCACCCGCCCCTGGCGGTGGACGCGGGGGGGGGGGGGGGGGGGGGGGGGGGAGGCCACGCCCCCCCCCCCCCCCCCCCCCGCCCCCACCCCCCCCCCCCCCCCCCCCCCTCCCCCTCGTCTTCTTGTTGG
>NZ_JBWKER010000132.1:0-2311 GCF_056435345.1 Kitasatospora sp. NPDC043950
ACTCCGGGGTGTACTTCCGCCCTGCCATATGAACCATCTTCCCGGACCATCAAGATCCGCCATCAGAGTGTCCACATCACAGGGGTCACCTCAGTGCGGACGTTCCTGACGACGGCGACCACACGGCCCGGAACGGGAACCATCGCGGCCAGGGTGTCGAACCGGCTCCGCGCCTGGCGGACCTCCTGGGGCAGGGAGCACGCGAGGAACACGCTCCACGGCGCGCCGACACCGATCAGGGCCCACGGCCAGCCCCAGTCGATCGCGGCGACGACCACCAGCCCGACGTAGATCAGGAACACCGCGAAGTTCGGCCAGCCGAGCCCGTAGCGGCCGGCCCAGAGGTCGTTGGTGAACCGGAAGGCGTGCGGTCTCCCGGGCGGATAGCGGATCCCGATCTCCCGGCCCGTCCAGGCCGTGTTGATCCTGTCGCCGCAGTCGCCGTCGTTCGTCACGGTGAACTCCTGCCCGGTGGAGGAGTCTTGGAAGGTGACGACGACCGCTATGCCGTCCCCCTCGGAACCTCCGTGCCGTGGCTCCTGCACCCGCTCGATCCGCCCCATCACCCGGACCGTCCGCTGGGCTCGGGTCACCCCCGCCAGCGACCGCCCGTACCCGAGCAGTGCCAATGTGCCGAACACCCCGCACCAGAGCGCCAGACAGTCGTGCCAGCCCATGTGTCCTCCTCCTGTCCCTCCGGTACGGTCCGCCGGGGTTTCCTCGCTGCCGTGGCAACCCGTCGCGTGCAAGATCTACCACGTCCGGGCCGGTGGGGAGCCGCGGTGGCCGGCCCAAGTCGGCTGGTGGAAAGCAGTCTTGATGTCGAAGCGCGTCGAGCGCGGGTGAAGCGCGGTGATCAGCGTGCCGGGGTGCGTCGCACCACCTGGCCCTCACCGTTCGCCTCCAGCGAGGCACTGCCCTCGGGCCCGGTCACGCCGACCCTGATCGTGAGGGAGCCGGCGAGATGGTCGGCGGTGATCTGCCAGGACGTCGGGGAGCGGACGCCGAGCGTCGTCTCGGCCTCCTTGACCAGGGCCGGGAACCGCTCGTAGGGCAGGGACAGTGGATCGAACTGGGGGGCCTTCGTGCCGCTCGGGGAGAACACGACCGACAGCACGCGTTCCTGCGCGAAGACGGTGATCGCCTGGCGCGGATCCTTCCCCTCGGTAAGGGAGTTGATGGCCTTGCGCAGTTCGCCGTCGTCGAGGAACGACTGGTCCGGCCCGAGGGAGACAGTCCCGGTCCCGGACGACACCACCGTGGTCGACCACGTCGAAGTGACCGTCGGTGCCGGAGAAGCGGAGTCCTGCTGTTCGAACAGGTCCACGCGGAACAGGAAGACCACGGCAGCCGCGGCGAGCAGCAGGCCGAAGAGCCCGACGAAGCCGGTCGAACGGCCCTCGGGAGGCTCGGTCACCATGGTCGACTCGGGAGCCGAATCCAGCTGAGCGCCGGCCGCCCGCTCCTCCCACTCCGGGGTCGGCCGCTTCACGATCCTCACCCGCCACGGCCTGTCCTGCGGATACTTCACCACCAGGACGCCGCGCGGCCGGTAGTCGGGGAGGTCGACCAGGTTGATGTCCTGAGTGATCCCGACGCGGTAGGCCGGCTCGTCGTCCGGTGCGACGGTGAGATCGAACCGCACCGGCACGTCGCTCGTCTCACCCCCAATGGCGCGCATGCTCTCGATCATCGCGAGCGCCGTCCGGGGCACGACCGCCGCTTCCCGGGCCCGCCGCGGCGCCCCGGCGAGGAGGAGCAACAGGCCGTAGGCGATGGGCAGTCCCAAACCCCCGATGAACAAGGGCACCTTCTCGACGACCACGCCGACGACGAGCGCGGCCAGCGAGCCCCCGATCACGGCCCCCGTCAGGAAACTGCGGGCGAGGGCGACCGGAGTGCTGCGCGGAGGCGGCGCGCTCGGGGTGATCGTCATACGGGTGATTGTGCCGGGCCGGGGTGACAGCCGGTAGGGCTGGGGCGGGCGTTGTTCGCGCGGGGCCGGCGGGGTGCGGAGTGGGCGACAGCTGTCAGTAGTAGTCGGAGCGACGGGCGGAAAGCAGGTCCCGGGTCGCGCCCATCGCGGGGGCGGTTTCGACGGGTGGCCCGGTTCGCCAGCTCCCGCGGTCGACTTCACGGGAGTTGGCGGTGAGCAGGTGGTCTGTGCGCGAGTCGCGGGTCGGGCACGAGGGGCCGCGGGTGGCTATCGGGTGTCTGTGTTTGTGTTGTGTGTGAGTTGGTGGTTGAGGTTGGTGAGGGCGTTGTGGGTGGCTTTGGTGTGTTGGTTGGGGATGGTGTGTTTGGGGAGGAG
>NZ_JBWKER010000133.1:0-2212 GCF_056435345.1 Kitasatospora sp. NPDC043950
AAGGGCCTAGACAATCCTCATTCTCGCTGTTCAGAGGCACTTTCTGCTTTGCTGACCACCTGCCGGACAGTCAACTTCGTGAAAGCGCGAGGCTAACGAGGGCGCTGGTTCGTACCGGCGGAGCCGAGGGGCTCGACGCGGGTGAACTACTGGTCCGAGCGCCTCGTGAAACTCGAACGCTGGGCATCCCGGACCGTCGCATCGCGTGACGGTCACGAGGAACGGGCGATGCTGCACCGCTACGAGGTCTGGCACCACCTACGACGCCTCCGGGGCCGCCTCGGCACCGGCCACGCCACCCGCCTGCAGATAGCCAACGTCTGCAGCCACATCACCGCCGCAGTCAACTTCCTGGACTGGCTGGCTGGCAGAGGTCTGACCCTCGCCACCTGCACCCAGTCTGACCTGGACCAGTGGAAAGCAGGCGAGGACCTCAGCTACCGCGACCAGACCGGCCACTTCATCCGCTGGGCGACCAAGAACCGGCTGGCGAAGGGGCTGACCTTCGGCGCCGAGCGCTGGCAGGGCCCGGTCGGCCCCCCACGACTCCGAGGGCCGGTGGGGCGACGCCCGCAGGCTCCTCCACGACGCCACGCTGACCACGGCCGACCGGGTCGCCGGACTACTCCTACTCTTCTACGCCCAACGGCTCAGCACGATCAGCAGCCTCACCGTCGATCAGGTCACAGAGGCGAACGACCGGGTTTCGATCCAGATGGGAACCTCCCCGACCATCCTGCCCGAACCACTCGCCGCACTCGTCCTCGACCTGATCGCAACACGTCGCCCCTACACAGTGATCGGACACGCCAACCAGACGCCTTGGCTGTTTCCAGGTCAACGCCCAGGCCAACACATCAGCGCCGACCGACTCGGCCTACGGCTGATCGCCGTCGGAATCCAACCAGGCCAGGCCCGGTCCACCGCCCTGTTCGCCCTCGCCGAAGAGGTCCCGGCCGCGATCCTGGCCCGCATGCTCGGCATCCACATCCAAGTCGCCGTCCAGTGGCAGAAAGCGTCCGCCGGAGACTGGGCCGCCTACGCCGCCGACGTCAGCCGCCGTATCCCGGAGAACCGATGAAGCTCCCCATCACCATCCACCAAGTCGCTGCCGCCCGCTCGTTGGTGTCCTGTCAGCGGGGTCTGGCATAGTCCCGGCCATGGAGACCGACGAGTTCTGGACCATCATCGAGACGGCGCGCGCGGCGACGGATACAAGCCCTTCGACGAGGCGTTGACCGACGTCCTGGCCGAACTGCCGTTGGAGCGCATCCTCGACTATGACGAGCGCTTCCACGCGGTCCACGAATCCGTCTACCGCTGGGACGTGTGGGCAGCCTCCTACCTGATCGGCGGCTGGTTCTCCGACGACGGCTTCATCGACTTCCGCGCGGGCCTCATCAGCCTCGGCCGGGAGTGGTTCGAGCGGGTGGCGGCCGCGCCGGACTCCCTCGCCGACCACCTGGTCGACAGCTCCGGCTCCGTCGACGACCTGGAGGAGGCGCTCCTCCAGGAGGATGCCAACTACGCGGCGCTGGGAGCCTATGACCGGGTCACCGGAGTCAAGGACAGCTACTACGACGCGCAGGAGGCCCGGGCGGCCTCGCGGCCGAAGCACGAGGACGTCGAGCCTGACATGGGCGAGAAGTGGGATTTCGAAGACGACGGCGAGATGCGGCGGCGGCTGCCCCGGCTCGCGGCGCTCTGCCTCGAAAAGGATGACGATGACGAGGAGGGTGACGAGGACTGACGGCAGCCGCCTTGGCTTGTAGCGAGAGGTTCCCGAGGTCAGCAGGCCCCGGCCGACAGCACGAACCGCCCCGTGGCCTCGTCCTTCCCGAACGGACGAGGCCGTGACGACAGCCCCCACCGACAGCGGCCCGTACAGATGCGGGAGAAGCCGCAAAGACTGAAAGGCAACACAGTGGCATTGGCCAAGAAGGGTTCCCGCCGCATCGTCGTCGACGGCGTCGAGTACCGCTGGCGGGTGAGCAGGCAACACTTGTGCTGCGACTACGAAGGCAGCACCTTGGGCTACGTGGCGGAGGACGCGACCCGCCCCGGAACGACGCTCGTCGTGGAAACCGGACGGCCGGCCGTCCTCAACCCGGACATGGTGAGGTGACCCCCGGATTGTGGACACAGGGGTTTACGCCGCGAGTGAGAGTTTAGCCGTCGTGCGTTGCTGTTGTTCGAACTCCATCGGGGAGAG
>NZ_JBWKER010000134.1:0-1868 GCF_056435345.1 Kitasatospora sp. NPDC043950
CGGCTGGCTCAGCCCGGACGAGTACGAGGCGAAGCACTACACCGACCAGGCGACGGCCGAACCAGCGACCGCCGAACCACCCACACCCATCCTGATCAGCTGATCAACACCTCCCGCACAGCGGGGGAAGCTCACTGCGCGTGGCCGCAGTGCTCCAACCCGACGCCGAAGGCCCGCACCGGCCGCCCGAAGCAGTACTGCTCCCGCTCCTGCCGCAGCAAGGCCGACCGGGTCAAGGCAAAGGCCCGCGAAGCCGCAGCGGCCTTCGCTGCATCGGCTGGTGCAGCACCCGCTGCACCCGGGCCCGTTGCAACTGCGCCCGCTGCACCAGCCGATGCAGCGCCCGCTGCACCAACTGCGACCGCGACTGCTGCACCTGGCCCGGCCACTGCACCCGGGCCTCCTGCACAGGCCGCCGCCCCGACCGAGGATGACGACCATCCGGTCCCCGCGCTCGGTGTCGATCAGGCGGGTGGTGGAGTGCCCGTAGGTGCTGGTCACCGGCTGGGGCCGGGTAGAACCCGTGGCGGGATCGGTGGCCAACACCCGGTCACCTGCCGCACCGTTTCGATGACTCGGCCGCTGCCGTCGGCCATGATCACGGTTGTGCCGGCCGGGAAGCTGTTCTTCAGAGGGCACAGAAAAGGCCCCTCCAGGAAATCCGGAGGGGCCTTTTTGTGTATCTTGGTAATCAGGTAACTCTCGCGCTAATTTTCGGGCGCGGCTACACGCCTAAATATCCCCTTGAACGGAAAATCCGGCGGAAGTAGGCGCCACAGTTCACCCGAGGCGGCCAGATACCATTCCTCGTAAGCCACCCCGGCGGAGTACGGAGTCTTGACCGGAACCGGCCTCAAATCTCCACGGGAAACTGCACGGTCAACACCCTGGCGAAAAGACTCAAAATGTTCGGGGGAAGAAAATTCCCTAATCTCTATCCAGTTCATATACGTATCAAATTCCTTTCCAGATCAATGCAGCGACCCTCCGCCTGACTCCCACTCGACCTGTGCGCGCCCCTCGAGCATAACTTGACTTCCGCCGCCAGGAAGGCTTCCCTGTGGGGCTGCTGTGCCTTCGAACAGCTTAGTCCCAGGTGGCACATCTATCGAGACTCAGCTCTCGGCAGTATTCCCCCATTCGGGCTTGAGGGCGCTATCACTGATCGCCTGGGCAGAGCTTTTCGGCATATTCCTTGACCAATACGCTCCCATCTTACCTGCCGTGCCCCCATAGACTCGATAGAGCTTAGTTACTCCGGCCGTCACTGTCGCCTTGTAGGTTGCCCCCGTGAAGGTTACGGCAAATTCGGGTGCAAGCGGACCTGGAGTGCCAGGACCGTACACGTCAGTGCATTGACCCGCCGGGCAGGTGGCTCGGAGGTCGGAGACAGCCTTGGCTTCGCTCTCGAGCTCCTTGACCAGCGCACGGTCGACGGTGGTGTTGTTGCGGAGTGCTTCGAGGGCGGCGTCGGTGCCGATTCCGGTCTTGAGCGAGTTGCGGAACTTGGCGACGGCGTCGGCGGTGGCGGCTATCTTGTCGAGGGCCGCTTTGCTGTAGCCGTCGAGCGATGCTTGGACAGCGAGTTTGGCCTCGTTGATGCCGATGCCGGTTTCGAGTGCGTAGCGGAATGCGACGACGGCCTTGACGCTCTTGGCGAGGGCGGGGATGAAGGGGGCGGCGTTGGCCGCGGCGAGGGCGCAGGACTTGTTGAATCCGAAGTCGTCGTAGCACCTGACGAAGTCGCCGATCGTCAGGTCGTACAGGATTTGTCCGGTGTCCACCCCCTGCTGGAGCTGGCCCGGCTGGCCGCGGCCATCGCCGGCCCGCAGCCGCCGCCGCGCCCGCCCGACTTCCCGCGCACGCCC
>NZ_JBWKER010000135.1:0-1674 GCF_056435345.1 Kitasatospora sp. NPDC043950
TAGCCTCGCGCTTTCACGAAGTTGACTGTCCGGCAGGTGGTCAGCAAAGCAGAAAGTGCCTCTGAACAGCGAGAATGAGGATTGTCTAGGCCCTTGTTCCCGCGCCCGTCGGAGGCACTTCCCAGGTGAGTAAGCGTATCGGGTCATACCCGCGTGTCCGCGTCGAGGGCGGTGGTCGCGGGGTGGTCTCACAGTCCGGCGCCGTGCTGCTGGTCGAGACCGCCCGCAAGGCAGGGCTGGACGCGTCGATATCGGAGGCTCTGGCGCCGTGGCGCAAGACGCGCGCGGTCCACGATCCGGGCAAGATCCTGCTGGACATGGCCCTGGCAGTCGCCTTGGGCGGGGACTGCCTGTCCGATGTCGCGATGCTGCGGGCCGAGCCCGCCGTGTTCGGGCCGGTGGCCTCCGACCCGACCGTCTCGCGCCTGGTCGACACCCTCGCCGCCGCTGGGCCCCGTGCCCTCGCGGCGATCCGGCGGGCACGAGCCGACGTCCGTGACCGGGCCTGGAAGTTGGCCGACGATGCGGCCCCGGACACGGGCGGGGACGTGATCGTGGACATCGACGGAGTGCTGGTCCTGGCGCACTCCGAGAAGGAGCATGCCGCCAAGACCTGGAAGAAGACGTTCGGGCACCACCCGCTGTTCGCGTTCGTCGACCACGGCCCGGGCGGGTCCGGGGAGCCGGTCGCCGGGCTGCTGCGGCCGGGGAACGCGGGCAGCAACAGCGCCACCGACCACATCGAAGCGGCCCGCCTGGCCCTGGCCCAGCTGCCGAAGAAGTACCGGCGCGGACGGCGAACCCTGATCCGCACCGACTCCGCCGGCGGCACCCACGACTTCCTCAACTGGCTCACCGCACGCGGCCGGTGGCTGTCCTATTCGGTGGGGATGACCATCACCGACCAGGTCCACCAGGCCGTGCTGAAGATCCCGGCCCCGGCCTGGACACCGGCCGTCGAACCCGGCGGAGAGATCCGCGACGGCGCATGGGTCGCAGAGCTCGGCGGTGATGTCCTCAAGGGCTGGCCAAGGGGGATGCGGCTGATCGTCCGCAAGGAACGGCCGCACCCCGGAGCCCAGTTGCGCTTCACCGATACCGACGGGATGCGGCTGACCTGCTTCGCCACCAGCACCACCGGCGCGCCGATCGCGAAACTGGAGCTGCGGCACCGCCGGCGGGCCCGCGCCGAGGACCGCATCCGCGCCGCCCGCGACACCGGCCTGCGCAACCTGCCCCTGCACGACGCCGCCCAAAACCAGGTCTGGCTGGAGATCGTCCAGATCGCACTCGACCTGCTGGCCTGGATGCCGATGCTCGCCCTGACCGGCACCGTCCGCCGATGGGAGCCCAAGCGCCTGCGGCTGCGGCTGTTCTCCGCCGCCGCCCAACTCGTCACCACCGGCCGCCGCCGCTACCTCCGCCTCGCCCGCCACTGGCCCTGGACCGACGTGATCACAGACGCGTTCGCACGCCTACAAGCCCTGCCGAACCCCGGCTGACCAGCGACAACGCCCCATCTCGACGAGCACCCGCCATTTCCGGAGCCGTGGAACCGGCGCCCACCCGACGCGACAGCCGGGCCCTCACCATACCCGTCAGCAGAAACACCCAGCCCGGACAAGCAGAAACGGCCCGCCAGCCAAGCTGACGAGCCGCCATGCAAGATCGAGG
>NZ_JBWKER010000136.1:0-1561 GCF_056435345.1 Kitasatospora sp. NPDC043950
CCCGCCAACCGATCCGCCACCCGCCGACCGGTCTTACCCGTCCCACCCACCACCAGCACCACACCAGCACCGACCGGAAGATCCACAACACCCTTGGCAACCACAGCAGCCACCCCATTCGGAGAAGAAGTCGACGAAACCAGCGGACCCGGGCGGTTCTGCGAACCCCGCGCGTCCGTCCTCATGTCCACCAGTCAAATCCACTCCGGGCCGGCGGACCATAGCCTCCACACTCACATCCATGCGCGAGCGTCTACCGTCCCCCGGTGTGCCCCGCCCCGGGTCTGCTTCGCCATCCACCAGAACACACCCAACCCGCCACGAACCACCCGCCTTGAGGCGGCCTCCAGTGGATCTCCAGCGCCGGCACACCGCCCCCACGCCCCGGCCCGGGCCACCGCAAACGGAAGGGTGCGCATCGGGTGGGGCGGGAGGCGGACCCGGAGTCCAGGCCGGACGCGCACCCGGGCGGGCAGGTGGCCGGCATCGGTGAGCCGTCGGCGGCTCAGGGCAGCAGCAGGCCCGGGACGAGGACCAGGCCGACCAGGCCCGCGACCAGGGTCGGCAGGCCGGTGACGCCCATCCACACCAGGTGGCCGGCGAGCCCGCCCGGCGTGTCCGCCGACAGGCGGCCGGGCACCACCAGGACCGTGCGGGGCCGCGCCACGTCCTGCACGTCGGCGGCGCTGCACTCGTGCCGCTGCGCCGTGCCGAGCTGGTCGGTCACCCGGTAGGTGTACCGGAGCGTGCGCCGGGTGCTGCGGGAGTGGCCGTGGACGTCGTGCACCCTGTACTCCCCGAGGTAGGAGCCGGTGAACTCCGCCGGGCGGAGCTCGCCCAGTGCCTGCTGCTGGCGCCAGTACCGCAGCTGCCAGGGCAGGTTCGCCGCCCAGGCGGCGCTCACCCACCAGGCGGCGAAGCCGGCCCAGACGAACCCGGCCCGCACCGGGTGGCCGAGCAGGGCCAGGGCGACGGACTCGGTGAGGCAGCCGGCGAACAGGGCGAGGAGGCCGAGCTGCCAGCCGGCGGGCCGCAGCGGCCTGGGCCGCCGGAACGGTTCGACGCGGATCCGCGTCGGGTCGGCCGGAGCCTCGGCGAGCCGTTTCAGCCGTTGCGCGTTGATGGCGTCGGCGAACGCCTGGGCCTTGGCGTCGGTCGTGCCCAGGCGGAACTCGGAGCGCTCGCCGCGCCCCGGCGGGTCGACCTCGACGCACAGGTCCCAGAGCACGCCCCGGCCGGGGACGGCGTGCACCCGGTGGATCCGGCCGTAGGGGATGTGGAAGGCCTCCGGTTCCTCCTGCCACACCAGCGCGGATCCGGTCATCCGCACCGAGCGACGGCCGAACCAGGTGCGGAGTTCCCTCGGCGGTGCGAGTACTGCCTGCCCGGCCATCGCTGTTCTCGTGCTCCCCCGTGACGTGATCTCGGCCGCGTGATCATATAGCCGCGGCGGCCCCCCAAACGGCCGTGGGGGGGGGGGGGGGGGGGGGGGGGGGGGGGGGGGGGGGGGGGGGGGGGGGGGGGGGGGGGGGGGGGGGGGGGGGGGGGGGGGGGGGGGGGG
>NZ_JBWKER010000139.1:0-1420 GCF_056435345.1 Kitasatospora sp. NPDC043950
CGTGGCCGCCCTGTCTCTGGAGGCTGTGTGTCCGCTCGTGCGCTCTACGTCTCGGGGGTCCTGGGGCGTCTGCTCGCCGACGAGTTGCGGCGCCCCGGGCGCAAGGGCAGCGGGAAGCACGAGGAGGAGAGCGGGCGGGCGCGGGCGGTGCGGGAGGCCTTGCAGTCGCTGGGCCCCTTCTACATCAAGGTCGGCCAGATCCTCTCAACCCGCCCCGACTTCGTGCCCGAGGCGATGATCGAGGAACTCCGCCTGCTCCACGACCAGGTCACCCCGCTCCCCTTCGACGTCTTCGAGCCCGTCCTGGCCGCCGAGTTCGGCCCCCGCTGGCCGCGCCTGTTCCGCGACATCGACACCGAAACGCCGCTCGGCGCAGCGTCGCTGGCCCAGGTCTACCGCGCCGATCTGGCGGACGGCACGGCGGCGGCGGTGAAGATTCAGCGCCCCGGTGTCGCTCAGGTCATGGCCCAGGACATGGCCGTTCTGCGCCGCGCGGCGCGTCTGGTCGTTCGGGCAGCGCCCCGCTTCACCGCGGTCGTCGACGTGCCGGCCATGCTCGGCGTGCTCTTCGACGCCATGCGGGACGAGAGCGACTTCCGTCGGGAGGCCGCCAACATGCGCCACGCCCTCGGCTTGACCGCCGGGTTCGAGCACCTGACCGTGCCCCGGGTCCTCCTCGCTCCCACCCGGCGGGTCCTGGTGCAGTCGCTGGCCCCCGGCACGTCCGTGCGCGACGCCGACCCCGCCGCGTTCACCGCCGACGAGCGCACCGGCATCGCCCGGGACCTGATGGCGTTCATGTACCGCGGGTACTTCCTCGACCGCTACTTCCACGCCGACCCCCACCCCGGCAACCTGTTCGTCGCCCCCGGCCACCCCGCCCACCTGATCGACTGGGGCATGGTCGGCCGCATCGATGCCACCATCAGCCGAAGCCTCGTCCTCGTCCTGCTCAATGCCGCCGCAGGCGACGGCCCCGGCCTGGCACGGACCTGGGCCGAGATGGGCAACCCCACCCCCTGGGCCGACCTCGCCGGATTCCGCACCGACATGAGCGCCCTCGTCCCGAAAGTCACCTCCGCATCCCTGGACGATCTCGACTTCGGTGTCACCCTCACCGCCGTCCTCGTCTGCGCCACCCGCCGCGGCATCCGCTCCAGCCCCGTCATCGCCCTCCTCGGCAAATCCTTCGCCAACCTCGAAGGATCCATCCGCCACCTCTGCCCCGAACTCTCCATCACCGACGTCTTCGCCGACAACCTGCGCACCATCATCTTCGGCCTCACCCGCGAGACCCTCTCCGAACAGCAAGCCGCCCGCACCGCCCTCGAACTCATCATCGCCGCCCCCGGCACCCTCCAGCAGAGCCGCAACATCCTGCGCAACCTCGCCGACAACGACCTCACCCTGAGCATCACCA
>NZ_JBWKER010000140.1:0-1238 GCF_056435345.1 Kitasatospora sp. NPDC043950
GTACTGCTCCGATCCGTCGCTGACGTATGCGCAGGTCGCGCGGGATCTGGGCATGCATGCGGAGTCGCTGCGGCAGTGGGTGCGGGCCGCGGGGGCCGCGCCGGGGCCCGACGGTGTCCTGCCGGCTGCGGCCGGGTCCGGGGCTCCTGGGGTGGAGACGCCCGAGGAACGGATCGTCCGTCTGGAGGCGGAGAACGCGGCTTTGCGGGTGGAGAGCACGGGGCTGCGCAAGGACCGCGAGACGCTGTCGGTCGAGCGGGACATCCTGCGGAAGGCCACGAAGTATTTCGCCTCGGAGACGAGCTGGTGATGAGCCGCTTCCAGTTCGTTGAGGACCACCGGGAGGCCTTCGAGGTCAAGCGGCTCTGCCAGGTGCTGGGCATCCGGCGCTCCAGTTACTACAAGTGGCGCGCCAGTGCCGCGACCCGCGCAGAACGGCAGGAGGCCGACGCTGTCCTGGCGGCGCGGATCCAGCGCGTCCACGCCGAGTCCGACGGGACCTGCGGCGCCCCGCGTGTCACCGCCGAGCTGCGGGATGGGGGCCTGGCGGTGAACGAGAAGCGGGTCGCGCGGGTGATGCGCAAGTTCGGGATCGTGGGCACCCGTCTGCGCCGGAAGGTCCGCACCACCGTGCCCGAGCCGTCGGCGACCCCGGTGCCGGACCTGTTCGGGCGCGACTTCAGCGCGCCGGCGCCGAACCTGAAGTACATGGGCGACATCACATATCTCCCGGTCGGGGAAGGGGAGTTCCTGTATCTGGCAACGGTGCTGGACTGCTTCAGCAGGCGCGTCGTGGGCTGGTCGATCGCCGACCACATGTGCACGTCCCTGGTCGCCGACGCTCTGACGATGGCCGCTGCCACTCGCGGCACCCTACGCGGAGCGGTGTTCCACTCCGATCATGGAGCGCAGTACGGAAGTCGGCAATTCTCTTTCCTGTGTGCCGAGTTGGGAGTGAAGCAGTCCATGGGTGCTGTCGGAACGAGTGCCGACAACGCCGCCTGCGAGAGCTTCCACGCCTCACTGAAACGCGAGCTCCTCAAGGACGCACGCCGCTGGCCCGGAGTCCAGGCCTGCCGAGCGGCGGTTTTCCGCTGGCTGAACAGATACAACACCTGGCGCAGGCACTCGGCCAACGGCCAGGTCAGCCCCGTCACCTACGAGCAGCAGCAGTCAGCTACCCTGGCGCTCGCCGCATAACCACACAAACCCGTGTCTACCAACCAGGGTGAAGCCCC
>NZ_JBWKER010000141.1:0-1208 GCF_056435345.1 Kitasatospora sp. NPDC043950
GGCCGCCGCCCGCAGCACCGACTGCAGGTGCTGGCGGTCCGAGTCGATCGTGCGGGCGACGAAGGTCGCCTCGGCGCCGATCGCCAGCGAGAGCGGGTTGAACGGCGCGTCGAGCGAGCCCATCGGCGTCGACTTGGTGATCTTGCCCAGCTCGCTGGTCGGCGAGTACTGACCCTTGGTCAGCCCGTAGATCCGGTTGTTGAACAGCAGGATCTTCAGATTGACGTTGCGCCGCAGCGCGTGGATCAGGTGGTTGCCGCCGATGGACAGCGCGTCACCGTCCCCCGTCACCACCCACACGCTCAGGTCCTGCCGCGAGGACGCCAGCCCGGTCGCGATCGCCGGCGCCCGCCCGTGGATCGAGTGCACCCCGTAGGTGTTCATGTAGTACGGGAAACGCGAGGAACAGCCGATCCCGGAGACGAACACGGTGTTCTCGCGCTTGATGCCGAGCTCCGGCATGAAACCCTGCACCGCCGCCAGGACCGCGTAGTCCCCGCAACCGGGACACCAGCGCACCTCCTGGTCGGTCTTGAAGTCCCGGGCACTCTGCGGACCTTCGGCCTTGGGCACCAGGTTCAGGGACGGGAAGCCGTTCTCGCTCATCGGTGGTCCTCCTCGTCCAGGGCGCCGATCGCCGCCGACAGTACGTCCGCCAACTGCGCCGCCTTGAACGGCAGCCCACGCACCTGGTTGTAGGACTCCGCGTCCACCAGGTACTTCGCCCGCAGCAGCAGCGCGAGCTGGCCCAGATTCATCTCCGGCACGACGACCTTCTCGTAACTCCTGAGCACCGCGCCCAGGTTGGCCGGGAAGGGATTCAGGTGACGCAGGTGCGCCTGAGCGACCTCCCCGCCGTCCGCCCGCACCCGCCGCACGGCCGCGGTGATCGGCCCGTACGTCGAACCCCACCCCAGCACCAGCACCCGCGCCTCGCCACTCGGGTCGTCGACCTCCACGTCGGGGACGGCGACCCCGTCGACCTTCGCCTGCCGGGTACGGACCATGAAGTCGTGGTTCGCCGGGTCGTAGGAGATGTTCCCCGTCCCGTCCTGCTTCTCGATCCCGCCGATCCGGTGCTCCAGCCCCGGCGTACCGGGCAGCGCCCACGGCCTGGCCAGGGTCCTCGGATCCCGCAGGTAGGGCCAGAACGAGCCGTCCTCGCGGTTCGGACCGGTCGCGAAGTCCGCACTGACCAGCGGGAGTTC
>NZ_JBWKER010000142.1:0-1048 GCF_056435345.1 Kitasatospora sp. NPDC043950
CAGGGGGTTGATCTCGGAGACGGCGCCGACGAGCGTGGTCTTGCCGACGCCGAAGCCGCCCGCGACGACGATCTTCGCGGAGGTGGTGGCGCGGGTGGGGGCGGCCGCGTTAGAGCTTGCGAAGTCCACTGAGGACCCTTTCGAGCAGCGTGACGTCGGGCTGGTTTCCGGATTCGCCGCCGGAAGCGGGCTGGTGGATGGCGACGAGGCCGGCCTCGGCCAGGTCGGCCACGAGGATGCGGGCCACTCCCAGGGGAAGGGAGAGCAGCGCCGACACCTCCGCGACGGATTTGACCTCCCTGCACAGGGTGCAGATCCGCTGGTGCTCGGGGAGCAGGGTGGCCAGGCGCTGCGGGTCGACGTCGGCGGAGACGAGGGCCTCCAGCGCGAGCTCGTAGCGCGGCCGGGTGCGTCCACCGGTCATCGCGAACGGCCGGATCAGCGGGCCGGAGTCGGGCTCGTCCTCGAACTCCTCGACGTGCCCGGGCTCGTGGGCCGGCCGGTAGTCGGGGGCGGGCGCCGGGTAGCCGGGCGGCGGCGTGTCGAAGGCGGGCTGCGGCTGTCGGTACCGGCCGGACCGGCCCTGCTGGTCGTACTGCTCCTGCTGCGGCTGCCCGTACGGGTGCTGGGGCTGCCCGTACTGGTGCTGGCCGTACTGCTGTCCGTGCTGCTGGCCGTGCTGAGGCTGGCCGTACTGCTGACCGTGGCCGACGCCGGGTGCTCCGAAGGCGTCATGGCCTGTGCCAGGGTACGGAACGCCGTACTGGCCGCTGCGGTCGTCGGGCGGTGTCACGGTTCCTCTCCTCACAAGGTGCGGCGGTGCGGTGCGAGCTTCGGCGCAGGTCCGGAGCCGGTGGTGCGAAGGCCGTACAACGTCCGAACCCGAGCCCGCCGAAGCGGGCCCGGGAAGGACGCGGAGGTACTTCGAATACCTGGACGGTATCCGACGGACCGTCAGTGCAGGAGACTGCCCTGGAGTTCCGCGCGGAGTGCGGGGGTGAGGACGGCGCCGGCGCGGTCGACGAGGAGGGCCATCTCGTAGCCGACG